>DASZQO010000264.1:0-5236 GCA_035549615.1 Acetobacteraceae bacterium
CCCGTAGAGATAGCATATCCGGTACAGACGACATAGGAGACCGGAATGTTCGGACGGCTCTTCATGGCCTTCACTGGCTGATAAAAAGTTCGCCAGGGTTGCGCCGCGAGTCTCGGTTCAATGAATGCGACTATGTGTGGGTCGGTCACGCCGAATATGGACAGTGGAATGGGGGGAAGCGGCATATTTTGTTCCTTGAACGCCTCCAATGACCATCGCTGGTCTTCCGGAATATAATCGACCAGCGCCTTGCCGTCCTCTGGCATGAAGGCATCGAGATAGACGAGCCTGCTGATCCGCTCGGGAACGCGCGCCAGCCCGCCCGTAATGACCATTCCCCCGTAGCTCCACCCAACCAGGGTGATATCCCGCAAGTCCTCCATCTCGATATGTGTGACCAGATCCTCGATGTGAGTTTCGAGGTCGAGAGACCCGTTGCCGAGATGCCGGCGTTCGCCGAGGCCGGTGAGGGTCAGCGCGGTTGCCTCATGGCCAAGCGCGCGCAGGCGAGGGAGCACATCCCGCCAGACCCAGGCGCCATGCCAGGCGCCATGAACGAGAACAAAGGTGCGGCGATCGGCATCGGGCATGAGAGCCTCCTTCAGCAAGGGCACCCCTAGGCTCCCGATATTTCAAAATGATTTCCTGGTACGGCATGGGACTACGTTCGCAATCAGAGGGGCGCCCCTGACCGGGCTCAAGCGCCGGCAATGTGGGGAACGGTCTCTTCCCTCTCTCCAGTCGCAGGGCTGGCGGACATGACTGAGAGCGGGATGCGTTCGCTCGCGCTCCCGCATTCCGCTCCCGGCCTTTGTTTTCCGGCGCGATTCACTCCTGCGGTGATTCCGCCTCCGGCGAACACGCTTGAACCGCCCCCGCTGGCGGCGCCGTCGATCTAACTTGCGACCGCCAGCTTGTCCTGGGTCTTGGTTTCAAAGTCGCTCGCGTCGTGGCGTTCGTGCAATTGGCTTGACGGTTCGCCGCTGACGCGATTGACCATCCGTCCGCGCTGGACCGCTGGTCGTTCACCGATCCGGTCGGCCCAGCGTACGACGTTCTTGTATTCCTGCACCTGCAGGAATTCAGCGGCGTCATAAAGCCACCCCTTCACCAGCCCGCCATACCAGGGCCAGACGGCGATATCGGCGATCGTATAGTCGCTGCCGGCCAGATATTGGTTGTCCGCGAGCCGGCGGTCGAGCACGTCGAGCTGGCGCTTCGTCTCCATAGCGTAACGGTCTATGGCATATTCGATCTTCGTCGGGGCATAGGCATAGAAATGGCCAAATCCTCCGCCCAGATAGGGCGTGCTCCCCATCTGCCAGAATAGCCAGGAGAGGCATTCGGCGCGCGCGCTCGGCTCGGTCGGCAGGAAGGCCCCGAATTTCTCCGCGAGATAGAGCAGGATCGCGCCGGATTCGAAGACCCGGATCGGTGCCGGGCCGCTGCGATCCACCAAGGCCGGGATCTTGGAGTTGGGGTTCACCGCCACGAAGCCGCTGCCGAACTGTTCACCTTCTCCGATCCTGATCAGCCAGGCATCATATTCCGCCCCGGCATGGCCGAGCGCCAGCAGCTCCTCAAGCATCACCGTCACCTTCACACCGTTCGGCGTGGCGAGCGAGTAGAGCTGGAGGGGATGGCGGCCGATCGGCAGCGGTTTTTCGTGCGTGGGCCCCGAGACCGGGCGGTTGATGTTCGCGAACCGGCCACCGCTCGGCTTGTTCCAGGTCCAAATCCTCGGCGGCGCGTAATCGTCCGAACTTGTCATTCTTGATGCTCCAAGCGTTCAGATCACCCTGGCTTTCGACGAATCTGGGGCATCCTGCCTGCGCGCCGGCAGGGCCTCCGGCGCGGACAATCCGCCGGCCGCCATGAAGTTGATCACCAAACAAAGCGCAAGCGTGATGATCAGGAATCATCACCCGCTCAAGGATATAGGGCTGTGGCGCGCGATCAGCAAATTGCCCTCGTTTAGGTTCCGGCGCCCGATTCAGACGGCGAAAAGGGCTCGCTCCGCGAGGCACATTGCGCCGCGATCGGGCCCCGGGGCGAAGCCCTATGCACCGGCTTGCCCTGAAAGCTGGGACGCGTGATCCACGCTTTCAGGCGCGCCCAATCAACGGAAATAGGGTGAATCCTTATCCCTCACGCCTGTTCTGTTTAGGCGGTATTGCGCCAGGCATGCGTGAACGCCTGGACATCTTGGGGTGATTCGGCGGCAGCCCAGAACTCCATCCCACCAGCGCGCCAATAGGAAAGCGCGATGCCCGCCGCCGCGAGAGAGACGGGTGGCGTCGGCTTATGCTGTTCTGGCCAGAGATAGAGCGTGACCGTCCGGCCATTGCGCCGATAGAGAAGCACGGCCGCGGATCGTCCGTGTACATAATCGAGGCGAGCCCCGGCCAGCATGAAGCCCGGAACGGTGCGGACGGGCGGGGTGTAGCCAAGCCCTTTCTGAAACCAGGCGGCCAGCGCGGCCGGGGTCGAACCGGACAGGTCCAGCAAATGGCCGGGCTCATCGGCACGAAGCGTGGCGCTCGCGACCTCGCTGGCAACGCGGCCCGCCTCCGGCGGCGTGATCGGCAGCACCGCGAGCGCCACCGCCGCCGCCAGTACCGCGCCGGCCACAAACCCGCCGAACGGCGCCGCAAGGCGCGTTGCAAGGGATGTCCGTGCAAGGCGAACCCGCCGGGGCGGCGGCCTTGCCGCGGCTTCGCCCGCCTTCGCAAGCGAATGCCGCAGAGAGTCCGGCGCCTGATAGCGGGGAATGTGCGATCTCAGGCCGCTCCTCAGTGTGCGCAACCGCGCGGCCAGGGCCTGGCACTCGGCGCAGCCGGCAATGTGCAGCGCGAGATCGGCCGACTGCACGGCATCCAGCTCGCCATCGAGATCGGCCTGGATCAGAACGCCCATCGCTTCGGAATGGGGAACGTTCATCCTGCGTCGCTCCGCTCAGCCTGCTTGATCAGGATCCGCCGCGCGCGCCAGAGCCGCGACATGACCGTGCCGATCGGAACCGAGGTGATCTCGGCGATTTCCTGATAGCTCATCTCTTCAAGCTCGCGCAGCACGAGGCATTCGCGAAGCTCGGACGGAAGGGAAGCAAGCAGGCGCTCGAGATGGGCGCGCTCCTCCGCCGAGCCGAGTCCGGTTTCCGGATCCGGTCCGGGGTCCGGTGTCGCGCGATGCTGCTCGTCCACATCCTCGGCCAAAGGCTCGGGGTCGCGCTTGCGTCCCTGCATCCATGTATAGGCACAATTACGCACGATCGTGAGCAGCCAGGCGCGCGGATTTTCTCCGCGAAAAGAAGAGAAATGACTAAGCGCACGCACCATCGCGGTCTGCACCACGTCCTCCGCATCGGTCGCATCGCGCACGAGCCAGCGCGCCAGATTATAGGCCGCATCGAGATGCGGCAGCATCTGCGTGGAAAAGGAAGAAGGGTCCGCGCTCAATGTCGCGGGCTCTTTCCAGGCCGGGATCCGCGCGTGCGTTCCCTCATTTCACGATGATCGTTCCCGTCATGTCCGGATGGACGCTGCAATGATATCCGAATGTTCCGGGAGCGGTGAAGCTCAGGCTCGCGCTCTCCCCCGTATCGAGGAGGGGGGTGTGAAAGCTCTTTCCGCCATCGTCGCTCGTGACATTGTGTACATCCGAATCCTTGTTCATCCAGGTCACTTTCTCGCCCGGATGAATGATGATCGTGGCCGGCATGAACATATGCTGGTCGATCGTGACGTGGGCATCCGCGTTCGCAACGGGCGGCGCGGCGGCGAGCAGGGCAGCGCCGAGAGCGGCCGCAAAACGGATCATCATGCTTCAAGCTCCGAGCGGGGTGTCGATGATCGCAAGCCCGGCCTTGCCAGGAACGTAATGGATGCGCGCAGTGCCGAGCACCTGTTCGAGCCGCCCCGCCGGCACTGTGAGCGGCCCAGGATTGGCATGGGGTGAGGGCGCGGCCTGCGGAAAGGCGGTTGAGCGCGCGGTATGAAAGGCCACCTGGCCCTCGACCTTCTGGATGATCTGGTGGATATGCCCGTTGAGCACGGTCACCGAGCCGAAAGGGCGCAGCATGGTGAGGAGTTCCGCTGCTTCCTCCGTGCCCCATCCCCATTGCGGATAGATTTGCCAGAGCGGGATATGCGCCATGACGACGATCGGCTGGCTGCGCGAGCGGCCGGCAAGATCGTTTCTCAGCCAGGCGATCTGATCGGCGCCGAGATGGCCAAGCCCCTTCACTCCCAACTGTGAAACATTGTCGAGCCCGATGAAATGCACGCCTGCCGCATCGAAGCTGTACCAGCGCGTCTTCCCGGTGCCAAAGCGGGCGAAATAGCCCTTGCCCGCATCGCCGATCACATCGTGCTCGCCCGGGACGAAATGGGTGGTAAGCCCGGCTTCCTGGATGATCGTTGCCGCGGTGTCGAACTGCACTGGCCGCGAGGTATGGCTGACATCGCCGGTATGGATCATGAAGGAGGCTTGGGCGGCGTTGGCCTTCACCTCCGCGATCGCCTGCCGAAGCGTGCCGGTAACATCCGGGTTTGCTGTCCCGTGAAAGCCGAGATGGCTGTCGCTGATCTGAACGAAGCTGAAGCTCGCGGCGCTCTCGGCCGCCTCCGCCGCGCCGCCGAGAAGGTGCGAGCGGGGAATCCCACTCGCCACAGTCCAGAGCACGCCCGAACCCACCCAGGCCATGCATTCGAGGACGCGCCGGCGCCCCGTCTCCGGCGCGGTATCGGATCGCGCCTGCTCAAAACTCGCTTTCATCTCCGAGGCTCCTCACTGGTGGCGGACAGTGAGGAGACTGCGGAGGCGGAAAGCTTATTCGCCCCCGGACAGAATTTTTGCGCGCGGCGACGCTGTCAGCTCCGCTCGATCTCCTGGGCCGCAGCGTCGAGCGCTGCGACCACGCGGCGAAGCTCCTCCTCCGTAAGCCGCCCGCGAGCCAGGCGAAGCCGGAGCGCCGTTCGCACATTGTGCATCGCGCGGAAGAGCTGCGCGCGCCCGGCGCCGCCGGCACCCGCCTCGGCCATGCGGGCGAAGAGCGCCTCGACCTCCGCTTCATTCTCCGCGAGTGTCCTGCGGCCAGCTTCGGTGATCGCATAGCGCTTCTTGCCCTCGGCCTCCGCCTCCTGGCGGATCAGCTCCTGCTCCTCAAGCAGAGTGAGGGTGGGATAGATCACGCCCGGGCTCGGGCTGTAGGCGCCGCCGAAACGGTCCTCGATCT
>DASZQO010000265.1:0-4063 GCA_035549615.1 Acetobacteraceae bacterium
CATTGCAGACATAGACAACCGGCTTCGCTGTCAGTAGCTGCAGCCGTCGCACCGCCTCCTCATTCAGCCCGCGCTCGCGTGATTGAGACCCGCGATCATCACGCTCCAGCGCGCTGCGGGCTGGCCGCCCGGCACGCAGCGCTTCTAGCAGCGGGCCGATCACTGCGAGCTGGACCTGGCTCTCCCGGTCACCGCCGCGCGCGCGCTTCTCAAGCCCTGAGAGCCGCCGCTCGAGGCTCTCGAGATCCGCAAGCATCAGCTCGGTCTCGACGATCTCCGCATCGCGGAGCGGGTCGACCCCGCCCTCCACGTGCGTGATGTCGGGATCCTCGAAGCAGCGCAGCACATGGACGATCGCATCGACCTCGCGGATATGCGCAAGGAACTGGTTGCCGAGCCCTTCTCCCTTGGAGGCTCCGCGCACGAGCCCGGCGATATCGACGAACTCGAGGCTCGTCGGCACGATCCGCGCCGATTTCGCAATGCCCGCCAATATACCGAGCCGGGGGTCCGGCACCGCCACCCGACCAATATTCGGCTCAATGGTGCAGAAGGGGTAATTCGCCGCCTCCGCCGCCGCGGTCTCAGCAAGCGCATTGAAAAGCGTCGACTTGCCGACATTCGGCAAACCGACGATGCCGCAACGAAAGCCCATCAGCCAGGCCTTTGCACCGCCGAAGCGATCTTGGACATGAAGGCTTCCACCTGTCCCTCGACCAGCAGGGGTGCCTGCTCCGCCATGGCTCCAAGCAACGCTTCAAGCCATTCTTCCCGATCCTGGCGGGAGAAATCCCCAAGCACATGGCCAAGCACACGCTCCTTCCCAGGATGACCCACCCCGAGCCGCACCCGCCAATAGCCCTGATCCCCCAGTGAACGGTCGATGCTGCGCAACCCATTATGACCGGCAGCACCCCCACCCAGCTTCACCCGTACCTTGCCGGGAGCAAGATCAATCTCATCGTGAAAGACGGTGATCGCGCTCACGGGCAATTTGTAAAAACTTGCCGCCGCCTGCACCGATTCCCCGGAAAGATTCATGTAGGTGAGCGGCTTCAAGGCCAGCACTTTCTGCCCCCCCACCACCCCTTCAGCAACCAGGCCGCGAAACCGCCGTCGCCAGTCGGAGAACCCGTGGTGCGCCACGATGACATCGAGCGCCATGAACCCGATATTGTGCCGGTTGAACGCCATGCCGGGCTCGGGATTGCCGAGCCCAACCCAAAGCAGCACAGGCCTACCCCTGCGTCGAAGGGGTCCACCGCGACGAAGCGAAGATCACTCCTTCTTCGCGGGCGTGGCGGGCTTGGAGGCAGCGGCAGGCGTGGCCGCGGCGGCAGAGGCGGCGGGGGTTTCGGCCACGGCCTCGGTCATCTTCGTCGGAGGAGCAACCGACGCAACCACGAAGTCCCGGTCGGCGATGATCGGCCGGGTGCCTTCGGTGTTTTTCAGGCTCGACCAGCGCACGGTATCGTTGATGTCGAGGCCGCCGAGATCTGCCTCGAAATGATCCGGGACGTTTTCCGGATCGCAGTACACATCGACACTGTGTCGCACGACATTGAGGACACCGCCGCGCTTCAGGCCCGGGCTGGCCACCTCGTTGGTGAACAGCACATCGACGGCGACGCGGACCGGCTGGCCGGCGGTCAGGCGCTGAAAATCCACATGCTCGGGCTGGTCGGTCAGGGGATGGACCTGAACGTCGCGCAGCAGCGCACGGGTGGTCGTTCCATTGATCACAAGATCATAGATGCGCGAGCGCCAGCCGCTATGATGGATCTCTCGCAGCACTGCCCGCGGGTCGAGCGCGACGAGTTCCGGTGAGCGGTTCGCGCCATACACGACCCCGGGCACCTTGCCCGCGCGCCGCGCCGCACGGGCGGCACCCTTGCCACCGCTTTGCCGCTGTTCGGCTTCGATCATCACCCGGTTGGCCATGACAGCGCCCTTCAAAACATCATGCGCCGGCACCCTTCGGCGCCAGCGCGGCGGACCATCTAGCCGATCATCGGGTATCGCGCAACGACCTCCCTTCGAGATTATCCGCTGATCCCCGGATCACCGACGAGGGAGAGCGCGCCGGCCGCGCGCAGCGACCAGGGGCCCTCCGGCGCCGCTGGCGGGGGCGGGGTGCAGAAGATCGGCACGGCGTTCGGCGTGCGGACGGTGACGGGAAGACCCATGACGGCGCGGAGCGCACGGAAGAGGGCGCCGTGCGATACGATCAGAACGGGGGCCGGCAGGGCGAGCGCCTGCGTCACCGCGCATTTGGCGCGCGTGGCGAGCTCGGCGAAGGATTCGGCCCCCATAGGGGTCGCGATACCGGCCACCCACTCATCGTACCAGGGGCCGAGCGGCTGGCCTTCCCGCCCGGCAAAGGCGACTTCCCGCAGCTCAGGGTCCAAGCTGACCGGAAGGCCGAGCGCCGCGGCGACCATCTCGGCGGTGCGGCGGGCACGGGCGAGCGGGGAGGCGACGATGGTTGCAATCCCGGCACTCTTGAGGAGTGTGGCCGCACGCTCCGCCTGTGCCTCGCCATTCGCGTTGAGCGGCACATCCACCGCTCCCTGAGAAAGGCCCTTGGCGTTCCAGTCGGTCTCGCCATGGCGAAGGAACCAGAATCCGATTGCCGGCAACATTCAGGCGGCGTGTCCTTCCTGCTCGAGTGTCCGGGCGAGAGCCGGGCAGGCCTTCCTGCGCGCCTCATGGGCGGTACGCATGATATCGGCCCGCCTCGTCCTCAACGCGACATGTAAGAAGTGCTCCATCGCGCGTGATTCTCCCTCGGATTCAATTGAAGAGCGAGCTCACCGAGGTCTCCTCGCTGATTCGCCGCATCGCCTCCGCCATTAACGGCGCAATGGTGATTTGACGGATATTGCTGGCCAGGCGCACTGCCTCGGTTGCCAGGATCGAATCCGTGATGGCGAGCATCTCGATCGGCGAGGAGGCAATGCGCGCGACGGCCCCGCCCGAGAGCACCCCGTGCGTCACATAGACGCTGACCGAGCTTGCTCCGCTCTCGATCAGCGCAGCGGCGGCATTGACCAGGGTTCCGCCCGAATCGACGATGTCATCAACCAGAATGCAGTCACGCCCGCCGACATCGCCGATGACATTCATCACTTCCGAAACACCGGCCCGTTCGCGCCGCTTGTCGATGATCGCGAGATCGCAATTGAGCCGCGTTGCGATCAGCCGGGCGCGGACGACGCCGCCCACATCCGGTGAGACGATGACGATGCTGCGGCCGGCAAAGCGCTCCTGGATATCGCGGCTGAAGAGCGGCTCAGCATAGAGATTGTCCACCGGGATGTCGAAAAAGCCCTGAATCTGGCCGGCATGCAGATCCATCGTCAGCACCCGGTTGGCGCCAGCCTCGGTGATGAGGTTGGCGACCAGCTTGGCGCTGATCGGTGTGCGCGGGCCGGATTTGCGGTCCTGGCGCGCATAGCCGAAATAGGGGATCACCGCGGTGATGCGCCGGGCCGAACCGCGGCGCAGCGCATCAAGCGTGATCAGAAGCTCCATCAGGTTGTCATTGGCCGGATAGGAGGTGGACTGGATGACGAAAACATCCTCACCGCGGACATTTTCGTGGATCTCGACGAACACCTCCATATCCGCGAAGCGGCGGATGGCGGCGCGCGCGAGTGGCAGGTTGAGCTTGGCGGCAACGGCCTCGGCCAGGGGGCGGTTGCTGTTTGCGGCGACGATCTTCATGCGCACGGAGTCCGATTGAGAACGCGCCTGGAGGGAATACCCCTTTATGGGGGACGCGCCTTATGGGGACGCGCAGGGTGGGAACGGGTGAAGAGGGATGCGCGGCCGCGCGCCTTCTAGCAATGCGCCTCCATGCTGTCCATCAGACCCGGGTCGGCGCGTTCCGGAGGTGGCGAACCTTTCATGGCGCCTCCCGCGCCTTCTCAATGAGGTCATGGATGCCCGAAGCGGCCTGCTCGGTGATCGCCGGAGCGACCTCTCCCCAGCTCGGGTCGATGGTCTTGAGCGGCACGTCGGTGAGCTGGACCACGCGGCCGCGTTCGTGCCCCGCCGCGTC
>DASZQO010000266.1:0-6745 GCA_035549615.1 Acetobacteraceae bacterium
CCATCGCTTCGACCACTGGCTCGCCAAGCCCGCCGGCGCCGACGAGCGCCGCGATCACGACCATGGAGAGGCTCAGCATGATCACCTGGGTAAGGCCTGCCAGGATTGTCGGCATGGCGGCTGGGATTTCCACCTTCCAGAGCAGCTCCCGCGGCGAGGCCCCGAAGGCGAGGCCGGCTTCGATCAACTGGCGCGGCACGTTGCTGATGCCGACATAGGTCAGGCGCACCGGGGTTGGCACGACGAAGACGACGGTGGATATCAGGCCCGGCACATTGCCCAACCCGAACAGAACGAGGGTGGGGATGAGGTAAACGAAGGTCGGCAGGGTCTGCATCAGATCAAGCACCGGGCGAATGATCCGGTAAAGGGTGGGCCGATGCGCGGCGGCGATCCCGATCGGAACGCCGATCGCCATGCAGGCGATGGTCGCGTAGATGATGAGGGAGATGGTTTCGAGCGTGGGTTCCCAATAACCCTGGTTGAGGACAAAAAGCAGAGCCACGAACACGAGCAAGGCCAGGGACCAGGATTTCTTGAAGAGATAGGTCAGGACGGAAAAGATGACGATCAGGATGAGGGCCGGGACGGCCTTGAGCACATCCGTCGTTGTTCCAAGCAGGAAGCCGAGCACGCCTGACAGAACATTGAAAAAACCCTGAAAATTGTTCTTGATGAAATTGATGAGCGCAACCGACCAGACATCAACCGGAATGCTGTGATGGATGATCCAATGTTCGGCAAGGATCAGGACCTTCATCGCCATGGTCCCCGTTCATCGCCGCAAGCGGCGGCTGCAAAATTCCGCAGGTGCGACGCCGGACCAAGGCCGCTGGGATCGAAGCCAGTGGGATCGACGCCCGAGCGGCGATCCGGGCCTGCGGACCCGGATCGCCTTCCGGCGGGCCGGGTGACGCTCAATCCGCCTTCAATGCGGCCTGCACCGCGGCTGCACCCGGCTTGCCGCTGGTGGTCATGACACCCTGGAGCGTGGTCTCGACCCAGGATGGGTTGGCCTTCAACCAGGCCGTGGCGACATCCGAAGCGGATTGGTGCTGCACCTGCACTTTATACATCATCGTGTTCTCATCCGCGATGGAGAGGCGGAACTGCGAGAGCAGCCGGCCAACATTCGGACATTCCTTCGTATAGCCGGGCCGGGTGTTGATATAGATCGTGGCTTCCCCTTCATTGGGGCCGAAATAAGCATCTCCGCCAGGAAGATAGCTAATATTGAACTCGACATTCATCGGCTCGGGCTCCCAGCCGAGGAACACGATCGCCTCCTTCTTGGGGTATTTGCGCGACACTTCGGCGAGCATGCCCGCCTCGCTTGATTGAACGAGCTGGAAATTGCCGAGCCCGAACTTGTTGTCCTTGATCATGGAAAGGATATGCTCATTGCCATCATTTCCCGGCTCAATTCCGTATATTTTGTAATCCAGCTGCTTGCCGAATTTGTGGATATCGTCGAAGGATTTAAGGCCCTCATCATAGAGATAGGTCGGCACGACGAGCGTATATTTCGCACCGGTGAGATCGGGCCCGAGGACATCGATCTCCTTGCTCTTTTCATAGGGCCCGGTGATCATGTCCATCGATGGGGTCCAATCGTCGAGAAAAACGTCAAGCTGCCCGTTCTTCATTCCGGCATACATGACTTCTTCAGAATAGAGGTGGGCCTGGACGTTGTAGCCGAGATTGGTGGCAAGCGCCGAAAATACGGCGTTCTGAATTTCATTGTCTGTCCAGCCGATATTGCCGAGGCGGATGGACTGGCACGATGCCGGTTCCGCCGCTTGGGCGACACTCATGCACAGCAACGGCGACACGAGAGCTGCGACGAAGCAGAGACGTTTCATGTTTCCTCTCCGACCCGGAGAAATCCAAAATGGCTTATACTGTTTTTCCTTCCGGGACCGCCATGGCCTCCACGCAGTCCAGGAATTGAGATAGACACCATGGCGGCGAGCGAAGTGTCTTGAACACATGCGACATCGATGTTGTATCGTTTAGTGCGACAATCGCTCGGGGTTTCGCCCCGTGTGGCGCGGGGTGAGGGCGGATTCTGCCGACCAGGTGGCCAGGTTTGGCTTGAATATCAAAATATTACGCTACCAATGGATCGGCTTCGAGATAGGGCTGGTGAAGCCGTTGGATAACAGCGCATACCGGGCTGAGCCTGGCTGCCGTCTGATCGCTTGTTCGATCACCATCTTCAATGGACCATGGAACTGGAGCACAGATTGACAATGCTCACCCCCGCCACGATGAGGCCGAGCCCGGCGATGGTTGGCAGGTTCAGGACCTGGCCATAGACGAACCAGCCGACCAGGGAGATCAGTACGATGCCCATGCCACTCCAGATCGCATAAACGATGCCAACAGGAATTGTCCGCACGATGACAGACAGAAGATAGAACGCCGATGCATAGCCAATGATGGTCATGCAGGATGGGATTAGCCGGGTGAATTGATTGGAAGCCTTGAGAAACGATGTGGCGATGACTTCGCACAGAATGGCACAGAGAAGAAGAAGGTAAGGCAAAAAGGAACCCATCTGGCGATGCCTTCTCAGGGCGGCTGACCGATTTTCTTCGGAACGATTCCGCCGGTTTCCGATCCCCTCCACGAAACTAGGCGGGAGTTTCTCCAGCCCGCAAGAGGGCCAAGGGGGCATGCGGAGGCGAAAAATCGGATCGCGTCCGGTTAGCCTGGAGGGAGAAGCATCATGAAAGCATGGCGATTGGAACGGGTGGGCGGGCGTGCTCCGCTTGCGGGAGTTGCCTCGATTCGCTTGGTGACGTCATGCGCAGTGATCGGGAGACCATCGGCCATTTCCGTTCCCATTGCGGCGCATGTGCGAACGGTCAACGGGCATTAAGCGGTGCGGCGCGAGACGCCGCTGCCAGCAGCTGCCAGCACGGTGATGATCACCACGCCCTGCACCATGTCCTGCACGCCGCCTGAGAGGCCCGCGATCTGCATGGTGGTGACGATCAGCACGAGCAGCACCGATCCAAGGAGCGTGCCGAGGGCGGTCGCACTGCCGCCAAAGATGAGCGTGCCGCCGACGACGACCGCGCCGACCGATTGCAGCAGATATGGCCGCCCCATGCCAAGAAAGGCGCCGCCTGTATGGGCCGAGAGCAGAGCGCCGTCGATCGCCGCGAGGGCGCCGCTCAGCATGAAGGCGATCGTGATGATCCGGCCGGCATGGGCGCCGGCGAGAGACGCCGCCACTTCGTTCTGGCCGAGCGCCATCAGCGTCCGCCCATAGCTTGTGCGGCCGATCAAGGCTGCGCTGCAAGCGGCAAGAGCGCCTGCCAGAAGAAGGATCATCGGCACCCCGGCGATATGGGCGCTGGCGAGCGCGCGCAGGATCGGGCTGACCGCGAAGGTGGTGAAACGCCGATTGGCCAGCAGGGCCGCGGTATCGAGTACATAACCCACGGCGAGCGTCGCGATGATCGCTGGGATCCTGAGCCAAAGAATGAGCAGCGCATTGATCGCCCCGGTCGCGAGGCCGACGGATAGCACAAGCGGCAGCGCCGCGAGCAGCCCGGCGTCGCTGCCACCAGAAACGATCATGGTAAGGAAGGCCGCGAGCGTGATGACGCTCGGGATCGAGAGGTCGACATTGCCGCCGCCGGTCGCCACGGCGAACATTTGGCCGATCGCCGCCACCGCGAGGAACGAAGCGGAGCTGGCGACACCCGAGAGGCTGCTCAGACTGAAGCGCGCCGTGGCGAGCGAGAGCATCGCCCAGAGAAGGAGAATGCCGATCGCCGAGAAACTCCAGCGATGTGCGCGCAGCCAGGCGAGCGGGCGGCTCATGCCCGGCGTACCTCCATAGCGCGCAAGACCAGGATCGCGATCAGCAATCCGCCCTGAACCGCGGCATCATAGTCGGTGCTGACGCCAAGAAAACCGAGCAGGCTGCCGATCAGAGAGAGGCTGAGCGCCCCGCACACCACGCCGAGCGGCGCAATGCGCCCACCGATCAATGCCGAGCCGCCGATTACCACCGCAGCGACGCTGAGCAGCGTGTACGAACTGCCGGCGTTGATGTCCGAGGCCGTGTTAATCGCCGTCATCGTCAGGCCCGCGAGCAGCGAGAACGAACCCGCGATCGCGTAGCGCAGCAGCGAGGCAGCGAGGGGAGACCAGCCGCATTGCGCGACCGCCCGCGGGTTGGCGCCGAATCCGCGCAGCACCACGCCCATGCGGGACGCATTGAGCGAGGCCGCGAGGATTGCCCCCAGCATCACCGCAAGCAGGGAGGCCGGGATGGCGGCGAGGTGAAACCCGGAAGCCGCCGAGAGCCAGCCCGGCGCGCTGCCGCCTGGCGTTGGCTGCAACGCATAGCCGACCCCTGCCCAGACAAAGGATGCGCCGAGCGTCACGACAATCGCCGGGATCCCGCGCGCCTGGATGAGCGGCCCAAGCGCGGCATAGGCGCCGAGAGCAAGCAGCAGCGCCACCGTGCCGAAGAGTGGCTGGTTCACCAGGAAGGTGGCGCTAAGCACATTGGCAAGCCCCGCGAAAGCGCCGATGCCGAGATCGATTTCGCTGCCGCCAACCACAAACATCTGCCCGAGCGCCACCAGCACCAGAGGCACCGCGGCGCTCAGCAACAGATCGATACCGAACAGCGTCGCCGCATTGTGGTTGAGCACCGCAATCACGCCGAAGATCAGCGCGGTGGTCAGGAATGGCACCAGCGCAAACAATGTATCGCGGGAGAGTGGCCCTGATCCAGCCGGTGATGGTCTCGCCTTTGCCGCAGCTTTCATCGGGGTGCCCGCGTCCTGCTCGGCGAAGGAAGCACTGACGATCGCATCCTCGGAGAGCGTGCCTGCGTCCAGCACCCGCCGCGCCATGCCTTCATGGAAGAGAAGGACACGATGGCATTCCAGAAACTCGATGGTTTCTGAACTGTACCATATCACCAGCTTGCCGGCTTCGGCGGCTTCGCGGATCAGGGCGTAGAAATCCCGCTTCACCGCGACATCGACACCGCGCGTCGGGTCGTCCAGCAGCAGGATGTCGGCGGCGGCGATCAGCGCGCGCGCCATCAGCACTTTCTGCTGGTTGCCGCCGGAGAGTTCGAGAATGGGCGAGGCACGCCGTTCGGGTGGAAGACGCACGGCATCCAGGAACGGCGCCGCCGCGCTCCGCTCGGCCATTGGCCTCAGCCAGGCGAGCAGGGGCCCCGCGGCGATCCGCCCGATCGTTGCATTCTCATAGACATCCCAAAGCGGGAACACACCCTCCGTGGCGCGATCTCCCGCGACGAAGGAGACCGAGCCCCGGCAGGTGATGCCGGCGGAGGAATGGCTCCCCGCCCCGGCGCGCTGCAGCGCGCGCAGGAATTCCCGCTGGCCACTGCCTTCGAGCCCCGCGAGCCCAATGATCTCGCCGGCATGGAGCGCAAGCGGAGAACGAGCCCATGGGGCATCTGCCTCCGCCAGGACACGCCCCGCCGTAACGCCGCTCTGCGGTTGCGTCTGCTCGAGATCCTGAACCACCTCGCCGGCCATCGCCGCGATCATCTGCGGCACCGTGATCGTCGCCGTCTCACCATCCAGGGCCAGCCGTCCGTTGCGCATGACCAGAACGCGCTTCGCCACGGCGGCCACTTCCTGGAGCTTATGGCTGATAAAGATGACCGCTACGCCGGCAGCGGCCCGGGCGGCGATGAAATTTTGCAGCTCGCGACTGCGGCGCATATCGAGGGAAGAGCTCGGCTCGTCCAGGATCAGGAGCCGGAGCTTGGGATCGACCCCCGCACGCGCGATTTCCACCATCTGCCGCTGCGGCAGGCTCAGCGCGGCGACAGGGCGGCGCACATGGATGCCGTTCTCCGGAAAGATCGCGGCGAGGCTTGCTTCGGCGAGCCGTTCATAATGCCGGCGCCAGGCGGGGCCGAACCCGCCTTGGCCTGGCTGCTCCACATAGAAGTTTTCGGCGACGGTCAGGCTGGCGCAGAGCGAGAGTTCCTGATGCACGATGCGAATGCCGATCTCCCGCGCCCGTTCCGGTGAGAAGTGCCGGGGATCGATGGCGGTGCCACCGATCTCCAGCCGCCCGGCATCCGGCAGCGTGATGCCGCAAAGGATTCGCATCAGCGTGCTTTTGCCGGCGCCATTGGCGCCGATCAGCCCAACGATTTCCCCGGCCGCGACGGAAAAGGAAAGATCCTGATTGGCGCGCGTCGGGCCATAGGCCTTGCTGATTCCCTCAAGACGCAGCACCGGATGAGCCAGTTGCGGCGCGAGAGCGGACTCGATCATCGCCGGGGGGACACCGGAGCGGAACGATCCCTGATCACCCCGTGGTGGATCATCCCATTCCGGGGCCGGCCCGGCGGCTGGTGGCATTTTGCGGCCGGCTGACACCACAGAAATTCAGTTCGCGGGCAGCAGATTCTTTTTTACCCAGGCATTGGTGTAGGTCGGGCTCACGATCGTGCCGGGCTTCATATCGGCATATTGAGCGAGATTGGCCGCCGTGACCGTTGCCACCGGCATGATCATGTAATTGGGTGCCTTCGCTCCCTTGAGGATATCAAGTGTAAGCCAGAACGCGGCCCCGCCGATGCCGGGCGTCGTGTTCATCGATATTGTTTTATATCCGTTCTTTTTTGCCTGCTCCGCCCACCAGTGGATGAAGTTGGAACTGCCGCCGCCCGCGATGACCGGCGGCTTGTTCGCATAAGGGCCGCCGAACTGCTCGAAGGCCT
>DASZQO010000267.1:0-4888 GCA_035549615.1 Acetobacteraceae bacterium
TGCGGGCGCTTCATGGCGCGATTCCCCCTTAGCCATTGCGGGTGCGGTGGATGAGAACGGAGCCCGGGCCGGAATACCGCAGGCAGCGACATCGCCCCGGCCGCAATTCTCGGCCAGGTTGGCGAGCAGGTCATTCGTCGCGGCCTATTCAGCCGCATCGATCAGGGATCGGCTCCCGCGCCTGAAGCTGACGAGGCCGGCATGACGAAATTGGCTCAGATGGAACGGGAGTGTGGCCGCGGCTAGGCCGAGCCGCCCGGCGATCGGCCCGGCAATGCGCGGACGGCTCTCCCTCCTCCCGCTCACGCACTGGCTCCTCTTGCTCAGGCACTGGGCGGTCCGGACGGGTGCGGCGGAAAAGGGCTGGACTCTCCGCCCCGCATCGGCTAAGGCCCCGCCCCTTATTGGAACGCGGGAGATCGGATGGCCCCGGGCAAATCGGTGGGGCAGGCTGGTCGCATGCACCGCGGTCCTTGGCATGCGCTGCTCGCGGGCCGGCCCCGCGTGGCGTGAAAGGAACCAGGGATGGCGAAGAAGATCGCGGGCTACATCAAGCTGCAGATTCCGGCCGGCAAGGCCAATCCCTCGCCGCCCGTGGGCCCCGCGCTCGGCCAGCGCGGCCTCAACATCATGGCCTTCTGCAAGGAATTCAACGCCGCGACCCAGAATATGGAGCCCGGCATGCCCGTGCCCGTGGTCATCACGGCGTACGCCGACCGCACCTTCACCTTTGTCACGAAAACACCGCCCAACTCTTATTTCCTCTTCAAGGCGGCGAAGATCGAGAAGGGCACGGCCGCGGCCGGCAAGGCCGCTCCCATCGGTAAGGTGACGGTGAGCCAGCTCCGTGAGATCGCCGCCCAGAAGATCCAGGACATGAACACGACCGATATCGAGGCGGCCGTCCGCATGCTCGCCGGCTCCGCCCGCTCGATGGGCCTCACGGTGGTGGAGGGCTGAGATGCCGCGTCACGGCAAGCGGTTCCGCGCCGCGGCGGCCAGCCTCGAGGCCGGCCGCCTCTATCCGCTGGATGAAGCGATCCGCCTGGTCAAGGCGAACGCCAAGGCGAAGTTCGACGAAACGGTCGAGCTCGCCATGAATCTCGGCATTGATCCCCGCCATGCCGACCAGATGGTCCGCGGCATGGTGAGCCTTCCCCATGGCACCGGCCGCACCGTCCGCGTCGCGGTCTTCGCGCGCGGCCCCAAGGCCGAGGAGGCGTCCGCCGCCGGCGCCGATATCGTCGGCGCCGAGGATCTCGCCGAGAAGATCCAGGCGGGTGAGATCAATTTCGATCGCTGCATCGCCACGCCGGACCTGATGGCTCTGGTCGGGCGGCTCGGCAAGATCCTTGGCCCGCGCGGCCTGATGCCCAATCCCCGCCTCGGCACCGTGACCATGGATGTCCGCGAGGCCGTGGCGGCGGCGAAGGGTGGGCAGGTCGAATTCCGCGCGGAAAAGGCCGGAATCGTGCATGCTGGCGTGGGCAAGGCGAGCTTCCCCGAGGAACGGCTTGCCGAGAATATCCGCGCCTTTGTTGAGGCAATTCAAAGGGCTAAGCCGGCGGGGGCAAAAGGCACCTATCTCAGGAAGGCGGCTTTGTCTTCCACCATGGGACCGGGCGTGCATCTTGATCTGCCGAGTCTCTCATCATGAATCAAATTGAGCCTCGGACACCCTGTTTGGGTGCCCAAACTGCCCACTTCGGAGTCGGTCGATGAATCGCGTTGAAAAGCAAGCCTTCGTCGAGTCGCTTGCGGCGGTGTTCGCGGCCACGGAAATGGTGGTTGTCACCCGCAACAACGGCCTGACCGTTGCTGAAGCCTCCGATCTCCGTCGCCGCATGCGCTCTGCTGGCGCCACATACCGGGTGGCGAAGAATCGGCTGGCTCGCCGCGCCCTCGCCGGCACGCGCTTCACTGCCATCGAGCCGCTTCTCAAGGGGCCCACGGCCCTCGCCTGGTCTCCCGATCCGGTGGCCGTGGCCAAGGCGGCGGTCGATTTCGCCAAGACCAACGAGCGTTTCGTCGTCATCGGCGGCGCTCTCGGCCCGCGGTCGCTCGATGCCAAGGCGGTGGAGGCCCTGGCCGAGCTCCCGTCGCTCGATGTCCTTCGCGCCCAGCTTGCCGGCCTGATCCGGATGCCGGCCCAGCGCCTCGCGTCCGTGCTGTCCGCGCCGGCCGGTGGCCTGGCCCGCGTCTTCGGCGCCTACGCCCGGAGCGAAGAAGCCCTTGCAACCTAGCAGTCAACGCTTAATTTAACGGGACACGCAAACATGGCAGACTTGGCGAAGCTGGCTGACGAGCTCTCCGGCCTCACAGTATTGGAGGCTGCGGAGCTCACGAAGCTGTTGGAAGAGAAGTGGGGTGTCTCGGCCGCCGCGCCGGTCGCGGTTGCGGCTGCCCCGGGGGCCGCTCCGGCGGCTGCGGCTCCGGCGGCTGAGGAACAGACCGAGTTCACCGTCATCCTGAGCAAGGTCGGGGATAAGAAGATCAACGTGATCAAGGAAATCCGCACGATCACGGGGCTTGGCCTCAAGGAGGCGAAGGACCTGGTCGAAGGCGCCCCGAAGACGGTGAAAGAAGGGGTAAACAAAGAAGAGGCGGAGAAGATCAGGAAGGTGCTGGAAGAGCAGGGCGCCGCTGTCGAGATCAAGTAGCTCTCCGATCCGGACTGCCGGGGCGCTCCAGCGGCGCTTCGGAATCACCGGGCGGGAATCGGTGAGATTCCCGCCCCTTTGGCCGTTCGCGTGTGGCGTCACGCGGTGGCGCGACTCGGTTTTCGGACGCATGGATTTTCCCATGGGTCTTTCAGGGCAGCAGGGCA
The DNA here is from genome assembly GCA_035549615.1 of Acetobacteraceae bacterium. Classification (GTDB taxonomy): domain Bacteria; phylum Pseudomonadota; class Alphaproteobacteria; order Acetobacterales; family Acetobacteraceae; genus JAKAWQ01. Next base: position 2,828 of record DASZQO010000267.1, read on the forward strand.
GGGTATGAGCGCGGTCCTTCAATCGTTCACAGGCAAGAAGCGTATCCGCCGCAGCTTCGGGCGCATCCCCGAGGTCGCGCCGATGCCGAACCTGATCGATGTGCAGCGGGCCTCCTATGAGGCGTTCCTGCAAATGCACGTGGCGCCGGATTCGCGTCTGCATGCCGGGCTGCAGGAGGTGTTCAAGTCCGTCTTTCCGATCGACGATTTTGCCGGCCGCGGACGGCTCGAGTTCGTCTATTACGAGCTCGAAGAGCCGAAATACGATGTCGAGGAGTGCATCCAGCGGGGCATGACCTATGCCGCGCCGCTCAAGGTGATCCTCCGCCTGATCGTCTGGGATGTCGATGAGGATACCGGCGCACGCTCGATCCGCGACATCAAGGAGCAGCCTGTTTACATGGGCGACATGCCGCTGATGACGGACAACGGCACCTTCATCATCAACGGCACCGAGCGCGTCATCGTCAGCCAGATGCATCGCAGCCCGGGTGTCTTCTTCGACCACGACAAGGGCAAGACCCACGCGTCCGGAAAGTACCTATTCGCGGCGCGGGTGATCCCCTATCGCGGCTCCTGGCTCGATTTCGAGTTCGACGCCAAGGACCTGCTCTATGTGCGGATCGACCGCAAGCGCAAGCTGCCGGTGACGACACTGCTCTATGCCCTCGACAGCGCGGAGACCGAGAAGCTCCGTGAGGAGCGTGCGAGCAAGGGTGAGACGCTCGACCCCGCCGAGATCCGCGGCATGGATGCCGAGGAGATCCTCAACGAATTCTATGGGCAGGTGGTGTTCACGCGCCTCCCGAAGGGGTGGGCGCGTCCTTTCGACCCCGAGGCGTTCCGCGGCGTGAAGCTGCTTGAGCCGCTGGTCGACGCGGAGAGCGGAGAGGTTGTCGCAGACGCGGACACCAAGCTCACCCAGCGGACAGCGCGCCGGATCGCCGAGAAGACCCGGGAGGTGCTCGTCGGTCGCGCCGATATCGTCGGTCGGTTCGTGGCCGAGGATCTGGTCAATCTCGAGACGGGTGAGATTTATGCGGAGGCCGGCGAGGAGCTGACCGAGCCGAAGCTTGCCGCTCTCGAGGCAGCGGGGCTTGACCGTCTGCCGACCCTGGCGATCGACCAGTCCAACGGACCCTGGATCCGCAACACCCTCGCCATCGACAAGAACACGAACCGCGAGGACGCGCTGATCGACATTTATCGGCTGATGCGGCCGGGCGAGCCGCCCACGCCGGAAACGGCCGAAGCCCTGTTCCGCGGCCTCTTCTTCGATCCTGACCGCTATGATCTTTCCGCGGTCGGGCGCGTGAAGATGAACAAGCGGCTCGAGCTCGAGACCGATGATTCGGTGCGCGTGCTCCGCAAGATCGACATTCTCCGCACCGTCAAGACGCTCTGCAACCTCAAGGATGGACGCGGCAGCATCGACGATATCGACAATCTCGGCAATCGCCGGGTGCGCTCGGTCGGCGAGTTGATGGAGAATCAGTATCGCATCGGGCTTCTGCGCATGGAGCGGGCGGGCTTCGAGGTGCGCGACGTCCACCCGACGCATTACGGGCGCATCTGTCCGATCGAAACACCCGAAGGGCCGAATATCGGGTTGATCAATTCGCTTGCCACTTATGCGACCGTGAACAAATACGGTTTCATCGAAACGCCGTACCGCCTGGTCAAGGACGGCCGGGTGCAGGAGGGGTGGAAATATCTTTCCGCGATGGACGAGGAGAAGCTCGTCGTCGCGCAGGCTGACGCCGCCCTCGACGAGGAGGGCCGCTTCACCGAGGAGCTCGTCTCGGTGCGCCGGAACGGCGATTTCCGCCTGGTTTTGCCGCAGGAGGTGACGGCGATCGACGTCTCGCCGAAGCAGCTTGTTTCGGTGGCCGCGGCGCTGATTCCCTTCCTCGAGAATGACGATGCCAACCGGGCCCTGATGGGCTCGAACATGCAGCGCCAGGCGGTGCCATTGATCCGGGCAGACGCGCCTCTCGTGGGCACGGGCATGGAAGCGGCGGTGGCGCGGGACTCTGGGGCCACGATCGTCGCTCGCCGCCC
>DASZQO010000268.1:0-9096 GCA_035549615.1 Acetobacteraceae bacterium
AGCTGGGGCCTCAGCCCAAGCCAGCGCGCGATCAGCAGTTTCTGCTGGGTACCTCCGCTCATCACGGCCGGCAGGGCCCAGAGCCGCAGGGTGCCCGCGTTGAGTGTTTCGAGCACGCGCCGGGCCTCTCTCGGCTCGTCCCAGCCGACGAGGACACGTCGCCGGACAACGCGGCGCGAGGCCATCACATTGTCAACGATTGGGAGAGCCGCGATGATTCCCTTATTGGATCGGTCCCCAGAGATATATCCGATGCCCATGCGGGCGGCTTTGCGAGCGTTTCCGGGGGCCAGGGCCACGCCATCGCGGATGAGTTTCCAAGGCGAACCCCGGGCTTCCCCGATTAAGGTGTCGATCAGGGATGTGGGGCCGGTGGGGCCTCCGGCGAGACCGACGATGCGGCCTTGTGTCAGGTTGATCGCGACTCCCGGTCCTTCGAGGCGGAAGCTCCGGGTGCGAGCCGGCGCTGCGGTGGCCGACGGCGAGGACGGGAAACAAGGGGGAGGCGAAGAGATCGCGCTCTGCTGGCCCATGCGCTCTATGATCTCGGCATCCGTCAGGGCATCGACGCGAATGCGATTCGCGGATGCGACGCCGTCGCGAAGGATGGTGCAGACATCCGCGACTTGCCGGATCTCCCGCATCCGGTGCGAAACGAAGACCACCCCGATCGACTGCTCGACGAGGAGCCGGCGAAGAATGCCAAAGAGTCGCTCAGCTTCGGCGGCGGTGAGATTCGCGGTCGGCTCGTCGAGCAGAAGGAGCTGCGCGCCCGACCCGATCGCCCGGGCAATTTCGACGAGCTGCCGTTCATGAAGGCTGAGATTCGCGACCTTCTTTTCAATCGCGTCATTGACGAAGGACGGATCGATGAGGGCCAGGGACGCGGCGGCGAATCTGCGCGCCTCGCGCGGCCGGAATAACGCGAGCCCGCGCGGGCAACGAGGCAAGGCGATGTTTTCCGCGACGCTGAGATGCGGCAGGAGCGCAAGCTCCTGATGCACAACGGCGGTCAAGCGTGCCCTTGCCTCCGCGCCGGCCTGAGAGTTCAGATCGTGCCCCGCGAAGGCGAGCGTTCCGCCATCGTGCGGGAGGTCGCCGGTCACGATCTTGAGCAGAGTTGATTTTCCGGCACCATTGCCGCCCAGGAGAGCATGGACCTCGCCAGGGGCGACGAGAAAATCCACACCGCGCAGAACGGAGGTTGGGCCGAAGCTCTTAACGATCGACCGGGCTTCTAGCAGGAACGATATCGTTCCCATCAGGTTCCTCCCCCAGACGCGTCCGTTTGCGGATCGCAGACGTTCTGACTTTCTTGGGCGGCTGTGCTTTGCCGCCCTGGCTTGCCCTGGAAGACTTGCGCAGGACTCTGTCTTCGGAAGCCATCAAAGTGGACCGAACCTTCGCCTGCAGCTCATTCGTGACCCGGAAATGCTCGTCCATGGCGGCCATGGCGCCATCGGGATCGCGCCGGCGCAGAGTTTCGACAATGGGCATATGCGTTGCGTTCTGTTGGGCCGCCGCATCGGGGAGCGAACGCACGACGTAGCGCCGCCGGGCGAGGACACGGCGCAGCACGGAGGAAAGACCCTCGATGATGAGCGTGATAACCGGATTGCGTGCGGAGTGGGCAAGCTTGATATGGAACTGGTAGTCCGCCGCAAGGCAGGCTTCCGTGGTTGCGGCCCCCTCCATGCGACGACAGATTTCGGCCAGTTCGGCGATGTCTTCCTCGGAGGCGACACGCGCAGCCTGGCGCGCGATTTCGCGTTCCAGCAACTCGCGCGCCCCCTCCATCTCCTCGGTCCCGATATAGCCGAGGGCAAGGGCCAGATCGAAAAAGAGCCTGATGAAGTCGGAGTTCATCAGGTTGATGTAGGTCCCGCTCCCCTGTGTGCGTTCCAGCATGCCGAGATGTTCGAGCGTCGCCAGGCGCTCGCGCAGGGTTGAGCGCTGAATCCTGAGGCGGGCCGCGAGTTCCCGTTCGGCGGGGAGGCGAAGCCGAGAGCCGCCGTGCGCGCCGACGTCGACGATCAGCTCCGTGAGCCTGGCAAGGACGTGGTCCATCTCGCCCTGAATTGGTCCGACCAATACTCAGCGAGTAGCCCGGTTCTTTTCCCTTTGTCAATAAATGAATGCCAAATGACGCTGGTCGAATTGAAAAAATGGTCGACCAGCGGAAGGAGGCATGAAGAGGCCTCTCCGCGTCCATATCAACTTAATGAAATCATTCAATTCTCTACCGCGGCCGTGGGCGCGCTGAGGGCATGCATCCCATTCCCACCCGCATCGGCTGGGGTGGAGATCGCCCGACGATGATGCTGCGAACTGCGAACCGGCCGGGGCATGCGGCCGGCCGAGATGGGGCGCGGCTCACGGGGCGCGTGCCGGCGGTCTCTCCGCGATTGGCAGGCACGGCCCTCCGGACGGGCTGCACACCGACGAGGCTCGCGAGCGCCGCCGCTGCCGCCACCGAAACATTCAACCGCGTCCGCCGCCGGGCAATTCGTTACCGGTGGATCGCCTCCATCATGCCCTCATCTCCGTCACCTGCTTGCTCATAGGCTTCCGGACACGACAGGGACCGTTTTGAAAGAGACTTTTGGGCGGGATTTGCGCAACCGGGAGCGGGATGCGTTCGCTCCCGCTTACATATCCGGCTCCCACGATTTGTTTTCTCACCCAAATCAGGCCTACGGTGATTCCGTTTCCAGTCATCCTGCTCCAGGGGCCAGGGAGGAATCGGGCGGCAATGCCATCGGAGGAAGGGAGCCGGGAGGATTCGGCCATCGCCGCGGCGGCGGAAGCCGCGCAGCGCGTGGGCAAGACGGTGCTGGTGCTGATGGGTGTCTCCGGCGCCGGCAAGACGACCGTCGCGCAGGAATTGCACCGCCTGCTTGGCTGGGTTTTCCAGGAAGGGGATGATCTGCATCCGCCGGCCAATGTCGAGAAGATGCGCGCCGGCCATCCTTTGAACGACGAGGATCGGAAACCCTGGCTGGAAGCGGTCGCCCGATGGATCGACGCGCGTCTTGCCGCCAATGAGCCGGGCATCATCACCTGCTCGGATCTCAAGCGCGCCTATCGCCGCATCACGGTGGGCGATCGCAAGGGCGTGACGCTCGTCTATCTGGAAGGGGACGAACGGCTGATCGGCGAGCGGATCAGCCGACGCAAGCACCGCTATATGCCCGCTTCCCTGCTGCGCAGCCAGTTCGAGACGCTGGAGCCGCCAGGTGCGGACGAACATGCGCTGGTCGTCCCGCTCGAACGGACCGTATCCGAAACGGTAAGCGATCTTCTGCGCAAGCTCGCCGCCGCTCAGACCGGAGCGTGACGATCTCGGCTGTCAGGCTCTGGAAGCCTGTTCCTTCTGGAAAGGGAAGGAACGCTCATCCTTTCCTTCGCGCGCCCCGGCCAATATCCACCGACATCCATCCTGCCTTCGCCGCCCGCGCATGTTCGCTCCTCCACTTCAACGCTCTTGAGGGCAGGTTGTGAAAGGTGCCCCAAAAATCCTCAAACTCTGGCCGCGCGGTCCCGGGGCCAGCCCCCAGGGCCAGCCCCCCACGGCCAGCCTCTCACGGCCCTGGCCCATCGCCGCCTTCTCAAACCTTCGCTTCCTTGAAGATCGGGCGGACATCGCCGCCCCATGGGCCCTGAAAGCGTTCGAGCCACCGTTCGGCCGCGGTTGGCGCCCCCGCGGCGATTTCCTGCAACGGCACGAGATAGATGCGTTCGTCCTCGCCGGCGCTGTTTCGCCGCGCGCGCGCGGCAAGGCCGTCCGCGGCGATGGCCACCACTTCGCGGGCGAGATCGCGCAATGTCCCGCCCTGCCATGGCGCCGCGAGCGCCAGCCTCGGCACCTGGTCGCGCAGCGCCGCAAATTCCTGCCATGGATGGCGGGCGATCAGCGCGGCGGCGGCGGCGAGCGCGGCCGGATCGTAAAGCAAGCCGACCCATAGGGCGGACTGCGCGAGCATGAGCGCCGGGCTCGACGCGTCCGCGCCGCGCATTTCGAGAAAGCGCTTCAGCCGCACATCGGTGAAGACGGTGGTCATATGGTCGGCGAAATCGCCAAGCGTGGGCCTCTCGCCTTTCGCCTCGGGCAGGCGCCCGGCCATGAAATCGCGAAAACTCCGCCCCGCGAGGTCACGATAGGCCCCTTGCCGACGGATGAAATACATGGGCACGTCGAGCAGCCATTCGACATAGCGCTCAAAGCCGAAGCCCGATTCGAAAAAAACCGCCGGAATGCCGGTGCGGTCAGGATCAGTGTCACGCCAGATCTCGGCGCGGAGGGAGAGAAAACCGTTCGGCCTGCCCTCGGAGAAAGGCGAATTGGCGAAGAGCGCGCTCGCCAGCGGCTGGAGGCAGAGGCAGACCCGCAGCTTCCGCACCATATCCGCTTCCGAGGCATAGTCGAGATTGGCCTGCACAGTGCAGGTGCGGAGCATCATATCGAGCCCGCGGCGGCCCACCTTCGGCATATAGGCGCGCATGATCGCGTAGCGGCTCTTGGGCATCCAGGGCATCGCTTCGCGCGTCGCGAGCGGATGAAAGCCGAGCGGTGCGAACCCGATTCCGAGCGGCGCGGCAACCTTGTCGAGGGTGGCGAAATGCGCCGTGAGCTCCGTGTTCGTCTCGTGCAACGTTTCGACCGGCGCGCCCGAAAGCTCGAACTGGCCGCCCGGCTCAAGGGAGATCTCTCCTTCCGCAAGCTTGAGCCCGATCGGCACGCCGTGATCGAGGATCGGTTTTGCGCCCGCCTCGGCCGCAAGCCTTTCGAGCACGGCACGAATGCCGCCGGGCTCATAGGGCGGGGGTGAAAAATCTGCCCAGCGGAAGCCGAATTTCTCATGCTCGGTGCCGATGCGGAACGCGCCCGGCGGCTTGCAGCCGGCTTCGATATATTCTGCAAGCTGAGCCGTCGAGAGGATCGGCGTAGTATCGGCGTCTCCGGGATTCGACATCGTCCTTCCAGATTTTCGGGCCAGATTTTCGGGTCAGGCTTGTGGACCAGACTTTCGGAAATGCAGCTTGCCGCTCAGACCGTGGCTTGGCCGGTCGGCGCGGCGAGAAGCGCGAGCCCGGCGATCGCCGCGGTCTCCGCGCGCAGGATGCGCGGGCCGAGAGAGACGGCGCGAACAAAGGGGCTGCGCGCGAGGAGGTCAAGCTCCCGGTCCGTGAAGCCGCCTTCGGGGCCGACCAGCAGGCCGGCTTGCCTGCCGGATGGGCGCAGCGGCGGTGCCGCCCGCCGTTCGATCGCCGCGAAGAGCGGGCGGTCGGCCGGCCAGGCAGCGAGCAGATCGGCAAGCGCCCCGGGCGGAGCGATCTCGGGGCGGGTCATCCGTTCGGACTGCTCCGCCGCCTCGGTCGCGATGGCGACAAGCCGCGCAGGGCTGGGCAGCACCGCCACCGAACGGTCGGCGCGGAAGGGCAGCAGCCGCTCGGCGCCGAGCTCGGTGGCCTTCTGAACCAGGAATTCAACGGCCGCGCGCTTGATGAGCGCGAACGCAAGCCAGGGGCCAGGCTCGGCACTTTGGGGGCGAAGCCGGCGTTCGACGACGAGCTGGCCACCCCGGGCGGAAAGCGCATCGATCCGCGCCAAAAACTCGCCGTCGCTTCCGTTGAACAGCACCACCTCGTCCCCCGTGCGCCGGCGCATCACCACCCCCAGATAGTGCGCCTGGGCCGGATCGAGCAGGGGGGCCTCGCCGGGCGCGAGGGGAACACTGACGAAAAGCCGGATTGACCCGCGCATGGCGGGAGAGAGATTAGCCCGATGAGCGAGCATACCGATATCGCCGCCGGCGGCTGGGTGGCGCGGCTGCCCCGGGCCTGGCAGCCCTATGTGCTGCTGGCACGGCTCGACCGCCCGATCGGCGCATGGCTTCTCTTCCTGCCCGGCCTCGCCGGCATCCTGCTTGCGCGCGCGCCGGCGGAGCGGTCCCTCGTGCTTATCCTCCTCTTCGCCGCCGGATCGGTGGTGATGCGCGCCGCCGGCTGCGTCGTGAACGATATGTGGGACCGCGATCTCGACCGGCGTGTCACCCGCACGGCCGCCCGCCCGCTTGCCTCGGGCGCGCTTTCGCTTCGCGAGGCGGCATTCTTTCTCGTCCTGCTTCTTGCCATCGGGCTCGCCATCCTGCTCGCGCTCGATCCGCTCGCTCAGATGCTTGGCGTCGGCTCGCTCGTCCTTGTCGGGCTCTATCCGCTGGCCAAGCGGGTCACCTCCTGGCCGCAGGTCGTGCTCGGCTTCACCTTCGGCTGGGGGGCGCCGCTCGGCTACGCCGCCGCCTCGGGCAGAGTGAATGGCGCGACGCTCGCGCTCTATGCCGCCACGATCGCCTGGATCCTCGGCTACGACACAATCTACGCCCATCAGGACCGGGAGGACGATGCACTCCTCGGCATCGGGTCCACCGCCCTGCTGTTCGGCCGGTGCACGCGGCCCTTCCTCGCACTCTGCTACGCCTTGATGCTGGCGCTTCTCGCGCTGGCGGGCAGCTTCGCTCACCTCTCGGCCTGGTATCTGGTCGGCCTGGCATTGCCGGCGGCGCTGCTCGCCCGCCAGGTCCTGCTGCTCGATATCGACGATCCCGCGCGCTGCCTCGCCCTCTTCAAGGCCAACCGGGAAGTCGGGCTCGCGCTCGCGCTCGCCCTGCTGTTGGGGCGAATTTAGAAAAGACTTATTTCAGAACAGGCTGGGGGTCTTGGGCTGGATGATCGGTGTCTGGCCATAAGTGACCGGCCGGCCGAGGGCGGCATTCTCCTGCAGCCGTCTCTCCTCACGGGCCGGATCGACCACGATGCCGGGCGGGGGCGTGGTCTGCCAGAACAGCAGCCAGGACATCACACCCTGGCCGGGGCGATCCTGCTGAGCCTGTCGCGCGATTTCCTGCTGCAGATTGGCGGGTGGCGGCGGGCCGGCGGCGGCCACCAGCGCCTGCTGTCCGGCGCTGTCGGGGCCGGCCGTGCCGCTGAGCGCGACCTGCGGCACCAGCGTCTCCTCGGCGCGCAGGGTGGGCGACACGTCTTGCGGCCGCGGCGCGCCTGGCTGCGGCGGAGGGATGTTGTTGAGATTGGGCGGGATCACGAGCGGCGGCTGGGTGGTCACCAGGAATGCGTTCGGCACCGGCGGCTCGAGATCGAGCGAGCTCATCACGTTCTGGCTGCTGCAAGCGGCGAGCAACGCGAGCAGAGGGAGCGCTGCGAAGAATCCGAAACGTCTCCCCATCCGTCCAGCCATTGTTCGGGCCGCGCGCCGCGGCAAATCCATCATCGGCCCTTCTCCCCGTCCGGCGTGCCGAGCATTCCGGCGGGCCGGCCGTTCCGCTGCCGGTCGCCCAGAATCCCGTCGAGCAGGAGCGCCCCCACGCCGCAAACGATCGCGGCGTCCGCCACGTTGAAGACATACCACGACCAGCCGAAGGCGTGCGCCTGGATGAAATCCACCACCCATCCGAGCCGCAAGCGGTCGGCCACATTGCCGATCGCTCCCCCGGCGATCGCCCCGATCGAGCAGGCGACGAGCGGCCGTTCGGCGCGCGAAAGCCAGACGCCGAGCCCGCAGACGACCATGAGCGCCACCAGCGCCAGCAGAAGCGGCCCGACACCCGAGGACTGGTTGAGCAGCCCGAAGGTGATGCCGGTGTTGCGAACCAGCCGGAAATCAAGCACCGGCAGCAGCACGAGCGGCCCGCGTTCGCCGAGGTGGAGCCCTTCGAGCACCCACCATTTGCTCGCCTGGTCGGCGACCAGCACCGCCAGCGCCACGGCGATGCCGAGACGGAAAAGCCGCGGTTGCTTCACGCCGCCGCCCGGCAGACGAGGCCCGAATCGACGGCATCCGCGCAGCGGCGGCAAAGCGCGGGATGTTTCGGATTTTCGCCCACCTCCGGCAGCACCCGCCAGCAGCGGGCGCATTTCATGCCCGGCGCCGGCAGGAAGCCGACCGCGGCACCGGGCACATCGGGCAGGCGGAAGGCTTCATCGGGGGCTGGATCCGCGGAAACCACGAGCGAAGAGACGATCGCAAGCTCGGCCCAGCGCTCGGCGCTCAGAAGCGCACGATCCTCCGGCGCGGTGAGATGGAGGGTGAGCGCGGCCTGCAAGGACGTGCCGATGGCCCCCGCCGCGCGCGCGCGCTCCAGCGCGCCGGTCGCCACGCGCCTGATCTCCCGGATGCGCGCGAAACGTTGCGCAAGCCCGGGGTCGGACGCGGAAGCGGGCAGGGTCGCGAAATCTTCGAGATGCACGCTTGCCCCCTCGCCGAAGCGGGCGGTCCAGGCCTCCTCGGCGGTGAAGACGAGCACCGGGGCGAGCCAGGTCGTGAGCGTGCGATGGAGCATATCGAGCACCGTGCGCGCGGCCCGGCGGCTTGGGTGGTCCGGCCGGTCGCAATAGAGCGTGTCCTTGCGGATGTCGAAATAGAAGGCCGAGAGATCGGTCGCGCAGAAAGCGTGAATGGCCGGATAGACGCCGTTCCAGTCATGCGAGGCGACGGCGCCGCGAAGGGCGGCTTCGAGCTCGGTGAGACGGTGCAGAACGAAGCGTTCAAGCTCCGGCATCGCCGCGATCGGCACACGCTCCTCCTCCGAGAAGCCGGCGAGGCTGCCGAGAATCCAGCGCAGCGTGTTGCGCAGGCGCCGATAAAGCTCAGCCTGCTGCTTCAGGATTTCAGGACCGATGCGCAAATCCTCTCCAGTGTCCGAGTTCATCACCCAGAGGCGAAGGATATCGGCGCCAAACTCGTTGCAGACCTCCTGCGGTGCGATGACATTGCCGAGCGATTTCGACATCTTCCGCCCTTCCTCATCCAGCACGAAGCCGTGTGTCAGCACGGCCTTGAACGGCGCGCGCCCGCGCGTGCCGACCGCTTCGAGCAGCGAGGAATGAAACCAGCCGCGATGCTGGTCCGACCCTTCGAGATAGAGATCCGCTGGCCAGGGAAGCCCCCGTGCCTCCAGCACGAAGGCATGGGTCGAACCGGACTCGAACCAGACATCGACAATGTCGTTCACCTGCTCGTAATCGTCTGGATTTCGCCCTGGCCCCAGGAACCGTTCGGGCGGGGAGGTGTACCAGGCATCC
>DASZQO010000269.1:0-5384 GCA_035549615.1 Acetobacteraceae bacterium
ATGCCGAGGATGAGCCGGCCCTGGCTCATGTGATCGAATTGCGCGATCTCGGCCGCGACCATCGCCGGATGGTGATAGCCGAGCCCGATCACGCCGGTGCCGAAGCGGATGCGCCGCGTGCGCGGCAGCAGCGAGGCGAGGAACATCAGCGGCGAGGCGACCGGCTCGGAGCCGGCGGAGAAATGCTCGCCGACCCAGACCTCATCCATGCCGAGCTGCTCGGCGAGCACGATCTTGTCAGCATCCTCGCGCACCGTCTCGGCAAGCGGCCGCTGCGGCGGATGGAGCGGCATCATGAACAGCCCCGAACGCATCCCTGGTCCCTTCCCTGCTTTCGGCCGATGCTATGGCCGATGCGAGGACGGGGCCAGGGCGGCAGCGGGACCGGCCTTCAGCGTTCGATCACCACCAGCGTGCGCACCTCGATGCTCTCGCGCGGGGCGGCCGCCCGCGGCGTGTCCGGCAGCGCGAAGGCGCCGTGCGGGGTGAAGCGGGCGCGGCCGTCGGCGAGGCTGTCCCAGCCCTTGATCAGCAGCACCTCGTCACGTTCCATTTCGGGTACGTAATACCAGCGCTGCGCGGGATGGTAGGCGAGGTGGTAGATCTCCCCGATCCGATCGGGGAAAATCTGGTCCGTCGCGATCAGGTCCGCGGGGCGGATGCTTGTGGCATCGGCAAGGGCGAGGGGCGAGCGCTGCACCGGGCCGCGGATCGGCCGCCAGACATTGACCTGGACGATTCGCGTGCCGGTGGCGAACAGACGCGCCGCCTCCTCGGCGCCGAAGAAATCCCGCACGCGCTGCGGGCCGCTCTTCTCGGTGTAATCGACATGGACCCGGCTTGCCGGACCGCGCAGGCCATCCTGGTTGGCGGCACCGCCGCCGTCATCGGAGCGGCGCGTGGCATCGAAGATGACAACCCGTCGCGCCCCCATCGTGGTGCGCAGCAGCGCCTCGATCTCGGGGTAGTAAGCCTCCCTCACCGCCTTGTCGTCATAGAGGTCGGCGACCGCGGTCGGCGAGCGGCGCAGCGCGAATCCCTCGCGATCGAGCGAGACGTGAGCGGCGATGGGGCGCATGTCGTGGATCGCAACGGCATGGCGCTCGGTCGCGAAGAGGACCCGCGGCGCGCCGCCGGTATAGGCCGCGCTTTCGAAGACGGGCTTGGCCGCCTGCGGCGTGATGAAGGTGAGCGCGGCACGCACATCCTTGGCGGCCGGGGCGATATCGAGAACAGCCTGGGACACGGTCGCCTCCTGAAGACGGGGTGGCATTGCGCGAGAGACTGGTCCCGCCGCGGGCATTGCGCGAGCGAGTTCGCTTCAGGCTGACGTGAATATCATTCAAGTCCTGGCGATGACGTGCTGGCGGCACGGACACGCAGCCAGTCCATGAGGCGCCGCACCATGGCACCCGGAGCGATGCCGGACGGCCGGCAGAGATAGTAGGCGGCGCCGGTGGGATCGCCGGAGCCGAAGGGAGCGACCAGCGTGCCCCGGGCGAGACGGTCATCGACCAGGGGGCGCCGGCCGATCGCAAGCCCGTGGCCGCTTTCGGCGACCTGGAGCGCCTGCTCGAGTCCGTCGAGCGCGATCGCCCCTTCGAGCGGCGGCGGCGCAAGGCCGCGAGCGCGGGCCCATTCCTCCCATTCATTCGGGAAGCGGGCATTGACGATGAGGCGGGCCCGCCGCAGCGCGGCGAGCGGAGGCTCGTCCGGCGCGAGCGCGAGATAGCCGGGGGCGGCCACCGGCAGCGCCGTCTCCCCAAGGAGGAAGGTGGCATCGATGCCAGGCCAGGCGCCCTTGCCATGGCGGATCGCGAGATCGACCTGATCGCGCCGGAGATCGAGCACACGCGTGGTGGCCACCAGCGCGAGCTCGACGCCGGGGCATTCGCGTTCGAAAGCGCCGAGATGGGGGATGAGCCAGGTCGCGGCGAGCGAGGGCGGCACGGTCAGCCGCAGCAGAGCCCGCCCGCGCGGGCGGATCATCGCCTCGGTCGCTTCCTGGAGCTGGCGGATCGCCGGGTCGATCTGCGCGAGAAAGCGTCTTCCCTCGACGGTGAGCGCCGCGCCGGGACCGGAGCGGTCAAAAAGCGGGGTGCGCAGGAAATCCTCAAGCCGGCGCACCTGGTGGCTGATAGCAGATTCCGTCACCCCGAGGCTCTCGGCCGCATCCCGAAACCGCCCATGCCGGGCGGCGGCGTGAAAGGCGCGAAGGGCAGCGAAGGGCGGCAGAACAGGCTCGGCCATGAACGGAAGCCTGGCGGCGGGCGGAGCTGGATTCAAGCGGCCCGACGCGGCGACTTACGCGCCCCAATCTGGCGCCCCAATCTGGCGCCCCAATCTCGTGCGTTGCACAAAGTTACTTTCATATCACTTCCTTGTTACATGCATTATCTCTATTTATGGGGCGCAATTCAGAAGGATGAGGATGCGTCTTGCAAGGCTTCGGCCTGTTTCGCGGGCCGAGCCGGTGTCAGCGCGCGACGTGTCCAGGCCGAGCAGGAGGAGAGCCGGTTCCTTGGCCAAGAGAAAATTTCGCTTGCCCCTTCTGGTCCTGATCCTCGTAGCCGCCGCGGCGGGAGGCTGGCTGCTCCGGACCCATCGTTCGGTTCACGCTTCCACGCCCGGCCCCGCAGCGAGCGCGCCGCCGGCCGTTCCGGTCACCGCCGTCAAGGCGGAGCTCACGGATGTTCCGGTCTATCTGCGTGGCCTCGGCACGGTTCAGGCCTTCAATATCGTGAGGATCCGCGCCCAGGTGAACGGCACGTTAATCGCCCTTCCCGTGAAGGAGGGCGAGGAGGTTCGGCAGGGCCAGATCGTCGCCGAGATCGACCCACGGCCCTACAAGGCGATTCTGGACCAGGCCATCGCCCAGCGCGCCGAGGATATGGCCGAGCTTGGCAGCGCGCGGCTCGATCTCGCCCGTTTTCAGAACCTGGAGGCGCGCAGTTTTGCCTCCGTGCAGCAGGTCGATGACCAGCAGGCGATGGTCAACAAGCTGATTGCCGCCACCGACGCCGATGCGGCGGCGATCGAGGCGGCCCGCATCAATCTTGATTTCTGCACGATCCGTGCGCCGATCGCCGGCCGAGTCGGCTTCTATCAGACGGATGTGGGCAATCTGATCGAGGCTTCGGCCGAGACCAATATCCTGACGATCACCGAGGACAAGCCGATCTCCCTCGTGTTCACCCTGCCGGAGGCCGACCTGCCGCGCATCCAGCAGGCGATGGCGAAAGGCCCGCTCACGGTGTTTGCCTATAGCAGCGACGGGACGACGGAGCTTGCCAGGGGAACGCTGCTCACCCCCAACAACGCGATCGATACCGCGACCGGCACCATCGGACTCAAGGCCACCTTCACAAACGACACGGATAAGCTCTGGCCGGGCGAATTCGTGAATGCCTGGCTGCTGATCGACACCCTGCACCAGGTGGTCACGGTTCCGGTTCCAGCGATCCAGCACGGGCCGGACGGTCTCTACGTCTATACCATCGGACCGGATGATACGGTGTCGCAACAGCCGGTTGACGTCAGTCTGCAGGAAGCCGGCCGAGCCGTCGTCACCAAAGGGCTGCAGGCGGGTGACGATGTTGTCGTCGCCGGCCAGTCGCGGCTGGTTCCGGGCGTGCGGGTCGCAGCGAGCTTCGCCGCGGCGACGGCCGCAAGCCGCACCGCGCGGGATTAGTTCTGCCGAGGCTGGCCTGTCACGTCTCCGCCCACAGGGCGCGGCGGCAGCGAACATGCCGAAGGCAATCGTGCGCCGAACAGGCGAAGGGTGAGAGGAGTCCGCAATGAGCATTTCGACCCCCTTCATCCGCCGGCCGGTCGCGACCTCGCTCCTGACCGCGGGCATCTTCCTTGCCGGCCTCGTCGCCTTTCCGATGCTGCCGGTGGCACCGCTGCCCAATGTCGAGTTCCCGACGCTCAACGTCACCGCGCAATATCCCGGCGCCAGCCCGGCGACGATGGCTTCGACGGTGGCAACGCCTCTCGAGACCGAGTTCGGGCAGATGCTGCCCGGGCTGACGCAGATGAGCTCGGTCAGCGTCACCGGCACCAGCGAGATCACGCTTCAATTCGGTCTCAACACAAATATCAGCACCGCGGCAACGCTGGTGCTGGAGGCGATCAATGCCGCGCAGGGTTCGCTGCCGAAGGCCATGCCGAGCCCGCCCACCTTTCGCGAGGTGAACCCGTCGGACGCGCCGATCCTTATACTTGCGATGCAATCCGACCAGGTGCCGATCACCGAGGTGGACGAGTACGCGGAGAATCTCTTCGAGCAGCAGCTTTCCCAGCTTCCCGGCGTGGGCCAGGTGCTGGTGGTCGGCCAGCAGACTCCTGCGATCCGCGTCCAGGTCGATCCGGCGAAGCTCTCCTCCATGGGGCTCACCCTGGAGGATGTGCGCAATGTCCTTTCCCAGACGACGGTGGACAACCCCAAGGGCAGCATCGACGGGCCGCAGCAATCCTACACGATCTATGCCAATGACCAGCTGACCGTGGCGAACGCCTATAACAACGTCATCATCGGCTATCGCAATGGGGCGCCGATCCGGATCCGGGATATCGGACGCGCGGTGAGCGGCCCGCAGAACGATGAGCTCGCCGCCTGGACCAACGGCAAGCCTTCCATAATCCTGCTGATTTTCAAGCAGCCCTCCGCCAATGTCATCACCACCGCCGATGGCGTGAAGGCGAAGCTGCCGTCTCTCGAGCAGGATATCCCGCGCGACATCAAGGTTTCCGTGGTTTCCGACCGGACGCTCACCATCCGCGCCTCGGTCAATGATGTCGAGTTCACGCTGATGCTGGCGATCGCCCTGGTGGTGGCGGTGATCTTTCTGTTCCTCAGAAATCTCTGGGCAACCATCATCCCGAGCGTGACGATCCCGGTCGCCCTGGTCGGCACGCTCGGGGCGATGTATCTCTGCGGGTTCAGCCTCGATAATCTGTCGCTGATGGGGTTGACCATCGCGGTCGGCTTCGTCGTCGATGATGCGATCGTGATGCTGGAAAACATATTCCGCCACATCGAGGAGGGCATGGGGCCCATCGATGCCGCGATCAAGGGCGCGGGCGAGATCGGCTTCACGATCGTCTCGATCAGCTTCTCGCTGATCGCCGTGTTCATTCCCCTGCTGATGATGGGCGGCATCGTCGGCCGCCTGTTCTGGGAGTTCGCCGTCTGCGTCTCGCTGACGATTGTCATCTCGGCGATGGTCTCGCTCACGCTGACGCCGATGATGGCATCCCGCTTCCTCAGCGCGGAAGCCCACAGCCATGGCAGATTCTACAACTTCGTCGAGGGCATATTCACGGGCATGCTGCGCTTCTATGAGCGCACGCTCAATATCGCGCTGCGGTTCCGCTTCGTC
>DASZQO010000270.1:0-1840 GCA_035549615.1 Acetobacteraceae bacterium
TGCCGAGATCGCAAGTCGCCTCGATATCAGCCTGCCGACCGTAAAGACGCATTTGCTGCACGTGCTGGCGAAGACCGGCTGTGAGAACCGCACTCATCTCGCGGCAACTCTGGCGCATGAAAAAGCAGGATATAACTAGGAAATTTTATTCCATACTTCCCTGCTGACGCAACGCCTGCGCGGTCTCCTTCGCGGAGTGGAAGATCCGCGCCCGTCCGTCCGGTCGCGTCGCCCCATCATCGCCACCGAGCGTTGCGCCCGCTCCGCCTCGAGTCGTCACCGCGCGACATCGATCGCGCGCTCCCGAAGCGCGCCTATGCCCGCATGCAGAATCGTCACCCCGGTATGGTCGATCGAATCGACCCTGCTCATATCGATCACTACCAACCACGTCCGCGGCAGCCTCCGCCGCGATCGCCGCGAGCCCTTCACAAAGCGGGGCATGATGGTCGGTTGCGGCGGATCTGAAGGGACGATAGCAGTGCCCTGTGGGTTGATTGAGGTGGCTGCCCGGAACAGAGGCTCGAGGCGGTCTCAAGCCGAAGCAGCGCTTACAGCCGCGATTGGTGAAATCTGCCTCACACCGGGGTTAAACTTCGGAGCCGAATGAAACTTCAATCGATCAATGGCTGGAAGCGCGCACTCCGCGGTCAGCCAGCCTTGCTCATCGGCAAGGTGCGGGCCCGCTGCCAATCCGGTGTGCGAAGTTGGCGTGTGCGCGAAGTTGGCAGGATCGCTGCCGTTCAAAGGAATGGCCGGGAACGACTGCTTCGGCCCCATTCTCATCATCGCCGCCCGATCGGAGTCGGCGCTTTCCTGTCTCCAATGGGCCTATGTCTGCTTTGCCCCGCAAAGCGGACCATGCGCCCCCGCCCCTGAACAGCCGGTTTGTTCCCAAGTTGGCTATTGAGTCTCGGACAAGAAGACAACCGCCGGTTGGATTCATAATATCGTCCAGCCCCGGCCCCCAATCCTTTTTCGAAATGAATGGACTGGAAAGGTTCCGCCCCCCGGTCCTTTGTCAAAAATCAATCTTTCTCCCTCCCGAGCGCGATTGCTTCCTCAACAATATCAAGCGCGCGCAGCATTTGGGCTTCCGTGGTGATCAAGGGTGGCGTGAGCGTCAGCACATTGCCCATGGTCGTCTTGAAGGAGAGCCCGGCGTCAAGCGCGCGGTAGAGCACGGTCTCGGCAAGCGCGGCATCGGGCCGTTTCTCCGCGCGGCTCTGCACGAGCTCAATGCCGAGCAGCAGGCCCCGGCCGCGCACATCGCCGATCGCCGGCAGGCGGCGCTTCATCTCCGCCATGCGGGTGAGCGCGATCTCGCCGATCCGCTCGGCGTTCAAAACGAGCTGCTCATCCTCGATGATCTCGATCGTGGTCAGCGCCGCGCGCGTGGTGATCGGGTTTTTTTCGTGCGTGTAATGTCCAAACGCCCATTCGGCCCCGACATCGAGCTCCGGCCGCGCAATCACCGCGGCGATCGGCAGCATGCCGCCCCCCAGCGCCTTCCCGAGCACGAGGATGTCCGGCACCACACCGTCATGCTCGCAGGCGAACATCCGGCCGGTCTTGCCGAGCCCGGTCGGGATCTCATCGAAGATGAGGAGCGCGCCATGCCGATCGCAGGCCGCGCGCACTTTCTCCCAATAGCCGGGTGGCGGCACATAGGGCACTGCGCGTGCGGGTTCGGCGATCACGGCGGCGACATCGCCCTCCCGCGCGAGCACATAGGCGAGCATCTCCGCGCAGGCAGTGTGGCAGCGCGCGAGGAAGGGGTGCCCGTCCTCATCCGTCTCATGGCCATAGGGGCAGCGATAGCACGCGAAGGGAGCAACAT
>DASZQO010000271.1:0-4266 GCA_035549615.1 Acetobacteraceae bacterium
CTCAGCGCCGTCGTCGCGCTGCGCGAACGAAGCGCCTGACGGAAGGAGAGACCATGGTGGGACTGAGTGCCGAGGGTCAAAGAGTCGTCGTCACTGCCGGGGCAGCGGGAATCGGGCGCGCCATCGTCGAGGCCCTGGTGAGTGCCGGCGCGCGCGTCCATATCTGTGATGTCGATGCCCGAACCCTCGCCGCGTGCGGGCAAAATCTCGGCGTCGGCACGACGCTCGCCGACGTTTCCGACGAAGCCCAGGTGGACCGGCTGTTCGATGAGGCAGCAAGCGCCCTCGGCGGGCTCGATGTCCTGGTGAACAATGCCGGCATCGCCGGACCCACCGGCGCGGTTGAGGAGATCGCGCCGGCGGAATGGCGTCGCTGCATCGATATCGACCTCACGGGCCAGTTCCTCTGCGCACGCCGCGCCGTGCCTCTTCTCAAGCAAAATGCCCAAGGCGCCATCATCAATATGTCCTCGGCCGCCGGCCGCCACGGCTATGCCTACCGCACACCCTATTCGGCGGCGAAATGGGGGGTCATCGGGTTCACGCAGAGTCTGGCGAAAGAGCTTGGCCCCTCTGGCATCGCCGTCAACGCCATCCTGCCGGGAATCGTCAAGGGGCCACGTATCGAAGGCGTCATCCGCGCCCGCGCCTCCCAGCTCAACCTCACCTATGCCGAGATGGAGGCGCAATATCTCGAAAAAGTCTCGCTCCGCCGCATGGTGACGGCGGAGGACGTGGCGCAGATGGTGCTCTTCCTCGCTTCGCCGCTCGGCCGCAACATCTCCGGCCAGTCGATCGGCGTCTGCGGCAATGTCGAGACACTCTGAGGGAGCGCCCATGTTCCGAATCGAATTGCTGGTCGATGCACGGAACGAGCTCGGCGAAGGCCCGCTCTGGGATGTGAATGAGCAGCGCCTTTATTGGATCGACAGCCACGGATGTACGATCCATCGCATCGATGCGCGCGGCCAGGAGCACAAAATCTGGAAAGTCCCGGAACATATCGGCTCGATGTGCCTCCGCGCCGGTGGCGGCGCGGTCGTCTCCCTGCGCAACGGGTTCCATTTCTTCGATTTCGAGACCGGCATCGCGCGGCCGATCGCCGATCCCGAAAGCGACATCCGCCGGACACGGATGAATGATGGCAAGGTGGATCGTCAGGGCCGCTTTCTCGTGGGCTACATGGATTACGAGGAGCGGGAGCCGCTCGGCGGCCTCTATCGTCTCGATCCCGATCTTCGCATCACCAAGCTTGAGGAGAACATCGTCGTCAGCAATGGCCCTTGCTGGAGCCCCGACGGCCGCATTTTCTACTTCGCCGATACGTTTCGCCGCGCCATCTGGTCCTATCAATACGATACGGCAACAGGAAATCTGCTGAGCCGACGCCTTTTCGCGAATTTCGAAACCCATCTGCGCGGCTATCCGGATGGCGCGACAGTCGATGAAGAGGGATTTGTCTGGAGTGTCGAGGTTTATGGCGGGCGGCTGGTGCGCTTCGCGCCGGACGGCACGATCGACCGGCTGATCGGCATGCCGGTGGACAGCATCACCAGCGCGAGCTTTGGCGGCGCCGATCTCGATATCCTCTATGTCACCTCGATGGCGCGGCCTTATCAGGGAAGACGGCGGCAGGAGCGTGAGGCCGGCGGCCTCTTCGCGGTGCACGGGCTCGGTGTCCGCGGCCTGCCTGAGCCGCGCTTCGCTGGCTGAGGAAGGAGAGCGACATGCGCATCGATGTGCTCGTGGATGTGAAGACCACGCTCGGCGAAGGCCCGCTCTGGGATGTCGAGGAGGAACGTCTTTACTGGATTGACAGTTTTGACGGCCGCGTCTTCCGCTGCACCGCGGACGGAAGGGAAGTCCGCGCCTGGGACGTGCCGCAAAAAATCGGCTCAATGTGCCTGCGCAAGAAGGGTGGCGCAATCGTCTCGCTCGCGCGTGGCTTTCACGCGCTCGATTTCAAAACCGGGGAGGTTTCGCTCATTCATGACCCCGAGCCGGACAAGCCCAACAATCGGCTCAATGACGGAAAGGTGGACAAGGAAGGGCGCTTCGTCGCGGGCTCGATGGATACGATGGAGGATGGCCCGAATGGCGCCCTCTATTCCCTCGCCCCGGATCTCACGGTGACAAAAATCGATTCCGGCATCATCGTCAGCAACGGCCCTTGCTGGAGCCCGGACGGCTGCATTTTCTATTTCACCGACACCTGGTCCGGTGAAATCTCGGCCTATGACTACGACCCCAAAACCGGCCGCGTCTCCAACAAGCGCACCTTCTGCACCCGGCCCAAGGATGGCGGCGGGTTCGATGGCGCGACCGTGGACGCGGAAGGCTGCGTCTGGAGCGCCCAGGTCTATGTCGGCAAGATCGTGCGCTACCGCCCGGACGGCAGCATCGACCGTGTCATCGAGATGCCGGTGAAAAAAGTGACGAGCGTGATGTTCGGCGGCGTGAATCTCGATATTCTCTTCGTCACCAGCATGGCAAAACCCCCCTTGCCACGCTTCCCTGGAGATGGCGTCCTGCGGGGCTCTCTCTTCGCCATCCACGATCTTGGCATCCGCGGTGTGCCGGAGCCGCGTTTTGCCGGCTGAGCCGGCCAGTCCATTCGGGCCAATCCATTCGGGCCAATCCATTCGAGCGAGAGGACGAAAGACAGTGGCACAACCATCTGCGCGAGAGCGCAAGGTCATCATCACCTGCGCGATCACGGGCGCGATCCATACGCCGAGCATGTCGCCCTATCTTCCGGTCACGGCGGAACAGATCGCCGAGGCCGCGATCGAGGCCGCCGAGGCGGGGGCGGCGATCGTCCATCTGCACGCGCGCAACCCCGAAACCGGCAAGCCCGACCAGTCGCCCGAGGCCTTCGGGCGCTTCCTCTCCCGCATCAAGCAGCGCACGGGTGCCGTGATCAATCTCACCACCGGCGGCGCGCCGTATATGACCGTGCAGGAGCGTGTCCGCCCGGCCGAGACCTTCAAGCCCGAAATCGCCTCGCTCAATATGGGATCGATGAATTTCGGCCTTTTCCCGATGCTCGGCCGTTTCAAGGAATTCCGTCACGAATGGGAGCGCGAGCATCTTGAGAATTCCCGCGATCTCATCTTCCGCAATACGTTCCAGGATATCGAATTCGTCCTCCGCACGCTCGGCGATGCCGGCACTCGTTTCGAGTTCGAATGCTACGATGTCGGCCATCTCTACAACCTGCATCATTTCCTTGAGCGTGGCCTGGTGAAGCCGCCTCTCTTCGTCCAGACCGTATTTGGGATCCTGGGCGGCATTGGCCCGCATCCGGAGGATGTGATGCATATGAAGCGTACGGCGGACAGGCTCTTCGGCACACAATATCGCTGGTCGGTCCTTGGCGCCGGGCGCAACCAGCTCCCGATCGCGGCGGAGGCGGCTGCCATGGGTGGCAACGTGCGTGTCGGGCTTGAGGATTCGCTCTGGATCGGCCCCGGCAAGCTCGCCCGATCCAGCGCCGAGCAGGTTCGCGCCGCGCGCCAGATCGTCGAGGGGCTCGGTCTCGGCATTGCCACACCGGACGAAGCTCGGGAAATCCTCTCCCTCAAGGGCGCGGATCGGGTCAATTTCTGAAGCGCAGATCAGGAGTCTGGCGATGCCGGAAAAAATCGCGATCATCGGCGCCGGCCTGATCGGTCGGGCCTGGGCCATCACTTTCGCCCGCGGCGGACGGCGCGTCGCGCTTTATGACACTGATCCGCGAAGGGTCGAGGAAACACTCCGAACTGCCGCGGACCTCATCCGCGATCTTGAGTCCCGCGCCATGCTCGCAGGCCAGACCACGGCGCAGGTCACCAGCCGGATCAGCGCCGCCGATACGATCGGGTCCGCGCTCGAAGGGGCTCTGCACGTGCAGGAGAACGTTCCGGAAGATCTGGAAGCCAAGCGCGTCATCTTCGCGGAGCTCGACAAAGCTGCCGCGCCGGAGGCGGTGCTCGCCAGCTCGAGCTCGGCCATCCTGCCCTCTCGCTTCACCGAATCCCTTGCCGGCCGGCATCGCTGTCTCGTCGCTCATCCCATCAACCCGCCCTATCTCGTTCCGGCGGTCGAGCTCGTGCCCGCATCCTGGACGGAACCCGCCATCATTGAGCGCACACGCGCTCTGATGAGCGCGATCGGTCAGGCACCCATCGTCATGCGCCGCGAACTCGACGGCTTCATCATGAACCGTCTCCAGGGCGCCTTGCTCCACGAAGCCTTCCGCCTGGTGGCCCAGGGCTATGCCACAAC
>DASZQO010000272.1:0-24006 GCA_035549615.1 Acetobacteraceae bacterium
AACAACCATGCCTTTGCCCCTGTCACCAAGGCGTCCAGGACGCACCGTCTTCCTTGGCGCAATCGAACCGCATGGCTGATCGCGCTGTACTTCGGCGCCCAGAATTTCCTCTTTTACGCCCTGATCTCATGGATTTCCCCGTTCTTCCAGGAGCAGCGGGTGCCGCTTACCCGTGCTGGCCTCATTCTGGCGTCTTTCACCGTCGCGTTCATGGCAGGCAATCCCTTCTTTGGCTCAGTGAGCAAATCTCTCGACCGCCGTGGCTGGCTTGCGCTTTCTGCGGCTCTTGCCGCCGCAGGGCTGCTCGTCATGGTCCTGGCCCCGAACTCTGTTCCCTTCATCTATCTGCCGGTGACTGCATTCGGAATGGCGGGAGCGTTCACCCTGGGCATGACTTTGCCGCTCGACAACACCGCAGATGCGGCGGAGGCGAGCGCCTGGACCGCGTTCGTATTGATGGTGGCCTATCTGATCGCGGCCACCGGGCCCCTCTCTGTGGGCGCGCTGCGTGATCTGACAGGCAGCTTCTCCGCGTCCTGGATCCTGCTCCTCGCTGTGGCCCTCGGCATGCTCGCATTGACGCCGTTCCTGCGGCTTCACGTTCGCGCGCCCGAACAACGTAATGATGATTAGAGAAGGATTCGATTCTTACGACAGCGCAGTGGCGGAAAAACGCCGGCGATATTGCGCTGGCGTGATCCCGAGGCGCCGTTCGAACGCAAGGCGAAGGATATCCGTATTGGCGAAACCGCACCGTATGGCGACCTGTTTCGGAGGCAGGTGTCCCTCTTCGAGCATCCGTCGGGCAGCTTCTACCCGGGCACTCTCTACCCACGCCTTGGGCGTCATCCCAACCTCGGCTCGAAACAGCCGGGCAAAATGGCGCGGGCTCACGCCCATCCGTTCGGCGAGCCGCTCGATACTGTGCTCCAGCGCCGGGTTCGCCGCGACCCAACGCTGGATTTCCTGAAGCGCGGACCGCCCGACTGGCACGGTTTCGCCTTTCCGGCTGAACTGGAGCTGCCCGCCAGGTCGCTTGAAGAACATGACGAGCTGGCTTGCGACACGCATCGCAATATCCCGTCCAAGATCCTCCTCGATGAGGGCAAGAGCGAGATCGAGCCCAGCGGTCACGCCGGCAGATGTACGAACCTTGCCATCACGAACATGGATGGCGTCTTCATCAACAGTCACCTCGGGATAGGCCGCGGCGAACGCCTGAGCGACCGCCCAATGCGTCGTCACACGCAAACCATCGAGGAGGCCGGCCGCCGCCAGCGCGAAAGCACCGCTGCAGATCGAACCAAATCGTCTCGCCCGCGCTGCGGTTTTCCGGAGCCATTCGGCCACATGTGGCTCGAGTGGCCGTTCCGCGGCATTCGGCCGGCCGGCGACAAGCAGGGTATCGATCGGCTCGTCCCGGTCACGCCCGATGACATGATCAGGGACAAGGCGCACACCTGACGAGCTTCTGATCTCGCCCGGGACACATCCGACTACGATCGATCGGTATGCGGCCGAGCCGGCTTGAGCGTTCGCCTCGGCGAAAACGTCCAGCGGCCCGGAGACGTCGAGCATCTGCACGCCCGGCATGGCGAGAATGGCAATGGTTCGGGTCCTGATCTCTCTCATGCGGCGGGTGTCCGTTATGCGCCACATTTGTCCTAAATCGACGCATCACGTCGATTGCAGACAGATTTGCACAGGGCTAGGTTTGAATCAAGCATCTTTCCCCGAGGAGTGAAGACGATGTCTGTCCCTGCCGAAGCAACCATTCCCGACAGCAAACTGGCGCGCGCGATAACGGAGTTTGTTCGCGACACTGAAACCGAGCTGCTCTTCAACCATTCAAGCCGCGTCTATCATTTCGGCGCGCTCGCCGGCGTGCATCGCGGCCTGAAGTTTGACCGCGAACTGCTCTATGCGGGAGCAATGTTCCATGATATCGGCCTGATGCCGAGTCACAGCAGCGCGCAGGAACGTTTCGAGGTTGACGGCGCGCACGCGGCCCGCGATTTTCTGCGCAGCCACGGTGTCCCCGAAGAAGATGCCTATACGGTGTGGACCGCGATCGCGCTGCACACGACGCCGGGCGTCCCTCAGCACATGCATCCTGTGGTCGCGCTTGTCACGGCGGGGGTCGAGATGGATGTGCTCGGCCTGACCTACGCGGAATATTCCGACGAGGAGCGGGAGGCGGTCGTCAAAGCGTTTCCGAGGACGCCCCACTTCAAGGAAGACATCATCCAGGCCTTCTATGACGGGATCCGGCACAAGCCGGACACGACCTTTGGGAACGTTAAGGCAGATGTGATCGCCGACAAGGAGCCGCATTTCCACCGCGGCAACTTCTGCAGCGTCATACGTGGGTCCGCCTGGCGGGGCTGAGCAACGCCGGACGGTCCAGCCGGAGCCGTCCCTGTCGGGCGGCGCCCGCAGCAGGCCGTCCGGATATGAGTCAAAGCGCAAAAGGGACCCGCCTGAGCGGGTCGCTTTTGCGGCAGTGTCGGCATTGCCGAAGGTTGCTGGCGTTTCGGGGACAAAAGCGCCCCAAATGGGGGCTTTGTTCCGTATCGGATTCAAGACCGGATCTGCGGGCGCGCTCTCCCACTTGACGGCCCTCGCCGCGCCATGCCTAAATCT
This sequence comes from Acetobacteraceae bacterium, assembly GCA_035549615.1. Lineage (GTDB taxonomy): Bacteria > Pseudomonadota > Alphaproteobacteria > Acetobacterales > Acetobacteraceae > JAKAWQ01. The sequence goes on from DASZQO010000272.1 coordinate 2,644, forward strand.
CTATCTGATGAATAGACATTCATGCGCGCAGACCTCCTGCCGCGGGAGGGCTTGTTCATGTGGAAGCGGTGCGAGGAGCCATGCTGATATTGTCCCCGTCGCTCCGCTTCTCGCGCGCTCCCCGATGCCCGGAAGCGCCCGGAACAGAACGCTTCCGGCATCGAACCTTCGACATGTCGGGCAAAGAAAAGGGCAATGGATATGGGTTATGAAACGATCCAGGTCACGAAGCTCACACCACATCTCGGCGCCGAGATTGCCGGCATCGATCTTCGTGGCGCACTGAGCAATCGGGAAATCGACGAGCTGCATTCCGCTCTCGCTGAGCACCAAGTGATCTTCTTCCGCGACCAGAAGCTGGATTACGACAGCGCAAAGACATTCGGCCGCTACTTCGGGGAACTGCATATTCATCCCAATACGCCCGGCCCCGAAGGCCATCCGGAAGTCCTGCCCATCCATGCTGACGCGAACAGCAGGCGTGTCGCCGGTGAGCGCTGGCACTCAGACGTTTCCTGCGACTTGGAACCACCGCTCGGCAGCATCCTCTATCTCCACACCGTGCCGTCCGTTGGCGGCGATACCTTGTTCGCCAGTCAGTCCGCGGCGTACGATGCGCTTTCTCCGCGCATGAAGACCTATCTGGAAGGGTTGACCGCGTTCCATGACGGCGGCCCGACCTATCGGGCGATCAACGCCACCCTCGGCGTCCCGGAGACTGGAAAGATCTATCCGAACGCAGTGCATCCGGTGGTCCGCACCCATCCTGTGACGGGGCGCAAGATGCTCTTCGTCAATGCCTGGTTCACCATTCGCATCAATGAGCTTCCGGAAGACGAAAGCCGTGCGGTTCTCCACTTTCTCTTCGCGCATAGCACGAAGCCGGATTTTCAGGTGCGTTTCCGCTGGCGCCCGCATTCCGTCGCGTTCTGGGACAATCGCGCGGTCCAGCATCTCGCGGTGTGGGACTATTTTCCCCAGACTCGATCCGGCTTCCGCATCACGATCAAGGGCGACCGGCCATTCTGAATCCTGCAAGATCCACGCGCGCTTGTTCCGTCTCGGAGCATCCAGGGCGCGAGAGGCCTGACCAGGCAGGATGGTGAATGATCGCACCTCCCCCCATCGAGGGGAGACATCAAAGCATAACAAATCCTATTGATCTAATTGGCATTTCCCCAGATGCGAACCCCGTTGGGGTCCGTGCAGTAGCAGGCAGCCCCGGGCGGCACCGCGGTCTCCATCGGGCATACATTGGCGCCCGCATAGCAGGACTGCGCGGGCGCTGCGGACGGTGATCCGGGCTGGTCGGGGGCATACCCCGCGGGCGGCGGTGGGGCGTAGTAGGCCGGGGGCGGCGGATAGGCCGGCGCCGGATAGACATAGACCGGCGGGGGCGGGGGCGGGTAATACGGCCACGGGGCAACGAAGAAGGGCACCCCGAAGCCGATCCAGACCCCAGCCCGGGCTGGCCACGGAAGCGCAAGGAGGGTGAGCATACCTATGCAGGTGGCCGCAAAGGCCAGCCATCTGGGGGTGTGCCGCCGGGGAATAGGTTGCATCATAATAACTTTACCCGGGACCGGTATCAGAATGTATGTCATCTGGCCGAGCCTCCGCAAACGGTTCACGTGCGTGGAAGGGGCGGCAAACAGAATGCGGTAGGCGAAGGAGAAAAATCGTTCTTTCTTGAGAGAAAGAACCAAAGAACTTTCAGCCCTTCATTCATCGTCCGCAGCCGGCGCCTGATCCGGAAAACAGAGAAAAGTCTTTTTGCTTCTTGTTCTTCAGAAAAAGAAGCCTCCTCCTTCATTCTGATGCTTTATCGAAGGCCAGGTATCGACCGAATCCTCGCTCCCTCAGGCAGCGGCAGGAGCCTCGGCGCGATTCACCGCCGAGGAGACGAGCGCAAGCGCCCGCGCCTCATCGAATTCTTCCCGCGGCCCGTCGGCCACGATGCGCCCGGCGCGCATGCAGACGATTCGCCGGGCAAGGGCGAGCACCTCATCGACGCCGGAACAGCTCAGGCAGACGGCAATGCCGTCCGCCGCAAGGGCTTCGATCAGCCGGTGGATTTCGCTCTTGGCCCGCACGTCGACGCCGCGCGTGGGATCGCTGAGCAAGAGGATGGCGGGCTTCTGTTCCAGCGAGCGGGCGAACAGCACCCGCTGCTGGTTGCCACCGGACAGACGGCGGACGGGCATATGGGCCCCGCTCAGCCGCACGCCGACCTGCGCCATCCGCTCGCGCGCGAGGCGCCCGAGCTGTCCCGCGCCGGGCCAGCGCCAGGCGGCGCAGCGGCGCAGCGGAGCCGTGGCGATGTTCCAGACCGGCGAGCGGTCCAGCCACAATCCCTCCAGCTTGCGGTCGGGCGGCATATAGACCAGTCCGGCCCGCAGCGCGTCGGCCGGATGCCGCAGCCGTACTGGGCGCCCGTTGACCGTGATCTCGCCCTGCAGCGGCGCCGCACCGCCCAGGCCACGCAGCAGCGTGTCGATGCCCGATCCCTCCAGTCCCACGAGACCGACGATGTCGCCCGCCCGCACGGACAGCGAGATCGGCCCCAGCCCTGGACCGCGAAGCTCCCGCGCCTCCAGCACGGGCTGGCCGGGCGCGCGCGTGCCGGACGCGACCGGGACCGAGACGTCGCCAACCATGGCCCGCGCCATTCCCGCGACATCGATCGCCCCGCGCTGCCAAGTGCCGGCCACTTGGCCATCACGCAGGACGGTGATCCGATCGGCGATGCTGGCCGCCTCGTCGAGACGATGCGAAACGAACAGGACCGCCGTGCCTTCGGCCGCAAGCGAACGGATGATCGAAAGCAGCGCCTCCGTCTCCCGCAGCGATAGCGCCGACGTCGGCTCGTCGAGGATCAGCACGCGCCCGCCGGTGAATAGCGCCCGGCCGATCTCAACAAGCTGGCGCTGGGCGAGCGACAGCCCAACGACGGGCGCATCGAGCGGAACGTGCAGCCCGAGGCGCGCAAGCGTGGCAGCCGCGGCGGCACGCTGGCGCCGTCTGTCGAGCAGGCCGGTCCAGCGTAGCGGCAGCGCTGTCGCGGTCACGTTCTCAACCACGCTGCGATCGGGAAACAGCATCAGTTCCTGGTGGACCACCGACACACCGGCCCGCCGCGCCGCCGCCACGTCGCCGCTTGGCAGAACACGCCCTGCCACTTCGACATGCCCCTCATCGGGCGCCACGGCACCGGAGAGAACGCCGATCAGCGTCGATTTTCCGGCCCCGTTGGCCCCGAGAAGGGCCATCACCTCGCCGGCCCGAAGCGCGAGCGAGACGGCGCGCAGAGCCACCACCCCGCCATAGCGCTTGCCGACGCCGTGCGCAGCAATGGCGTCCGGGGTCATCCGCGGAATCGCTTCTCCCGCTCCAGGTATTCCGCTACGTTCTCCTTCGTGACGATCTCGTTTGCCATGAAATAATTGCCGCCCGGCAGATCGAGCCGCGGGCCGTTCAGGGCGATCCGCTGATAGAGATACATGATCGGCAGGTAGCCCTGCAGGTATGGTTCCTGTCCCACGGTGCCGTCGACCACCCCGTCGCGAATCATTTCCAGCGTCTGGTACATGAGATCGGTGCCGACGATCGGCCAGTGCGCCTTCATCTCTTGCTTGACGAGTCCGGCAGCAGCGGTGTCCGGCCCACAGAGTGGCATCATAGCGGTCAGATCCGGATGGCTTTGCGCGATGTCACGGATCGTGGCGCGCTCGCTCGCCATGTCGCTCGGGTTGGTATTGAAAACGCCGACCACTTCAAGGCCGCCCGCCGTCACACCCTTTTTCGCGCCCTCGATGCGCTGATCGAGCGCGAGCAGGCCGGGCGCACAGTTGGTCATCGCGACCGTGCCCTTGCCGCCGGCCAGCTTCGCCAGCATCTGGCCCTGCACCACGGCCGCGCCGACAAGGTCCTGGCCAAAGAACAGCTCACGGCCGCTCTTGGGAGAGTCGCTGTTGGCGCAGACCACCACGACGCCCTGCTCCATCGCATGCTTGATCGGTGCAATCCAGGCATCGGCCTCCAGCGGAATCACCGCGATCCCCTGGAAGCCGGTGGCGACGAGCTGGCGGAATTGCGCGATCTGCGCGACGGTGTTGCCGTCGGGCACGCCGGTCCACTGCACCTCGACATCGACCTGCGCCCCGGCATCCTGCGCTCCGATCTTGGTCGGCGTGAAGTAGGGATTCGTCGTGTTGTAGCAGGTCATCGCGAGCTTGATTGGCTTCTTCATGTAGGACCGCACCCAGGCGGCCCAGGGCGGTGTGGCCGCCGCCCGCGCCTGGCGGGCGCTCGCGCCCAGGAAGCCTGCCGCCGCCCCCGCGGCGCTGCCGCGCAGGAAACCGCGACGATCGAATGGCAGCATGGTTCTCTCCTCCCTTGATGTTGCTATGCCGTTATGAACCCGCTGATCGGTTCGGTGCGCCGGTCTCGCCGCGGCGCGAAAACCACGTGAGCGCCATCGAGGCGATCAGCACCATGCCGGAGACGCCCTGCGTCCAGCTCGGCGGGATGCCCCAGAGGACGATCAGGTTCTGGATGATGCCGATCACCGCAAGCCCGAGCAGGATGCCGAGGACCGAGCCGCGCCCGCCGGTGAGCTGCACGCCGCCAATGATAACCGCCGCAAGCACGGACAGCTCGTACCCGGTGCCTGCGGTCGGCCCTGCCGTATGCAGGTAGGCCACCGAGCACACGCCGGAGAGTGCCGCCATGAAACCGGAGAGAACCAGCAGAACCAGCCGCGTCCGGCCGACGTGGAAGCCGACGAGATGGGCGGCGAGCGGGTTGCTGCCGATCGCGAGCAGGCGGAACCCGAAGGCCGTGCGCCGCAGGACGAGCTCGGCCACGAGCGCGAGCCCCAGGAACAGCAGCGTGATGACGGAAACATCCGCCACGGTGCCCTGGCCGAACGTATCGAAAAAGCCGGGCAACGGCGGCATCCCTGTCACCGGCGAACCGCCGGCAAGGACGAGCGCGAGCGCGCGGTATACGCCAAGCGTGGCCAGCGTGACCACCACGGCTGGCACGCGGATCAGTTCGGCGACCGCACCGTTGGCAAAGCCGCAGGCGAGTCCGGTGCCAAGCCCCTCGGCAATCGCGAGCGCGAGCGAGCTGCCGCGATGCAGCGAGAGGGCGGTCACGACGGCGGCCAAGCCGAACACCGAGCCGACCGAGATATCGATCTCCCCCGCCATCAGCGTCAACCCGACGCCGATCGCCAGGAAGCCGAGGAAGGTCAGGCTCTGCAGGATGCCGGTCAGATTGTCGAGCGTCAGGAAATACGGGCTGCTGACCGCACCGACGACGAAGAACAGCAGGGTGGCCGCGGCGATGCCGCGTTCCTCGAAGGCAAGCCAGGAGCGCCAGCGCCGCGGCTCGCCGGGCGCTGGAACCTCTGCGCTCGTCCTCTCCGCTGGCGCCGTCATACGATCAGGACTGGCCGCACCCAGGAGCCGGTGGCGCCGGTGATCTTGAGCGGCAGGGCAACGAACAGGCCGGCGCTGACTTGGTCGCGGGCGGGGGCTTCCAGGTCGAGGTTCTCGATGAGGTGCACGCCGCGCTCCACCAGCATCGCGCGATGCGTGGTCTGGGCGGGGTCGGCGAAGGGCAGTGGCTCGGTCCCGGTGGTGTCGGTGCCGAGCACGGCCATGCCCTCATCGTGCAGCCAGAGTGCCGCCTCCCGCCCCACGCCTGGCTCGGCGGCCTGGAAGGCCGCCGGATCGGCGTAGAATTGGCGTATCTTGCCGGTGCGGACCAGGACGATGTCACCGGCCGCGAGAGCGCGCCCGCTCGCCTGTAATGCATCGCGCAGGTCGGCGATTGTGACCTCGTAGCCATCGGGCAGGATGTCGGCGCCGCGCAGGCGCGCTATGTCGAGCAGCACGGCGCGGCCGACGATCGGCGGTACGGTTTCCATGCCCTGTTCGCGCCAGCCGCGGTCCCCACGCGCCTCGCGCGCCAGGGCGCCGCCGTGGATCCGCCCCTCCGCCTGCACGTGGACCAGGGCGTCGATATGGGTCGAGGTGTGCAGCGCCCCAGTGATGACCTCGGCGCAATACTGGAAGGGCGAGGTGGCGCCGGTGCCTTCCGGGGTCGTGGTGAAGGCGAGCGAGAATCGGACGAAATCCGGATTCTGTGGCATGCGCTCGTTGATTTCGAGGCCCAGGTCATAGACGCGGCCCTCGCCCGCCAGTGCGGCCGCTTTGCGAACCGCATCCGCGGTGATGCGGCTGATGGCTCCGCTCGCCACGCTGCGCCTCCCTCCTGCGGTGACCGTCGTCCCTGCAGTCAACCCGCGCTTGATCCTATATCCTATATCCTATAGACGGGAAGGCATGGATGGAGTCAAGGCCACACGACGCTTGGCTGCGGGTCCTGCGCTGCCTGTCTCCCGCGCCCTCACCCGGAGCGCGCTTGCCGCGCGCGCTTACGACGCGGTCAAGGCAATGATCCTTGATCAGGAAATTCCGCCGCGCGCGCATATCGCGATCGACCTTCTGGCCCAGACGCTCGGCGTGTCGCAGACGCCGATCCGGGAGGCGATGGCGCGGCTGGAGGGCGACGGGCTGGTTGTGCGCGAGGAAAACGGCCGGCTGCACGTGGCCGACGTGCTCGACCGCGCGGGCTTTGAGCAGCTCTATGTGATGCGGCTCGCGCTCGAGCCGCTGGCCGCCGCGTTCGCCGCTGAAGCCGCGACGCAGGCGGAAATCCTGTCGCTGCGGGAGACGATTGCCCAGATGGGCGCATCGGCCGGACAGGGAAGCTCGGCCGGCTATGCACCGTTCCTTGGTGCCGATACGGCGTTCCACGAAGGCATCGCACGCGCAGGGGGCAACAGGTTCCTGGCGGACGCCGTACACCACCTGCACAGCCACCACCGGCTGGCGTTTCTCTACCGGAACAGGGGCGTGACGGATTGGCAAGTGGCGCGCGGCGAGCACGTGCGGATCGCCGAGGCCATTGCCGGACGCGACCCGGAGCAGGCAGCGGCGATGATGCGCGCCCATATTGAGCGGTCGCGCGAGGTGTTGCGCGCCGGCTTTGTGCCGGTCCCGGAGGTCGGTTAGGGAGGCCGAACAGAGGGAAGGCATGGACACCATTGCGCGCGTCGAACTGTCGATGTTCCGCTTCGAGGTGCCTGGCCTCGGCCTGCCCGCGCATGGCGCGGCCGGCGTCGGCAACATCATCGCCGAGCGTGGCGGCAAGCTGTCGGCGCGGCGCTGGGCGGTGCGGATCGAAACCCGCGACGGCGCGCGCGGCGAATATGTCACGCACTGGGTCGGCACGGCATCCGCCTTCGCGCAAGCGGCGATGCTCGCGCCGCACTTGCTCGGACGCGACCCGGATGCCCGCGAGGCGATCTGGCAGGATCTGAAGCGCGAAGTGCGCGCCTACGATCACATGGGGCACGGGCCGCTCGACATCGCCTTGTGGGATCTCGCCGGGCGGCGCCGCGGCGTCTCGGTGGCGGCGCTGCTCGGCGGCTTCCGCACGCGCCTTTCGGCCTATGCCAGCAGCTATCACGGCCAGGACGAGCCGGGCGGGCTGCACGCGCCGGAAGCCTTCGCCGAATACGCTGCCAGTTGCCGCAAGCAAGGATTCGCCGGCTTCAAGATCCATGGCTGGCACGACGGCAACGTGGCCCGCGAGATCGCCACGATCCGCGCCGTCCGCCGCGCGGTAGGGGAAGATTATCCGCTGATGCTCGACCCGGCCTGCGAGTTGCGCACCTGGATGGACGCGCTCGCGGTCGGCCGCGCCTGCGACGAAGCGCAGTTCTTCTGGTACGAGGACCCGTACCGCGATTCCGGGATTGCGCCGGACGCCCATAAGCGTCTGCGCGAGCGGCTGCGCACGCCGCTGCTGGTCTGCGAGCATGTGCGCGGCATCGAGAGCAAGGCCGCGTTCCTCCTCGCCGGCGGCGGCGACATGATGCACGCCGATCCCGAATACGACATGGGCATCACCGGCGCGATGAAGATTGCCGCGTTCTGCCAGGCGCTCGGCCTGGACATGCAGTATCATGCCTGCGGCCCGGCGCACCGCGCCGTGATGGCGGCGACTCCCAACACGCATTTCTACGAGATGGCGCTGATCGGCCCCGACATGCCCAACGTCGTGCCGCCCGTCTATGCCTGCGGCTACTCCGACCAGCCGGAGGCGCTGGCCCCGGACGGCACGGTCGCGGTGCCGCAAGGGCCGGGGCTCGGCGTGCAATACGACTGGGACTTCATCACCGGCAACCGTGAGCAGTTCCTCGTCTTCACGGCTGCCTGAACGGCCTTGCGCATGGAGCCTGGTCCAACCGGTGCCCTGCCGGCCGCCGCAGAAGCCGCCGCAGGATCGGTGCCCGATTCTGTTCAGACGTGGCGTCCCCGGCGGGATTCGAACCCACGGCCCCAGGATTAGGAATCCTGTGCTCTATCCAGCTGAGCTACGGGGACCCGGCGCCTGCTTATAGCGTTCGCCGCCCTCCCCGTCAGCCAGGCAAGCCCGGACGGCGCCGGCCCAGCCCGCTCCGCTCAGTTGCGTTCAGTGAACCCGAACGGGCTCCATGCCGTGCTGGCGGATCGCCGCCATGGCCACTTCGGCATCCCCTGCGAGCGCCATCGCCGTGCCATCCGCTGCGTGGATTGCAAAGGCCGGCACCCCGTTCACCACCACGGGCTTGAGGTAGGCAATCTCGGCAACCCCGAGCGCGGCAAGCTGTCCCTCGGATAGGTGCCGGATATCCACCGGGGCGGGGATCGTGGGAGCTCCGCCCATCTCATCACCATTGCCGATATTCATCGTTCCTTCTCCTTGTCCGCGCGCCACCCTCGTATTTCCCTGCAAGAGCAGTGCCACACGGCGTTTTCTGCGGGGCCAAGCGTCAGCCGCGCTCGGCCGTGGTCTCTTCCTGCACGATCCGGGCGACCTCTGGCTTGCCGACCTGGGGCTTCGCTGTCGGCTTGCCGGCCGTACTGCCCTCCGCGCCGCCGGCTTTCGCGCCGGTGCTGATCGGGATGCTGCGCACGCGCACTTCGGGTTCGGGCCGCAGGAGGTCGATATGCAGAAGCCCGTTATCGAGCCACGCGCCCTTCACCGTGATCCCCTCCGCAAGCACAAAGGCGCGCTGGAACTGCCGCGCCGCAATGCCCCGATGGAGGAAGATGCGCCCCTGCCCCTCCTCGGCCTGGCGGCCGCGAATGACGAGCTGGTTGTCCTCTTCAGTAATCTGCAAGTCGTCCATCGTGAACCCGGCGACCGCGAGCGTGATGCGGAGTGCGTTCGGGCCCGTCTGTTCAATGTTATAAGGGGGATAGCCATCCGCCGCCGTCTTCGAAGCCCGTTCGAGCATCTGCTCGAGATGGTCGAAGCCGAGGAACAGAGGCGATCCGAAAAGCCTGGAACTCATCGCCAAGAGCCTCCTCCTTCCGAGCGAAGCAGCCATCGGGACCCATCTAGGCATCCCGACACCAAGCCATGTTGGCAGCCGGCGCGTCCTTTCAAGCCTGTCGCGCAAGGGCGCCCGATCAGGAATGCAGCCCGCCGGCGCGGGCGGATTGATTGCTGCCGAGGCCGCCGCTACATCCGCTGCATGGCTGAGGCCGCAGCGGAAATCCTGCCGATCGTCATCGCACCGGCACGAATCCTGAAAACGAAGACCCGTCGCGTCGGTCCCGCCGACGCCGAGACGGTGCGCGCGCTGCTGCCGCGCATGTTCGCCACCATGTACCGTGCCCCGGGGATCGGACTCGCCGCGCCGCAGGTGGGGGTGGATCTTGCCGTCACAGTGATCGACCTGATGCCGGACGATAAGCCCGCCCCCCTCGTGCTCATCAACCCCGAGATCATCGGGACAAGCACCGAGCTTGCCACCCGTGAGGAGGGCTGCCTTTCACTCCCCGGCCAGTATGCGGAGGTGAGCCGGCCGGCGCGGGTCAAGGTCCGCTACGAGGACCCGGCCGGCGCGCGTCATGAGATGGAGGCAGAGGGGCTGCTCGCCGCCTGCCTCCAGCACGAGATCGATCATCTCAACGGCGTTCTGTTCATCGACCATCTTTCGGCGCTCAAGCGCAACATGATCCTGCGCCGCCTCGCCAAGGAGCGTCGCCAGAACCAGGAAACGCCCCCGCCATCGCGTTCCTCATTACGCTCGCCATCACCTTCCCCTGGGCGCGGGCGTGGCAGTGACGAAAAGGCCGTGACAGGGCGGGCGTGATGCGCCTCGCCTTCATGGGCAGCCCCGATTTCGCGGTGCCGTCCCTTGCCGCCCTGCTCAAGGCGGGGCACGAGGTCGCGGCAGTCTATGCGCCGCCGCCGCGCCCCGCTGGCCGTGGCCATCGGCTCCAGCCGGCGCCGGTTGCGCAGTTCGCCGCCGCGCACGGGCTTCTGCTCCGCACCCCAGAGAAGCTGCGCCGCAATCCCAAGGAATGGGATGATTTTGCCGCGCTCGATCTCGATGCGGCGGTGGTGGCGGCCTACGGTCTCATCCTGCCAAAGGAAATGCTCGCGCTGCCCCGTCGCGGCTGCCTCAACATCCACGCCAGCCTGCTGCCGCGCTGGCGCGGCGCGGCACCCATTCAGGCGGCGATCCTGGCCGGCGATACAGAAACCGGCGTGACCATCATGCAGATGGACGAAGGGCTCGATACCGGCCCGATGCTGCTCGCCGAGCCAGTGCCGATCCCGCCCGACGCCACCGGCGGCACACTCACCACAACTCTGGCCGAGGTCGGCGCCCGCCTCATCGTCCGCGCGCTCGCCGAGAGTCCCAGGCCCCGCCCGCAAGCGGAGGCACAGGCCTGCTATGCGCCGCGCCTCACCCATGAGGATGCACGGCTCGATTGGTGGACCCCAGCCGCCATCCTCGCGCGCAAGGTGCGCGCGTTCGATCCCTGGCCCGGCACGTTCTGCGCGTTCAATGGGATGCGGCTCAAGGTGCGGAAAGCATGCGTCGTGCCCGGCAGCGGTCCCCCCGGCGCACTGCTGGACGATGCACTCACCATTGCCTGCTGCGAGGGGGCGCTTCGCCTGCTCCTGGTCCAGCCGCCCGGCGGCAAAGTGATGGACGGAGCTGCGTTCCTCCGTGGCCACCGCAAATGACCGCCACCTACGCCCTTTTGATCGAATATGACGGCACGCCCTTCCGCGGCTGGCAGCGCCAGGCGGGCGGCCCCTCGGTGCAGGAAGCGCTGGAAGCGGCGGCGGCGAAGCTCGCCCGTGGGATGGTCTCCACCACCGTCGCCGGGCGAACCGATGCCGGCGTGCATGCCGAGGGGCAGGTCGTCGAGCTGCGATTGGAGAGGGATTTCCCCCTCGAAAAGATCGCGGCTGCGCTCAACGACCATCTCCGCCCGCAGCCGATCGCCGTGCTCCGCGCCGCTCCCGCCCCGCCCGGCTGGAACCCGCGCTTTTCGGCGATCCGCCGCCTCTATCGCTATCGCATCCTCAACCGTCCAGCGCCCCCCGCGCTTGCCGCTGGGCGGGTCTGGCATGTACCGCAGCCGCTCGATGCGGCGGCGATGGCGGAAGCCGCGCGCGCGCTCATCGGCCGGCACGATTTCTCATCCTTCCGCGCCGCCGGCTGCCAGGCGAAGAGCGCACTCCGCACGCTCGCACGCCTGGAGGTGCAACGATATGGCGAGATGATCGTCATCACCGCCGAGGCGCGGAGCTTCCTCTATCATCAGGTGCGCAATATCGCGGGCTCGCTCAAGCTCGTCGGTGAAGGGCGATGGGCGCCCGGGCATATGGCTGCCGTGCTCGCTGCGCGTGACCGCCGGCTTGCCGGCCCCACCGCGCCAGCCGCCGGCCTCTCGCTCATTTCCGTAGTCTACCGGAACGAATTGTTCGGCACCCTATGCCCAGCCAAGCAGGAAATGAGGGCCGAGCAGAAGGGCGGCGGTTCCGAGATTGACGAGCAGCACAAGGATGCCGGCACGCCAGCCGCCGAGTGCAAGCCCATGCTTGGCAAGGAACCATTGCAGCCAGAGCCCGTAGCCGCCGAGCGCGCCGAGGAGGGCTGGCATTCCCCAGCCTGACGGCATGCCCAGGGTGACCAGAACGCCAATGATCACAATCAACAGGCTGCCCAGAACCGGGATCACCCACTGGCACCAGTTGAAGGCCGTGGCATAGCGCAGCCAGAGCTTCTCCCGGCCCCAGGCCGCCGCCAGCAGCTCAGAGATCACCGGCTGCGCCAGCAGGACCGAGAGTGTTTCGAGAAAGCTCACCATTCCGGCATGCACCGCGCCGTTCAGCGCGAGCAGCGCCGCCCCCACCAGCGGAAACGCGACCAGCGGCGCGAGGCTGGCGAGGAAGGATTGCGGCGTGTCGCCGAAATGGGTGAGCCCCTCCGGACGCCCGCGGGCGATCAGGGCGATGCCGAGCACGACGGTCTGGAACCCGCTGCGGGGCGGCTGGCGACCACTCATCCGGGGAAGGCGCCCAGGAAGGCGCCCAGTACGGAACGATAGATGCGCGTCAGCGCGGCCAGCTCGGAAACCGGCACATGCTCATCCACCTGGTGCATGCTGGCCCCGACCAGGCCAAACTCCGCCACCGGGCAATAGCGCGCGATGAAGCGCGCGTCCGACGTCCCGCCACCGGTGTCGAGCCGGGGCGCAATGCCGCTCACCGCCTCGATCGCAGCGGCAAGCTTCTCCACATCCGGCCCCGGCTGAGTAAGGAAGGCCTCGCCGCTGATCGTCACCACGACCTCGCTCCGCTCGGCGTAGCGCGCCATCACCGTGCGGAGCCAGGAACCGAGGTCGGCGCCGCGATGAAGGTCGTTGAACCGGATATTGAGCGCGGCACGCGCCGTCGCGGGAATGACGTTGCTCGCCGGATTGCCGACATCAATGCTGGTGACTTCAAGCCCCGAAGGCGCGAACCAGGCGTTTCCGGCATCGAGCGGCACCGAGATCAGCGCCGCCAGCGCCGCCACCAGCCGATGCACTGGATTGTCTGCCCGTTCCGGATAGGCAACATGGCCCTGAATCCCGTGCACCGTGATCGCCGCATTGAGGCTGCCGCGCCGTCCGATCTTCACCACTTCGCCGAGCCGCGCCGGGTTGGTCGGCTCGCCGACCAGGCAGAAATCGGGAATTTCTCCCTTTTGCTCCATCCATTCGAGCACTTTCACAGTGCCGTCGCGGGCCGCCCCCTCCTCATCGCCGGTGATGAGGAGGCTGATCGAGCCTCTCTCCCCGCCGGCAGTCAGGTGCGCCGCCGCCGCGGCGACGAAGGATGCGATCGCGCCTTTCATGTCGCAGGCGCCACGGCCGTAGAGGATTTCGCCCGCGACCTCTCCGCCGAAAGGATCGAAGCGCCAGCCGGGACCCGGCGGCACCACGTCGGTGTGCCCGGCGAAGCAGAAATGCGGCGCGGTTTCGCCGATGCGCGCATAGAGATTCCGGACCTCGCCGAAGCGAAGTGGAACCACCCGGAAGCCGAGCCCGCTCAGCACCTCCGCAAGCACATCCTGCGCGCCCGCATCTGCCGGCGTGACCGAGGCGCAGCGGATCAGCGCCTGAGCGAGGGGCAAAGGATCTAGAAGCAGCGAATCGGCCTCACTCACGCGCGGAGCAGCTCGTTGATCGAGGTTTTCGCCCGCGTTCGCGCATCCACCCGCTTGACGATCACCGCGCAGGCAAGCGCCGGGCCTGGCGTTCCGTCCGGCAAGGGCTTGCCCGGCAAGCTGCCCGGCACGACCACCGAATAAGCCGGCACGCGGCCGGTGAACACCTCTCCGCTCGCCCGATCGATGATCCTGGTCGAGGCCCCGAGGAAGACGCCCATCGAAAGCACGCTGCCCCGTTCCACCACCACGCCCTCGGCCACTTCTGAACGCGCGCCGATAAAGCAATCATCCTCGATGATCACCGGGCTCGCCTGCAGGGGCTCGAGCACGCCGCCGAGCCCGACGCCGCCGCTGATATGGCAGTTGCGCCCGACCTGCGCGCAGCTCCCCACGGTCGCCCAGGTATCGATCATCGTGCCGCTCTCGACCCGGGCGCCGACATTGACAAAGCAGGGCATCAGGACGACCCCGGGCGCAATATGGGCGGAATGGCGCACGATCGCTCCCGGCACCGCCCGAAATCCGGCCGCGGCGAAGTGGTTCGCCCCCCAGCCAGCGAACTTCATCGGCACCTTGTCATAGGCCGGGGCGCCCCCCGCCCCCGGAATCGGCGCCGCGTCGTTGATGCGGAAGGACATCAGCACCGCCTTCTTGAGCCACTCATGCACCACCCAGCCTTCGGGGGTCGGCTCAGCGACGCGGAGTTGGCCCGAATCGAGCGCATCGAGCACGGCCAGGATCGTCGTCCGTGCCTCTCCCGCCGTGCCGGCGGAAAGCGTCTCGCGTTTTTCCCACAGCGCCTCGATCGGCGCGCGCAGCTCCTGCGCTGGCATCACATCCCACTCCTCGGCCCGTTCTCCTCGACACCCAAACCGGGCGCGGGCCGGGCGCGGGGCGGCGGACGATGCGTGGCTGCCCGTTCCTCTGTCAACGCGGCGGTGACGATCCCCCCTCAACGCCATCCCCGCGAACACCCCCCGGCCCGAAGGGATCATCATCGTTCTGTCATCCAACTGTCACGTGCCTGACCCCGGAACCTGATAGCCCGAGGGCCGGGCGCCCGAGAGGGCGGAAGCGGCGCCCTCTTCCAACCTGTACCACCCCGCATCGGAGGCACCTAATGCAGACGCAATCGCGCGAGACGTTGCTTCGCCGTACATTTCTTCTTGGCACCCTTGGCGGCACCAGCTTCGGCCTGCTCTCGCTTGCGCCCCATCGGGCCGCCGCGGCGGAAGTCACGCTGCTTGAGACCGGCTCGACCCTGCTCTATCCGCTCTTCAATCTTTGGGTGCCGAAATACACCGCCATGCATCCTGGCGTGCGCATCACGACCCAGGGGACCGGCAGCGGCACCGGCATCGCCCAGGCGATTTCGGGCGTCGCGCAGATCGGCGCCTCCGATGCCTATATGAGCACTGCGCAATTGAAGAAGAATCCGGGAATCCTCAACATTCCTCTCGCCATTTCGGCGCAGACCGTGAACTACAACGTGCCCGGCCTCAATAATACCAATCTCAAGCTCTCCGGCCCCATTCTCGCCGGTATCTACAGCGGCAAGATCACGCATTGGAACGACCCGGCAATCGCCAAGATCAATCCTGGCGTCAATCTTCCCAATCACGGGATCACCCCCATCCACCGCACCGATGGCAGCGGCGATACCTTCATCTTCACCCAGTATCTCGCTTTTTCGACCCCGGAATGGGCAGACAATGTTGGCTACGGCACCACCATTTCCTGGCCGTCTGTGCAGGGCGGCATCGGCGCTATCGGCAATCCGGGCATGGTGCAGGCCTGTGGGCAAACCGCCGGCTCCATTGCCTATATTGGCGTGAGCTTCCACGAACAGATCGCCAAGGCCGGCCTCGGCACGGCACTGCTGCAAAATCGTGCCGGCAATTTCGTGCTGCCGAACCCGACCACCGTCGGCGCGGCAGCCGCCGCGCTCGAGGGCAAGACCCCGCCCGATGAGCGCATCAGCCTGATTTTCGCGCCCGGAGAGAACTCCTATCCGATCATCAATTATGAATACGCGATCGTGAACGCCAAGCAGGCCAGTTCCGACATCGCCGCGGCGGTGCGTGACTTCCTCACCTGGGCGGTCGATCCGGCGGGCGGAAATGCGCCGGAATTCCTTGGTGCCGTGCGTTTCCTGCCGCTGCCGGAGAAGATTGCGGCACTCTCCAAGGCGCAGATCGCGAAGATCCAGTAACCCGCAACCAATGGCGCCGGCGTGCAGCATGCGCCGGCGCCGTTTCCTTTGCCGCCTCCCTTCGGCTAAAATCGTTCGCAAAATGGGATAAGAGTTTCTTGCGTACGAGTCCTTTCCGCATCGGCCTTATCGGCCTCGCTGGGATCATTCCCGGCATGCTGGTTGCCGTTGTGCTGTTCCTTGCGATCTATTCGTGGCCGGCGATCCATTTCAACGGAATCGGCTTTCTGTTCCGTGAGACCTGGAATCTCGGCAATCTCTATGCCGATCCGGTGACCCGGCGCGGCGTTCAGGTTCCGATCGGCGCGCAATATGGCATCCTCGTCTTCATTGTCGGCACCCTCGCGACCTCCGCGATCGCGCTCCTGATCGCCGTTCCCGTCAGTCTCGGTGTCGCTATCTTTCTCGCCGAAGGCGCGCCGCCCCGCCTTCGCCCCACGCTCTCCCTCATGGTTGAGCTCCTTGCGGTCGTGCCGAGCGTTGTCTACGGGCTCTGGGGCGTGGCAGTACTCGTGCCCTTGATCGCCCATGACATTGCGCCCGTGCTCAACAGCGTGCTCGGGTTCATCCCCTTCTTCGCCGGCGGCTCGCCCACCGGTTTCGGTTTGCTCTCCTCCTCGCTCGTGCTCACCCTCATGGTGGTGCCGATCATCACCGCCACGATCTATTCCGCACTCCTTCAGGTGCCGCGTCCGGACAAGGAAGCGGCCTACGCGCTCGGCGCGATGAAGTTCGAGGTGGCGGTTCGCGCCATGCTGCCGATGGTGCGCGGCAGCATCGTCGGCGCGATCATCCTCGGTCTCGGTCGCGCGCTCGGTGAAACCATGGCGGTGCTGATGGTGAGCGGCGGCGCGATCAATTACCTTCCAGGAACGATCACCAGCCCTATCAGCACCATGGCCTCCTTCATCGTCTCGCAGCTCGACAGTGCCGAGCAGGACCCAACTGGCATGGCCGTCCGCTCGCTCGCTGAGATCGCACTCGTGCTCTTCATCATCACCGTCATCGTCAATGTGATCGCGCGTCTGATCACGAGAGGTCTGCATGTCGGTCTCGGAAGCCGCGCTTGAGTTCCCCCTCCTCCGGGGGCGCCGCATCCGCACGCGCATCGGCTGGGCGCTTTCGATCTTCGCCTTCCTTCTCGTCGCGGCACCGCTCATCGATATTCTTCTTCTCGTCGCAGTGCGCGGCATTTCCGCGATCTCGATCCCGCTTTTCACCACCGTCACCAACGGCATCAGCGGCGGCCTGCTCAACGCGATTGTCGGCACCTTCGTCCTGTCCGGCGGCGCGCTGATCATCGGCGTTCCGATCGGCGTCGGCGGTGGCATCTATCTCTCGGAATTCGGCAGCGGCAGCTTCGGCGCGATCGTGCGCTTCCTCTCCGACGTGCTCACCGGCATCCCCTCGATCGTGCTTGGCTATTTCTCCTATATCACCATGATCATCGGCCTCGGCTGGCAGTTCTCCGCCCTCGCCGGCGCGATCACGCTGGCGTTGATGGTGGTGCCCTACATGGCCCGCCTCACCGAGCTCTCGCTGCGCCAGGTTCCGCTCTCTCTGCGCGAAGCGGGCTATGCGCTCGGCGCGTCCGAGCGCAAAGTCATCTTTCGTATCGTTCTGCCCCCGGCACTGCCGGGCGTGCTCACCGGCGCCCTGCTGGCACTTGCGATCTCGGTCGGCGAGACGGCTCCGCTAATCTATACCGCCGGCTGGTCCAACTATGTCTGGAACGGCAAGCTCACGCACGAGCCGATCGGCTACCTCACCTATGTGATCTGGAGCTTCATCAACCAGCCTTTCGCCAGCGCCCACGCGCTCGCCTTCGCCGCCGCCTTTCTCGTCGTGCTCGTAGTGCTGGTGATCAATATCACCGCCCGCACGCTCCTGTTCGCCCGCACCGCCTAGAGTGTGGTGACCGGAGGTGGACTCACCGAAGGTCTGAATCACGCGAGAAAACAAATGGCTGAAGCGGGATGCGTGAGCGGAAGCCGACGCATCCCGCTCCAGAGCGGATCACAGAGCGATCCGAGCGCGCAAATACGCTCGGCAGAACAAGGCTCGCGCCTGGTCCGTCAAACGGAACACGTTCTGGAAAGTGTTATGCGCTTTCATAAAGGGCCAGAAGGAAGAAGACTTCTTTTTCTGAAGAAAAAGAAGCAAAAAGACTTTTCTCCGTTTTCGGAACCCCGCGCCGGCTGTGGACAATAAATGAAAAGAACGGCCTCTCTTCGTTTGCCGCATTGGAGTTGACGGCCGCCGACGAACTTTATTGAAAGCCGGCAATCGATTTTCCGGCCTCCGTTTTTCTCAGGCGCGGATGATGGTGCCGACACCGCCTTTGGTGAAGAGTTCGAGCAGGCAGGCATGGGGCACGCGCCCGTCCATGATCGTCACGGCCTTGACCCCTTGCTTCACGGCCGCGATACAGGTCTCGATCTTCGGAATCATTCCGCCGGTGATTGTATGGTCGGCAATGGCGGCTTCCGCCTGTGCCACCGACATCTCGGGCACCACCTGTCCGTCCCGGCCTCTGACGCCCGGCACATCCGTCAGCAGTAGAAAACGGTCGGCCTTGAGCGCGCCCGCCACCGCGCCTGCCACCGTATCGGCATTGATGTTGTAGGTCT
The DNA here is from genome assembly GCA_035549615.1 of Acetobacteraceae bacterium. GTDB lineage: Bacteria > Pseudomonadota > Alphaproteobacteria > Acetobacterales > Acetobacteraceae > JAKAWQ01. The sequence continues at coordinate 21,071 of DASZQO010000272.1, forward strand.
GTCCGGCCGCATCCATCCCGACCGGCGCGACCACCGGCACCAGCCCGGCGCCCGTCAGCGCGTCGATCACCCGCACATCGACGTCTTCCGGCTCGCCCACAAAGCCAAGATCGAGCACCTGCTCGATATTGCTGCCGGGATCGCGGCGGCTGCGCTGCACCTTGCGCGCGCGGATCAGCCCGCCATCCTTGCCGGAGATGCCAACGGCAAGCGCCCCGGCGCGGGTGATGAGCCCGGCCACCTGTTTGTTGACGGTGCCGGCAAGCACCATTTCCACCACCTCCACCATCGCCGCATCCGTCACCCGGAGCCCGTCGACGAAGGTTGAAGGGATGGCAAGCCGTTTCAGCATGGCACTGATCTGCGGCCCGCCGCCATGCACCACCACCGGCCGGATCCCAACCTGTTTGAGCGCCGCGACATCGCGCCCAAACTCCGCAGCGAGGCTCTCCTCACCCATCGCGTGGCCGCCATACTTGATGACGATGGTGCTGCCCGAGTAACGGCGAAGGAACGGCAGAGCGTGCGCCAGAACGCGCGCCACTTCCGCCGCCTCAGCGAATGGCTCCGCCTTCCCCGCTTCGATCGCTTCCGCCATGACCGCTCAGCGCCTCCCTGCCGCGCGGCTGCGGGTACGGCTCTCCGCGTCCCGGGTCAAGCGGCGAGAAGGGCAAGCGCCGCCCTGAGCTCGCCAATCCCCGCGCCACTCCGGCTCGATGTGGCGAGCACCTCGGGGTAAGCGGCTGTGTGCGCCCGCGCGAGCCGGGCCAGAGCGTCTTTCTGCGCGGCAAGCTCCGCTTCCGCGAGCATATCAGCCTTCGTCAGGATGAGCTGGAACGTCACCGCCGCCCCATCGAGGATCGCCATCACCGCTTCATCCGCTGGCTTCGGCGCGTGCCGCGCATCGAGAAGAAGCAGCACCCGGCGCAGATTCGCCCTCCCGCGCAGATAGGCGAGCATCAGGCCCTGCCATTCCCTCGCAAGCCTGTGTGGCGCCTTCGCATAGCCGTAGCCCGGCATATCGACGAGCATGAGCCGTCCTGCGAGGTCGAAGAAGATGAGCTCGCGCGTCCGCCCGGGCGTGGTGGAGACGCGGGCAAGCGCATGGCGTCCCGTGAGCGCATTCAGGAGCGAGGATTTTCCGACATTGGAGCGGCCAGCGAAGGCGATTTCTGGCGCGGTCGCGGGTGGAATCAGCGCCCGCTCTCCGGCCGCGGCCGAAAAACGGCACTCACCCGCGAAGAGAACGCGCCCGGACTCCAAAGCGTGATGATCAAAAATCATTACGATATGAAGTCATTTTCCCGATCGATGTCTTGGCTTCTCCCCAGGGCCTCCCCCTGGGCTTGGCTGGATCGCTTGGCGCCGGAGCGCCCCGATTCCACCAGAATCCTTGGAGATCCGGAACGTCCTTGCGCGCCGTCCCGCCACCGGTCAGGGACGGGCGAGCTTCGGGTTGGGCAGGCGGGCGCGACGCATGATCACCCATTGCTGGCCGGCGGAAAGAAGATTGTTGCAACTATAGTAGATGACGAGTCCGACCGGAAAATGCGCGAGCATGAAGGTGAAGATCACCGGCATAAAAAGGAAGATTCGCGCCTGCACCGGATCGGGTGGCGTGGGGTTGAGCCGCTGCTGGAGGAACATCGTGCAGCCCATGATCAGCGGCCAGGCGCCGATATGCAGGAATGGGGAGATCGTCTCGGGATTGAAAGGGATAAGGCCGAACAGGTTGAAGAGGTTGGTCGGGTCCTGCGCCGAAAGATCGTGGATCCAGCCGAAGAATGGCGCCTGGCGCATCTCGATCGTGATGAAGAGCACTTTGTAAAGCGCCCAGAACACCGGCACCTGGATCAGCATCGGCAAGCAGCCGGAGGCCGGGTTCACCCCTTCCGCCTTGTAGAGCGCCATCATCTCCTGCTGCTGCCGCTGCGGCTCGTCCTTGAAGCGCTCCTTGATTGCCTGCATCTTCGGCTGCAGCAGCCGCATCCGGCTCATCGACTTGAAGGACTTGTTGGCGAGCGGGAAGAAGGCCGCCCGCAAGCAGATGGTGAAGGCCATGATCGCGAGGCCAAAATTGCCGAGCAGGCGGTTCAGAAAGTCGAGCGCGAAGAAGGTCGGCTCGGTGATGATGTAGAAATAACCGAAATCCACCGCCTTCTCGAAAGAAGGGATATGCAGCTCGGACTGATAGTGCTGCAGCAGGCTCACCACTTTCGCGCCAGCGAAGACGTGCTCGACGATCCCGATGCTCGCGCCGGGGGCAAGGGTTTCGGGATCGGCGGCGATGAAATCAACCTGATAGCGGTCCCCGCCATCTTCGACGAGATGGCGGAAGCTCGTGATGCCCGTCTCGGCCTGGTCGGGCACCAGGGCGACGAGCCAGTATTTGTCTGTAATGCCAGCCCAGCCGCCCGCACCCTGGGAGTGGAAGACGACCCCACCCGGCTTGCCCTTCGAATCGCTCCGCATTCCCGCATAGGAATATTGATGGAGCGTGCCATGCAGGACGCCGAGCGGGCCCTCCTGCAACAGATACGAGCCCTGAACGGCAGGTGTATAATCGCGCCGAACACGTGCCCAGGGGTAAAGCGCCACCGTCGTCGTGCCGCTGTTCGCGACCTGCTGAACGATGCGGAACATGTAATGATCATCGATGCTGAGCACGATGCGGAAGAGAAGCCCTGCACCGTTGTTCCATGAGAGCGTCACTGGATGGCCGGGGGACAGCGGACCGGGCGTCGCGCTCCAGACCGTATTCTCATCCGGCAGCTTCACGTCCGCGCTGGGCGCGGCGGACCAGCCGAGCTGCACGTAATAGGGCTTATCTCCGCTGACCGGCGAGAGGAGCTGCACCAGCGGGGAATCCTTGGCGACGGTCTCGCGGTAATCGCGCAGTACGATACGGTCGAGGCGCGCGCCCTGCAGATCGAAGC
>DASZQO010000273.1:0-18245 GCA_035549615.1 Acetobacteraceae bacterium
GGCCGCGAGCGACTGTCTCGCCTCCTCGTCGATCACCGGCCCGATATCGGTCGCGGGATCGCGCGGATCGCCGATCACCAGGGTTTCCGCCGCGCCCGCGAGCATCGCCAGAACGCGATCGGCGATCTCCTCCTGCAGACAGAGAAGGCGCAGCGCCGAGCAGCGCTGGCCGGCCGAGCCAAAGGCGCTGGCAAGCGCATCCGTCACCACCTGTTCGGCCAGCGCGGAGCTGTCCACAATCATCGCATTGATCCCGCCCGTCTCCGCGATCAGCGGAATGATCGGGCCCGGCCGGGCGGCGATCACGGCGGCGATCGCCCGCGCGGTCTCCGTCCCGCCCGTGAAGGCGATGCCGGCGATGCGCGGATCGCGGATCAAGGCGGCGCCCACCCCCGGTCCGTCGCCGGGAAGGAAGGCCAAGGCCGTTTCCGGCACGCCAGCGGCCCACAGATGGGAAAGCGCCCGCCCGGCCACCAGCGGTGTCTGCTCTGCCGGTTTGGCGGCCACCGCATTGCCGGCCGCGAGCGCCGCCGCCACCTGGCCCAGGAAGATGGAGAGGGGAAAATTCCAGGGCGAGATCGCGGCAAAGACGCCACGCCCGCCAAGCTGCCAGGTGTTCCGCTCCCCGGTCGGGCCGGCCAGCTCGCGCGGGCCGGCGAAATCCTCCTTCGCCCGCAGCGCGTAATAGCGGAGGAAATCCACAGCCTCCCGCACCTCTGCGATTCCGTCGGTAAGCGTCCGTCCGGCCTCGCGTGCAAGCAGGGAAAGCAGCGCCGCGCGATCCGCTTCCAGGGCGGTGGCCGCCCGCTCCAGGATCGCCGCCCGGGCCGGCCCGCCCGCGCGGTCCCACGCGCGCCAGCCCTGGGCCAGCCGGCCAAGGGCCGCATCGATCTCCGCCGCGGTCGCATCATGCGCGCGGCCGACGGTTCGGCGCCGGTCGGCAGGCTCGCGGATCTCCCGGGCCGGCCCCGTCCCCGGCAGAGAGAAATCCTCCCCGTCCGCTCGCCGGATCGCCGCCAGCACGGCGGGCGCGACCGCCCTGTCGGCAAGGTCGAGCCCCTCGGAGTTCTGCCGATCGGGGTAAAGATCGCGCGGCTTCCTGATACGCGGGTTGGGGCCGAGACCGGATGCGCGGACCCGCGCCACCGGATCGGCGATCACCGCGTCCTCGGGCACCGCCGGATCGACCAGCCGATGCACGAAGCTCGTATTGGCACCGTTCTCCAGCAGCCGGCGAACGAGATAGGCAAGCAGATCCTCGTGGGTCCCGACCGGCGCATAGACCCGCACGGGACAGTCCGGCCCCACCACGCCCTCGTAGAGGGGCTCGCCCATGCCGTGCAGGCGCTGCATCTCGAAGGTTCCCGGCTCGGCAAGCTCGAGAATCGTTGCGAGCGAGTGGGCATTGTGGGTGGCGAAGGCCGGGCGGAGGGACGGGCGCGCAAGCATCCGCCGCGCGAGCGCAAGCCAGGAGACATCGGTCGCCGCCTTGCGCGTGAACACCGGATAGTCCTGGTGCCCCTGCACCTGGGCGAGCTTGATCTCCGTGTCCCAATAGGCGCCCTTCACCAGCCGCACCGGCACGCGGTGCGGGCCGGAGATGCCGGCCACCCAGTCGATCACCGCGGGCGCGCGCTTTTGATAGGCCTGCACCGCGAGCCCGAGCCCATCCCAGCCATCGAGCGCCGGATCGTCGCGGACTGCGGCAAAGACATCGAGGCTGATTTCCAGCCGTTCGGCTTCCTCGGCATCCACGGTGAGGCCGATATCCGCCGCCTTCGCCGCGCGCGCGAGCCGGCCGAGGGAGGCGATCAGCGCCGGCACGCAGCGGGCCTCCTGCAGCGGCTCATAGCGTGGATGCAGCGCCGAGAGCTTCACCGAGATTCCTGGGCCTTCGACCGGGCCGCGACCGGCAGCCGCCTTGCCGATCGCGCCGATCGCCGATTCATAGGCGTGCTGGTAGCGCTCGGCGTCCTTCATCGTCTTTGCCGCTTCGCCCAGCATATCGAAGCTGTAGCGCCAGCGCTTTCCATCCCCCGTGGCGGCGCGGCTGAGCGCCTCGTCGATCGTCCGGCCGAGCACGAACTGGCGCGCCAGCACCCGCATCCCACGGCGAAGCGCGGCGCGGATGACCGGCTCGCCGAGGCGGCGGACCATGCGCCCGATCGCCGAGCGGGCGCCCTCCGCGCCCTGCTCGAAGGCGAGCACGCGCCCGCTCAGCATGAAAGCGAAGGCGGAGGCATTCACCGCAAGACTGTCGGCCCGGCCGAGATGCGCCTCCCAGTCGGGGCCGCCGATCCGGTCCTCGATCAGCCGGTCCGCGGTTGCCGCGTCGGGAATGCGCAGCAGCGCCTCGGCGAGACAGAGGAGCGCCACTCCCTCCGCCGTGCCGAGCCCGAATTCCCGCAGGAATCCGGTCACATCCGCGCCGGGCCGATAGGCGGCCCGCGCCGCGCGCACGAGGGTCTTGGCGCGCGCCTCGATCCGCGCCGCGAGGGCGGGCGAGGGGCTCGCCGCATCAAGAAGCGGGGCCAGCGCCTCCGCCTCGGCCAGGCGGTGCAGCGCGCGCATCGCGCTGCGATCGGGCGTCTTCGTTGCGGATCCCGGCGCGTCAGGCACGGGAGAAATCATTCCGCCACGGCGCGGCCAAGGGGAGGGGATCGCTCAGCCGGCGGTGCCGATCCATGCCCCGAGGCTGGTCCGCTGCCGTCCTTCCGCATCGAAATTTCCCGGATCGAGCCAGCGTTGATAACCTTCTCTGAGCTGCGGCCATTCGCGATCGATGATCGAGAACCAGGCCGTGTCGCGATTGCGGCCTTTATAGACCACCGCCTGGCGGAAGATCCCCTCGAAGGTGAATCCGTAGCGCCGCGCCGCCCGGCGGGAGGCCGCATTCAGGCTGTCGCATTTCCACTCAAAGCGCCGGTAGCCGAGCTCATCGAACACGCGGCAGGCGAACAGGAAGATCGCCTCGGTCCCCGCGCGACTTCGTTTCAGAACCGGCGCGAAGTTGATGCTCCCGATTTCGATCACGCCGTTCGCGGCATCGATCCGCATCAGGGCGGCAACGCCCACGGCCTGCCCGCCTTCTTTCTCGATGATGGCATGGAAGAGCGGATCGTTTCCTTCCGCGACCGTCTCCACCCATGCGCGATAGACGGAAAAATCCGAAGGCGGTTCCTGCCCAAGATAGGTCCAGTTCTCCGCCGCCCCGCCATAGGCCGCGAAGAGCATCTGTGCATGACGCTCGGCCGAGAGCGGCTCGACCCGGCAATAGAGCCCCTCCATAGGGGTGCGCGGCGGCATCGGCCGCGTGGTCCAACCGGGAAGCGGAACCCCAACCGGCAGCATGGACATCATCCCCCCGACATCGTTGCGGAAATTTTCGCCTGCGGAACGCGCCCTATGCCATGGAAGCGTGGAAATCGCTATTTCAGCCCGTGGCCGAGATAGACCGGGGCCGTGGAAGCCGGCACACCGTCATGCGCGATGCGGAGCGGCGGCAGTGTCTCGATCCGGGAGAACAGCTTGCCGTAATCCGCGGCAATGCGTGCGGGCGTGACATTGGGCGCGATGATCAGGACATCGTGCCCGCGATAGCGCGCGAGTGGATGGATCAGCCCATATTCGTGCGGATCGGCGCCGAGAACGACCACCGGCGGGGCGCCGCCGAGCGCATAGTCGATCTTGGCGGCATCGCTCCAGCGGACGGTGCCGATGACGAGGCCGGGGCGGTCGAGCAGGTGCCGCTTTGCGAGTTCGGGGCGAAGCGAGCCCCAATCGAAGATCTGGAGCGCAGGATCGTGGCCCGGCGAAACGAAAGGCGCCAGCAGGTTGAAGCGCGCGTCCGCGCCGACAAGCGTTGCACCGAGGAGGACGAAGCCGGCCGTGAAGAGAAGCCAGGGGCGGATCGTGCGGTCGCCGGCCGCGAGACGGCGGTCGATCGCGTCACCGAGCAGCGGAAAGAGCATCAGGTAGCCGGGTGCGGCCCAGTGAAAGAGCACCCGGCCGCGCGACCAGAGTGCGATGATGCTGAAGAGGAGGATGGCGGGAAGGCCGAGACAGAGAAGGAGCCACCTCTGCCAATCGCCCGGTCCGCTTCGGAGCGCGCCGATGCCCGAGAGGATCAGCGGCACCCAGATCCAGGGAAGAAGGAAGAGCGCCTCGCCGCCGAAGACGATGAACGGGGCGAGGGGATGGAAGGCGAAGCGCCCGGCGCGGCCGCCCTGATAGGCGAAAGAGATCCAGTGATGATCAAAATTCCATAAAAGAACTGGAGAAAAGACGAGGAAGGCGATGAGGACGGCGAGCCATGGCGCCGGCCGGCCGAGCCAGTTCCGATGACGGGGGCTCGTGCAGAGATAGAGAAAGGCGCCAGCCAGGACGAGGATTGCGGAATATTTCGAGAAGAGGGCGAGCCCGAGCGCGAATCCCGCCAGAAGCCACCAGAAGAGGGCGCCGCTCGAGGCTTCGAGAGCCAGGGAAAGAAAGAGCGCGGCGGCGAGCAGGAAAGCGTCCAGCGGGCCGTCAGGCAGCACGAAGGTTCCGAAGGCCACACCGAAGAGCGGTGAAAGATTGAGAGTGATTGCCGCCCAGAGACCGGCGCGCGGGGAGAAGAGACGCGCAGCGAGCCGGTAGATGAGCCAGGTGGAGAGCGCGAAGAGGAGGATGAAAGGAAGCCGGACGATGACCGGCGCCGCGCTGCCGGCGAGCCGCGCGGCGAGTGAGGAGAGCCACCACACCGCGGGCGGATGGTCGAAATAGCCAAGGCGGAGCGTCCGCCCCGCGGCGACAACGTAGCTCTCATCGATGCCGAGCCCGAGCGCGGCGGCGAAAAGAAGACGCAGCGCGGTGCCCGCGAGAATGAGAAGCCAGAGCGCGCGCAGGCTGGCGGCTTCTGTTGGGCGACCGGCCAGGGCGGAGGGATGCGTCCCGCGCGCCTGAGCCGCATCCAGACTCCCTGAGTGAGACAAGATCGCCCGCGCGGGCCAGCCGGTTCAGGTCGCGACGACGCGCTGACGCTGCTCGCCCAGACCGGCGATGCCGAGCCGCATTGTCTGGCCGGGCTTGAGGAAGATCGGCTCCGGCTTCTTGCCCTGGCCGACGCCGGGCGGCGTGCCGGTAGAGATGATGTCGCCCTGGCGCAGGGTGATGAAATGGCTGATATAGCTCACCAGCTTGATAACTCCGAAGATCATCGTCTTCGTATTGCCCTGCTGCATGCGCGTGCCATCGACATCGAGCCACATGTCGAGCGCCTGCGGATCGGGCACCTCATCGCGGGTGACGAGCCAGGGGCCGGTGGGGCCGAACGTGTCGCAGCCCTTGCCCTTGTCCCAGGTGCCGCCACGTTCGAGCTGGTATTCGCGCTCGCTCACATCGTTGCAGATGCAGTAGCCGGCAATGTAGTCGAGCGCCTGATGCTCCGGCACATAGCTTCCCTCCCGGCCGATGACGATGCCGAGCTCGACCTCCCAGTCGGTCTTGTGCGAGCCACGCGGCAGGCGCACGTCATCATAGGGGCCGCTATAGGCGCCGAGCGATTTGAGGAAGATGATCGGCTCCTTGGGAATCTGCATGCCGGCCTCGGGCGCGTGGTCGGCGTAATTGAGGCCGATGCAGAAATAATTGAGGGGACGGGCGACACAGGGCCCGATCCGCGGCGAGCCTGTGACCGTGGGCAGCGTCTTCCAATCAAGCGCGCGCAATCGTGCCAGCCCCGAATCGGAAAGCACCTCGCCCGCGATGTCCGGCACCACGCCGGAAAGATCGCGGATCGCGCCTTCAGGATCGAGCAGGGCTGGTTTTTCCGCTCCGGCGGGGCCATAGCGCAGCAGCTTCATCATTGTTCCTTTCGATAGGAAGACACGAGATCAATATGGCTTCTGGTGGATCGCGGAGCGATCCACCAAAGCCATGAAATTGATCGGGAAAACAAAGAGATCAATATGGCTTCTGGTGGATCGCGGAGCGATCCGCCAAAGCCATGAAATTGATCGGGAACATAAAGCCAGAGCGCGGCGATCCAAAATCATCACGCTTTGGGAAGAAAAAGCGGAAGCCGGACACGCTCAAACGGTCCAGCCACCGTCGATGACGATTGCCTGGCCGGTGAGAAAGGCCGATTCGTCGCTGGCGAGATAGACGGCGAGTGCCGCGATCTCTTCGGGCTTGCCGAGCCTTCCCATCGTCTGGCGGGCGACAAAGGCGCTGCGCGCCGCCTCGAGCGAACCTGCGGCCGCGGCATTGGCGGCGATCCGCTCCTCAAGGCTCGGCGTGGCGATGGTTCCGGGGCAGATGCAGTTGCAGCGTATGCCTTGAGCGACATAGTCCGCGGCAACGGATTTGGTGAGGCCGATGACGGCGGCCTTGGTCGCGCCATAGATGCAGCGGCGCGGCGCACCTTTGACGCTGCTCGCTGCTGAGGACATGTTGATGATCGCGCCGGCGCCTTTCGCGAGCATGCCAGGAAGGAAGGCGCGGATGGCGCGGAACATCGCCCGCACATTGAGAGCGAAGGCGAAGTCCCATTCGCTCTCCGACGCCTCGAGGATGGTGCCCTGATGCACGAAGCCCGCGCAGTTGAAGAGCACGTCGATCGCCCCGGCCCGCGCGGCCACCTCGGCAATGGCGGCCGGATCGGTAGCGTCGAGCGTCGCGACCTCGATCGTGGGGGCTGCCAGCGTGGCCAGCTTCGCCGCGTCGAGATCGGTCGCGATGACACGCGCGCCTTCGGCCGCGAAAGCCAGCGCGCTCGCGCGGCCGATGCCCTGCGCGGCGGCGGTGACGAACGCCGTCTTGCCCTCGAGCCTTCCCGTCATGGTCCGGTCGGTTCCTTCAGTGGTTGTTGCGGGATTCGCCGCGGGTCTCGATGATGTTGAGATAGAGCGTCGCCGGTTCGAGGCAGGCACCGGTGCCGAGCCCGCCCACCATGCTGCGATAGATTTCCTCCCACGGCGTCATGTTGAGGAGCGTGGGCGCCTTCCAGGCGGCGCGGCGGGCGGCGATCTCCTCGGCCGGCAGAAGGAGATCGACGCGGCGGGTATTGAGGTCGATCCGGATCGGATCGCCGCTCCGGAGCAGCGCAAGCCCGCCGCCCACCGCAGCCTCGGGTGTCACGTTGAGGATGGAGGGGCTGCCCGAAGTGCCGGACTGGCGTCCATCGCCCATGGTGGGAAGCGCATCGATACCTTTCTTCAGAAGGGAAGCCGGCGGCTGCATGTTCACGACCTCCGCGCTGCCGGGATAGCCGACCGGACCGCAATTGCGGATGACGAGAATGCTGCGTTCATCCACGCCGAGCGCGGGGTCCTCGATGCGGGCGTGATAGTCCTCCGGCCCTTCGAAGACAACCGCCTTGCCTTCGAACACATTGGGATGCGCGGGATCGGAGAGGAACCGGCGGCGGAATTCCTCGTCGATCACGCTCGTTTTGATGACCGCGCTTTCGAAGAGATTGCCGGAGAGCACGACATAGCCGGCGGCCGGCTTGAGCGGCTTCGCATAGGAACGGATCACCTCGCGGTCCGGCTCCGGAATGTCGGCGAGATTTTCGGCAAGCGTGCGGCCGGTCACCGTCATTACGTCGCCATGGAGCTTGCCGGCATCGAGCAGCTCCTTCATCACCGCGGGAACGCCGCCACCGCGGAAGAACCGCTCGGAGAGGAAGCGGCCGGCGGGCTGCATATCGACGAGAAGGGGGATCTCCGGGCCGAGCCGCTGCCAGTCATCGAGCGTGTGATCGACGCCCGCGTGGCGGGCGATCGCCACCATGTGGATTGGGCAGTTGGAGGAGGCGCCGAGCGCGGCGGCGGTGACGACGGCATTCTCGAACGCCTTCTTGGTCATGATGTCCAAGGGGCGCAGATTCTCGTGCACCATGGTGACGATGCGCCTGCCGGTCTCATAGGCCATCCATCCACGCTCATGGTAGGGCGCGGGAATGATGGCGCAGCCGGTCAGCGACATGCCGAGCGCCTCGGCGAGCGAATTCATCGAGCTCGCCGTCCCCATCGTATTGCAATGGCCGATCGAGGGCGCCGAGGAGGCGGCCATCTCGATGAACCGGTTGTAGTCGATCTTGCCCTCGGCATAGAGCTTGCGGGCCTCCCAGACGATCGTTCCCGAGCCGGAGAGGCGGCCCTGCCACCATCCGTCGAGCATCGGCCCGCCCGAAAGGACGATCGCCGGGATATTCACGGTGGCCGCGCCCATCAGGCAGGCCGGCGTGGTTTTATCGCAGCCGGTGGTGAGAACGACCCCATCGATCGGATAGCCGTGAAGAACCTCGACCAGGCTCAGATAGGCGAGGTTGCGGTCGAGCGCGGCGGTCGGGCGCTTGCCGGTTTCCTGGATGGGATGGATGGGAAATTCGATCGGGATGCCGCCGCTGTCGCGGATGCCTGCGCGGACCCGCTCGGCGAGCTGGAGATGGTGGCGGTTGCAGGGGGCAAGATCGGATCCCGTCTGGGCGATGCCGATGATCGGCTTGCCGGACTGCAGCTCCTCGCGCGTCAGCCCATAGTTCAGGTAGCGTTCGAGATAGAGCGAGGTCATCCCGGGATCGTTGGGTTCATCGAACCAGCGGCGGCTGCGCAGCCGTTTCTTCCCCGTCGCGGAGATCCCGCCGCTTTCATTCGCCCTGGCTGTCATCGTCCTTCGCCCTTTCCTCCCGCCGGATGGTGGGGCGGAAGAAGGCGACGGGCGGTGCGGCGTGTCAACGGGCCGGTCGGCTGGCGATGCGTCCGTCCTACCGCCGGGTGGCGCGCCAGGTGACGATGTGGCCCTTGGGAACCATGCCGTCGAGCGCGCCGAGCACGGCCTCGGCGACCTCGGGCACATCGAAGAATTCGATCACCAGGGGGAGATCGACGTTGAGGCGCAGCAGATCGGCGGCAAGGACCTCTCCGCGGTCACCAAGCCCGGCGATTCCGCGAAAGACGACGACACCCTGCACATGATTCTGGTGGGCGAGCAGCTTCAGGATCTCCTCCATCAGCGTCCGCCGCTTCCCGTGGTCGGCCTCATGGAGATAGATGCGGGCCATCAGCATGTCGCTGTTCATCTCTCCCCCGGATTTCACAGATTGCGCGCGATGTAGGCGCCGCCGAAAGCGCCGAGGAATCCAGGCACCACCGAAAGGAAGACATAGAGCAGCGCTTTGAGCGCGTCTCCCTGTTCAACCAGCAGAAGGGTCTCCATCTCGAAGGTCGAGAAGGTGGTGAACCCGCCGAGGACGCCGGTGAGAATGCCGGCGCGGACGGCCGGGGAAATGGTGAGCCGCTCCAGGGTCGCGAAGAACAGGAACCCCATGAGAAGGCTGCCCAGCAGATTGATGCTGAGTGTCGCGTAAGGAAACCCGCGGCCAAACATCGCCTGCACGAGATTGGTCATGGCATAGCGCGCCCAGCAGCCGAGCGTGCCGCCGATGGCGATCGCGATATACGTCCACATTCAGGCGCCCCCTTCCCGGGGAAGGCTGGCCAAAGAAAAGTTGAGATGAGCATCGCGGCGCGGGAAGATCGCCGGGCGCGAGCCCGCGCGCGATGAGGGCAGATCACCACGCGCCCGCTTTGTTTTTTCGATCGAATGAAGAAGCCACGATGGGCGAAGCAACGTCTCCTCCGTCGAGCGGATTGTGAACGGAGGAGTCATCAGCCCCGCGGGCGGTTACAAGGTGGACCCCATCACCTCGGCAAATGAAGGCGGAACCGGCCAGCCCTGTCAATTGGCAATCGTCCCATCGAGAGCTCTACAAAAGCGGCGAAGGCTTTGGATGCGAGCCATCGGTGAAGCGGGAGAGACGGAACGGTTCCGGATCGACCGCCGGCTTATCGCCGCTCACCAGATCGGCCGCGAGCCGGCCGGCACCTGGGCCGATACCGAAGCCATGGCCGGAAAAGCCGGTGGCGATGAAGAAGCCCGGCAGCTTCTCGACGGGCGAGATCACCGGGACCGCGTCGGGCGTCACATCGATCACCCCGCCCCATGTCTCGGCGATGCGCATGGAGCGGAAGACCGGAAATGCGGCGCCAAGAGTTTCCCGTGCCTCGGTGAGGATCACGGGATCAGGCGCGGGATCGAGGGTGCGGACACTTTCGAAAGGCGAAGGCTCGTCGAGTGCCCAGCGCCGCTTCGTCCGCCAGGCTTCGAGGAAAGGGCGGCCGAACCGGATTCGCAATGATTTCCGCTCAAGGCGGAGTGCCGGAAGAAAATCGGTGAAGAAGCGGAAGGCATCCGGCGTGATGTCGAAGCGGTTGTTGCTCCAGTTGGCGACCGTATAGCCGCCATCCAGACGCTTGCGAAACCCGAACCCCTCGCCGGCGGCGGAGATTTCCGGTCCGCCCTCCAGCGGCTCGGTGCGCATCACCGCGGAAACAACGCGAAGTTGCGGCAGGCGGAGGCCGAGATTGCCGGCGAAGAGCCGGGACCAGACACCGCCCGCAAGCACGACCGACTGGCAGGCAATCCGCCCCTTCTCGGTGACCGCGGCGCTGACATGGCCGGCGGTCGTCTCGATGCCGCGAACCGCGCAGCGTGTCATCACGCTGGCGCCGAGCCGCCGCGCAGCCTCGGCGATGGCGGGGGCGGCCTTGGTCGGTTCGGCGCGCCCGTCGCTCGGCGTGTAGAGGCCTCCCGCCCAGGTCCCTTCGAGGCCAGGGAACAGAGTTTTCAGATCGGCGGGGGAGAGCAGCCGGCTGTCGAGCTGATAGCGCCGCGCATGCTCGAGCCACGCCTCACGCCGCGCCATTTCCTCGCGCGTCTTGCAGAGATAGGTGATGCCGCAGGTCCTGAACCCGGTCTCGGCTTCGGTGAGCGCGTTCATTTCGCCCCACAGCCGGAGGCTTTCGATGACCAGCGGGATCTCCCGCGGATCCCGGCCCATCTTGCGGCACCAGCCCCAGTTGCGGCTCGATTGCTCGGCGCCGATCTCGCCCTTCTCGCACAGCACGACGGGAAGACCCTTCCGGGCGAGGAAGAACGCGGTGGCGGCGCCGATGATCCCGCCTCCCGCCACCACCACGGCGGCCTTCGCGGGCAGGCTGGTATCGGCGTGGACGGGATCGACGCGCGGGGCCATTCCCGCCGGTTCAGCCCGGCGAGACTTTGCCGGGCGAACCGGGAGCCGGCCCGGGACCGGCGCCGGAGACCGGCAGCGGCACCCAATTCATCGTGCTGCCGTGCTGGATCAGCATCAGCACCGATGGCCGGCCCTCGCGGCGTACGGCGTCGATCCGGTCCAGGACCTCGGCCGGCGAGTTCACCGTCTGCTGCTGGACCTCGAGCACGACATCTCCCGGCTTCAGGCCATGCGAGGCCGCCGGCCCACCGGGTATCACGGTGGTGACGATCACGCCCTTCTGGTCGGCGCTGAGATGATACTGGTTCCTGAGCTTGGCGGAGAGGGGAGCGAGGCTGAGGCCAAGCGAGGCGATTGCCGTCTCCGGCGGTGCTGCGCTGGGTGCCGGAGGGCTGAGGGCGGCTGTGGTCTCCGGCGCGAGTTCGCCGATGGTCGCCCGCAGGGTCTCGATCCTCCCGCGCCGCCAGACCTCCACCGGCACGGTCGCGCCGATCGTCGTCTCGGCGACGATCAGCGGCAGCGAATGCATGTCCGGAACCTTGTGCCCGTTGAAGGTGAGGATGACATCGCCGGATTTCACGCCGGCCTTGTCGGCCGGGCCCCCGGCGCTGACGCCGGCGACGAGCGCGCCCGAGGGCGATTTGAGGCCGAGGCTCGCCGCGATGTCGGGTGTCACCTCCTGCACCCGCACGCCGAGCCAGCCGAGCCTGGCATGGCCATATTCGCGCAACTGGGCGAGCACGGGCTTGGCGATGTTGCCCGGGATCGCGAAGCCGATGCCGACCGAGCCGCCGGAAGGCGAGAAGATCGCGGTGTTGATGCCGATCACCTGTCCTTCCAGATCGAAGAGGGGGCCGCCGGAATTGCCGCGGTTGATCGGCGCGTCGGTCTGGATGAAATCGTCGTACGGGCCTTCGTTCAGGTTGCGCCCGCGGGCGGAGACGATGCCCGCGGTCACCGTGCCGCCAAGGCCGAAGGGATTGCCGATGGCAAGCACCCAGTCGCCCACGCGGATCCGATCCGAATCGCCGAACGAGACGAAGGGCAGCGGCGCGGGCGCGTGGATGCGCAGAAGGGCGAGGTCCATCCTCTCGTCATGGCCGACCAGCGTTGCGGGATACACTGTGCCGTCATGCAGCGTCACCGTGATCTGCTGCGCGCCTTCGATCACGTGATTGTTGGTCACGACCAGGCCGGAGGGGTCGATGATGAAGCCGGAACCGAGGCTTTGCAGCCGGTCCGGGGCCGGCGGCGCATCATTCCCCTGATCCTCGTTGTTCCCTTGGCCCTGGTGGTTCATGAAATTGTGGAAAAACTTTTCCAGCGGCGAACCGGGCGGCAGCGTGGGCAGTGGGGGCTCGTTCTGGCCCTGATTATCCGAGGACGAGACAGTCTCGGTGCTGGCGACATTGACGACGGCCGGCAGCAGGCGGGCGGCAAGATCGGCGAAGCTCGGCAGTCCCGGCGGGGCGGAATCCACACCCGCCGCGCGCGCGAAGGGCGCCCCGGCAAGCAGGAGCGCGAGGCAGACGAGGCCGGCGGGTCCGAGACGAGGGAGACGTGAACGCATGGGGAGCCACATCCCTTGAGCCGCTCCCGCCGGGTCGATGCGGGAAGCCTTGCTGGTCTCTCTCGGGCCTCGTTCCCGATCCCGCGCACGGGCCCCGGCAGCATGGCCGGGAACGCGCGACCCGCGGATCGGGAGGGGCTGACAAGCCACGGCGCCACCTGGCGCCGAACCCGTGCCGCCAATTGTGCGCTGGCCGGGCATCGCGCGGCAAGGGGAAGCGGTGAGGGGCCCCACCTTCAGGGGCTGCCCAAGGGGCTGCCCGAGGGGCTGTCCGGCGCGGGCTTTGCCCCGGAGTCCGGCCCAGACCCTGGTCCGGGCTCCGGATGCGGCGCGGCGTTGAGGTAGCGGAGCAAGGGCGTCGAGGGGCTGAGCAGAAGCTCCGTATGGCTGCCGGCGAGCCCCTGGCTATAGACCTCGAGCGTGCGCCAGATGGTGAAGAAGGCCGGATCCTGGTCATAGGCTTTCGCCAGGATGGTGATCGCCTGTGCTTCCCCCTCGCCGCGCAGCGCGGCCGCCCGTGCATTGGCCTCGGCCAGCAGCACGGTGCGCTCGCGGTCGGCCCCGGCGCGGATCACGGTCGCCGCCTGGTCGCCATCGGCGCGGATGAGTGCCGCGACGCGCTCGCGTTCGGACTGCATCCGCGCGAGCACGGCCTGGGTGTTCTCTTCCGGAAGATCCGCGCGGCGGATGCGCACATCGTCGATCGTGATGCCGAAGCCCTGCATCGATGCGTTCACCTCGTTCCGGATCTCGCCCATGATCCGGTTGCGCGCTGTGGAGAGCACCGCGGGCAAGGTCTCGTTGCCGAGCACCCGGCGGAAGGACGAGCCGAGAATCGAGCCGAGCCGCGCGCGGATGCCATCTTCGGTCGCGCCCACCGCCTGGTAATAGGCGAGCGGATCGGTGATCCGGAAACGCGCGAATCCGTCGACGACCAGGCGCTGCTGATCGCCCAGGATCACCTCCTCGCTCGGCAGCTCATAGTCGAGCAGGCGGCGATCGAACGGGATCACCTCCTGCACGAAAGGCAGCTTCACGTGCAGGCCCGGCGTGGTGATCACCCGGACCGGCTTGCCGAACTGGGTGACGAGCGCCTCGTTGATCTGCGGCACGGTGAAGAACGCGTTCGAGGCGACGACCAGGATGAGAATGATCGCGACGAGAAGGGCCCAGATCCGCGCACTCACGGCGTACCCCCCGAAATCGGCTTGGAGGCCGGCGCCCCGCTTGGCGACGCTGGTGACGTGGGCAGCGAAAGAAGCGGCAGCAGCCGGTCGACGCCGGCGCCCAGAACGATGGTGTGGCTCTTGGCGAGCACGCTTTGCATCGTATCGAGATAGAGGCGGTCGAGCGTGATCGATTTCGTCTGCCGGTAGGCGGCGAGAACCGAGAGGAATCGCTCTGCATTGCCGGTCGCGGCGGCGATGTCTGCCGCCTTGGTGGCCTCGCCCTCGGCGATGATGCGCGCGGCCTCGCCGCGGGCGCGCGGCACGATATTGTTGCGGTAGCTCTCGGCATTGTTGCGCGCGCGGTCGGCATCGGTGCCGGCCCTCTGCACGTCGCGGAAGCTGTCGATGACCTCGGGTGGGGGATCGACCTTGAGAAGCTGCACTTCCGTGATCTCCACGCCGGCGCCGTACTGATCGAGGATCGCCTGCATGTCCCGGCGCACCTCGGTCTCCACGGCGGCGCGCGCGGTGGTGAGCAAAGGCTCGATCGGATTGTGGCCGACCACCTCGCGCATGACACTTTCGGCGACCGCTTTGATGGTGGCTTCCGGATGGCGGATCGCGAACAGGTATTGCTCGGCGTTCGCGATCCGCCAGAAGACGGCGAAATTGATATCGACGATGTTCTGATCGCCGGTGAGCATCAGGCTCTCGGCGGTCACATCCTGCGCTGATGGCGCCGCCGGCACGCCGGGCTGGCCCGCTGTCGAGCGGTACCCGATCTCGATGCGGTTGACGCGCGTAACCGAGGGCAGCAGCACGCTCTCGATCGGCCAGGGCAGATGATAATTGAGGCCCGGCGCGGTCGTGCCGACGAAGGCGCCGAAGCGCAGCACCACGCCCTGCTCGTCCGGCTGCACCACGTAGAAGCCGCTGGCGAGCCAGGCGAGCACGATCACCGCCACGGCGATCACGCCGATCCGCGGATAGGAGACACCGCCGCCGGGGAGCCCGGGAATCTGAGGGCCGCGCCACCGGCTGGGCAGCAAGCCGCGCAGCCAGCCGACCAGGCGGGCAAGCAGTTGCTCGGGATCGGGGATGGGCGGGCGCCGCCTTCCGCCGCCGCCCCATGGGCTGCCGGGCGGTGATCCGCCCGGCGGCCGGCCGCCGCCGGGTGGGCCGCCGCTGGGGCCGCCCCATGGGCCGCCGCCGCTGTTCCAGGCCATCAGTGGGGAAGGTCTCCTGCCAAGGAAAAACCGGGCCGCCGTTGGCAGCCATCCGGCAAGGCGCGATATAGCCCGGACGGGCGATGATATCGAGAGGCCCGCGAAAGGTTGGGCGAAAGGCCGATGAGCGGGGAGAGGATCGCGGCGCTGCGTGAGGCGCTCAGGGCCATCATTGATCCGGCGAGCGGGAAGGACATCGTCGCCGCCGGGCTGGTCGAGGGAATCGAGCAGAAGGGCAGCCTGGTGCAGGTCGCGCTGGCCGTGCCGCGAGAGCGCGCGGCGGCGATGGAGCCCGTGCGCAAGGCGGTGGAAGCGATTCTCGCCCGCCAGCCAGGCATCACCAATGCGACGGCGGTGCTGACCGCGCATCGGGCGGGCGCGGCCCAGGCGCCGCCGCGCCCCGGCGGCTCACGGCCAGCGGAGCCACGCCAGGGCGCCACGCTGCTTCCCGAAGTGCGGGCGATCGTGGCCGTCGCCTCCGGCAAGGGGGGTGTCGGCAAATCGACCGTCGCGGTCAATCTTGCGGTCGCGCTCGCCCGGCTCGGGCGGACGGTCGGGCTGCTCGATGCCGACATTTACGGGCCGAGCCTGCCGCGCATGCTCGGCCTTGCCCGCCGGCCCGAGATGGCGGGCGAGAAGCTGCTGCCGATCCCGGCCTGGGGCGTCAAGGCCATGTCGATCGGCTTCCTGGTCGAGGAAGAGACGCCGATGATCTGGCGCGGTCCGATGGTGATGGGCGCGCTCGAACAGATGCTCGGCCAGGTGGCCTGGGGCAAGCTCGATTTCCTGATTGTGGACATGCCGCCCGGCACCGGCGATGCGCAGCTGACGATGGCGCAGCGGGTGAAGCTCGCCGGCGCCGTGATCGTCTCGACCCCGCAGGATATCGCGCTGATCGATGCGCGGCGCGGGGCGCGCATGTTCGAGCGCACGCATGTCCCGGTACTCGGGCTGGTCGAGAATATGAGCGTCTTCCTCTGCCCCCATTGCGGCGGGCGCGCGGAGATCTTCGGCCATGGCGGCGTGCGGCGGGAGGC
Source organism: Acetobacteraceae bacterium (assembly GCA_035549615.1). Taxonomy (GTDB): domain Bacteria; phylum Pseudomonadota; class Alphaproteobacteria; order Acetobacterales; family Acetobacteraceae; genus JAKAWQ01. The sequence continues at coordinate 16,083 of DASZQO010000273.1, forward strand.
GGCGCGGCTCGGCGTTCCGTTCCTCGGCGAGGTGCCACTCCTGCTCGCCATCCGCGAGACCGGGGACCGGGGAACACCGATCGCCGCGTCCGAGCCCGAGGGGGCGGCGGCGCAGGCCTTCGCGGCGCTGGCCGCAAACGTCGCCGAGGCGGTGGAGCGCGGGCTCGCCGCAGCGGGTCCCGGCCCGCGCATCACCATAAGCTGACGTCACGCATGCAGGAGACCATCCAGCGGCTGCAGGGCGGCGTGGCGCCGGCGCTGGCGATGCTCGCGGGCATGAAGCTCGATCTCTTCACCGCTCTCGCCACCGGCCCCGCCACTGCGGCGGAGATCGCCGAGCGGCTTGGCGTCGATACGGAGCGGCTGGCCCGGCTTCTTTATGCGCTCGTGGCCGCGGAATTGCTGACCGAGGCGGATGGAAGATTCGCCAACACGGAGGAGGCCGAAGCATTCCTCGTTGCCGGGAAGCCGGGTTATCTCGGCAGCGCGCACGAGCTTCTGAGCAGGCTCTGGCATGCCGACCTCATGACCGCCGATTCGATCCGGAACGGCGGGCCGGCGGCACTGCATGATTATTCCACGGCATCGGATGAGGAAACGCGGCGGTTTCTCACCGGATTGCATGCGAGCGCCGTCGCCGCGGGGCGCGATCTCGCGGCGCGTTTCGACTTCTTCTCGCGTATCCGCTCCGTCATCGACATCGGCGGCGGCTCGGGCGGATTGCTTGCCGGCCTTTGCGAGCGGTGTCCCGGCCTGCACGGCACCCTTCTCGAGCTGCCGCGCGTCGCCCGGATCGCCGCGCCGATGATCCACGATTCGGGTCTCGCGGCGCGGCTTTCGGTCGCGGCCGCGGATATCCTCACAGGGCCTCCCGCGGGGCGCTACGATGCCGCCATTCTGCGCGCCTTCCTCCAGGTGCTCTCGCGGGAGGATGCCGCGCGGGCCGTGCGGCACGCCGCCGCCTCGCTCAATCCCGGCGGGCGGCTCTTCATTATCGGCGCCGGCATCCTCGACAATGACCGGCGTGGCCCGCCCACGGCGGTGTTCATGTCGGTCACCTTCATGAACCTCTATCGCGCGGGCGCCTCCTACACCGAGGCCGAGCACTTCGCCTGGCTCGCCCAGGCCGGCTGCCGCGATCCCGAACGGATTCTGCTGCCGAGCGGCTCGAGCATCATCTGGGCGGAACGCCCGCCCTGAGAAACCGGGGCCCTACACTGTTGAAGCTGCCATAACCTCCGTCCGCCCGGCCGCGATCGCGGCCTGCGCAGCGGCGAGCCGCGCCACCGGCACCCGGTACGGGCTGCAGGAGACGTAGTCGAGCCCCGTTGTTTCGCAGAAGGTGATGCTTGCCGGGTCGCCGCCATGCTCGCCGCAAATGCCAAGCTTGAGATTGGCCTTGGCGGCGCGGCCCTTTTCGGCGGCAATCCGCATCAGCGCGCCGACACCCTCGGTGTCGATCGAGACGAAGGGATCCTTCGCCAGGACACCCGCCTCGATATAGCGGGGCAGGAATTTCCCCGCATCGTCGCGCGAAAGACCGAAGGTGGTCTGGGTGAGATCGTTGGTTCCGAAGCTGAAGAAATCGGCGGCTTCGGCGATCTGGTCGGCCGTCAGCGCTGCGCGCGGCAGCTCGATCATCGTGCCGATGGTGTACGGGGTCTCCTGGCCGGTCTCGAAGAACACCTGCTTCGCCACCCGCTCCACCTGGCCGCGCGTGATCTCAAGCTCGCGCCGCGTCGCCACCAGCGGGATCATGATCTCCGGCAGCGGCGCATTGCCCGTCTCGCGTCCCACGGCGAGCGCCGCCTCGAAGATCGCGCGCGCCTGCATGGCGTAGATTTCGGGGTAGGTGATCCCGAGCCGGCAGCCGCGATGGCCGAGCATCGGGTTGGCCTCCGCAAGCTCCGCCATGCGGCGGCGCATCGCCTCGACATCGGTGCCGAGCGCCTCGGCAACCTCCGCGAGCTCCGCCTCGGCATGGGGCAGGAATTCATGGAGCGGGGGGTCGAGCAGCCGGATCGTCACCGGCAGGCCGGCCATGATCCGGAAGAGGGCGATGAAATCTTCGCGCTGGAATGGCAGCAGGCGCGAGAGCGCCGCGCGCCGCCCGGCCTCATCCGCCGCCATGATCATCTGCCGCACCGCGCCAATGCGCTCAGG
>DASZQO010000274.1:0-6926 GCA_035549615.1 Acetobacteraceae bacterium
GAGACGGTGCAGGATCGAGTCTATCGCCGTATTCGCGAGATGATCCTCGATGGCGAAATCGAGCCGGGACAGACCATAACGATTCCAGGTCTTTCTGCCGCGTTCCAGGTGAGCGCGATGCCGGTGCGGGAGGCGCTGCGCCGTTTGATGGCGGAACAGGCACTGATGGTGGTCTCAGGCCGCTCGGTCGGCATCCCGGCACTGACGCGCGCCCGGCTCAGAGATCTGAGGCGCGTGCGCCGCGAGGTGGAGGGCCTGGCCATCACCTGGGCGGCGACGCGCATCAGCCCGGCCGAACTTCGCCGGCTTGAAGAGATGGTCTGTGAAATGCAGCGTGCGGCGGAAGAGCGCGATGGGCGACGCTATGTGCCGGCCAATCATGATTTCCATTTCACGATCTATCGCGCCGCGGACTCGCCCACGCTGCTCAGCATCATCGAATCGCTCTGGCTGCAGATAGGGCCTTATTTCCATGTGCTGCGCGGGTCGGAGAATTGGCAGGCTGCGAATTCTCGCCATCGCGCCATGATGGAGGCGCTCGTGCGGCGTGATGGCGAGGCGGCCGTTGCGGCGCTTCGCCGCGATATCGACGAGGCAGCGGTGGCGCTCGAGCTTCTGCTCGGCTAGCTCAACAGGGTTTCCAGTGGATCGCTTTGCGGCCCGCTCAAACCATAAGAATTGATCGAGACAGGAAAACCGGAGCGGAAGGGGATCGCGCGCGCTCACGCAATTCCGCTCTTGCCCTCTATTTTCTCGTGCAATTCAGGCCAACGGCTGATCCCGCCTTCGGGCAACAACCGGCTAAAGCTCGATCCGTGAGAAGAGATGGCTTGCGATCGCAAGCAGCAATGTGGCCAATGCGCCGAGCACGGCAAGACCGCTCACCATGCTGAGCGAAGCGTGACCCGCGAACGCATCGCGGATGCCCGTGACGCCGTCGCTGAGCGGATTGATCCGCACCACGAGTTTCAGCGGCGCGGGCAAGCCCCGCGAGGGGAACAGCGCGTTGGAGAAGAAGAAGATCGGCAGGACGAGGAAGTTCATGATGAGCGGAAAGCCCTGGATGTCCTCGAGCACCGAGCCGATGGCGGTACCAATCGCGCTGAAGAGCACGGCGATCAGAGCCATGAAGGGCAGTGCCAGCAGTGCCGCCAGCGGATGGTGGATACGGAAGCCGGCGATCAGCGAGACGACGAGAATGACGAGGCCCTGAAGCAGCGCCGTGGTGGCGCCGCCGAGCGTGCGCCCGAGCACGATCACGAACCTCGGCACCGGCGCCACCAGCGTTTCCTTGAGAAAGCCGAACTGGCGATCGAAGATGATCTCGATGCCGCCGTACACGCTGGTGAAAATGATTCCCATGGAAATCACGCCGGGAACCACGAAGTCCAGATAGTTGCCGTGGCCGGCACGGGCGAAGATGGGGCCAAAGCCGAAACCGAGCGCGAAAAGAAAGATCAGCGGCTGGCCGAGGGAGCCCACCACACGAGCGCGCGCGCGGGCATAGCGCTTGAGCTGGCGCAGCCAAAGGATCGCGGCCGCGCGCATCACCGGCTCCGCCAGGCGCGGCGCAGCATTCGCATCCGTTCGGCGGGATTTGCCTCCTCGGCCCGGATGTCGCGGCCGGTGAGCGTGATGAACGCCTCCTCAAGGGAGGTGCTGTGCGTCTCTTCCCTGAGTAACGCCGCCGTGCCCTCGGCGATGATGTGGCCGTGATCGATCACGGTGATCTCATCCGCCACCCGCTCGGCCTCTTCCATGGCATGGGTGGTGAAGAATACGGTCACGTTCTGCTCGGTGGCGAGCTCGCGCACGAATTTCCAGATCACGCTTCGTGTTTGCGGATCGAGCCCGATCGTTGGCTCATCGAGGAAGAGAATCCGTGGCTGATGGAGAAGGGCACGCGCGATTTCGAGCCTTCGACGCATGCCACCCGAGAAGGTCTTGACATAATCATGACGTCTCTCGGCGAGGCCGACGAAGCCAAGCAATGTCGTGGCGCGCTCGCGAAGCTGAGCCCGGGGGATACCGTAAAGCACACCGTGCAGCTCCATGTTCTCGTATGCCGTGAGCTCATCATCCAGGCTCGGGTCCTGGAAGACGATGCCGAAGGCGCGGCGCACTTCCGTCGCTTCGCGCACCGGATCGTGGCCGGCGACCCTGATCCAGCCCGAGCTGGGCGCGAGCACGGTCGTCAGGATTTTGATCGTCGTTGTCTTGCCGGCACCATTCGGACCGAGAAAGGCACGGATCTGTCCTCCGGGAACAGCAAAGGAGATATTGTCGACAGCGGCAAAGCTGCCGAACATCTTCACCAACCCGCGAACTTCGATCATCACCGCCATGGTCGCATTCTATGGCGTCTCTTGTTCCAGAGGGCGATCGGCCATCCGATGGTTGCTCCCGGATTCACTTTTGATCTGCCAGTTCATGGAGCATGAGCCGGATCGCATGCCGGCCGCACCTCATTTGCCGTTATAGCGTTCGGTGTCTCCAGGACAAGTGATCCGCGCGTATTGTGAAGGGAGCGAGGAGAAAGAACGGAAAATCCATGCCGGCCAAGGGCATTGGCGTGTTATGATAACGGATGATCATGCGCTTTCATGACGTCCCTGCCGACCATGCTGGATCGTTTTGCAATTCGTTACAAAATCATACCAGCCCGGCGCGCCGGGAAAATCGCGATGCACGGGCATCCGCACGGTCAGGGCCATCGGTGATGATGACAATAAAGGAGCAACCTTGGAGCCGGTCGCGATCAGACGGGCTCGGCTGATCGCCTGAGGATGCCGATCGGGTTCTTTGCTCTGTGCCGATCTCGACGATCAGGGAAAGAAGTTGGTTCCAGGAGCCTCAGAGGGGGCATTGCTTGAGGGAGATCGCAGCGCATGCGCTGCCCGCACTGAACGCGGCCAAAGGCTGCGTTTCCGTTCCTTGAGACATGTCGCGGGGTCTGCCCCTGAACTCCCCCAGGCAGGAGGGCGGTTCAGGGGCACGCCGCCCGGCCGTTCAGGGCAGGGTTTGCGTCTGATAGAAGTATTGCGCCACGTTCGGATCGTTGGCCGTCGCCGTGGTCGCGACAACATTGTCAAGCTGGATCGTCTTCGGCACGGCAGAGGCCTTGCCGCTCAGGATATCCACCGCGTACTGCACCGCGAGCGAGCCTTCCTTTGCCGGCTGCTGAATTATGAGCGTGGTGATGACACCCTGCTTGAGCAGATTCACTTCGTCAGGCTCGGCGTCGTAGCCGACGACATCGACGCTTCCCTTCTTGCCTGCCGCAACGACCGCCTTGCCCACGCCCTCGGCAGAGAACACGTTGGTGCCGAAAATCCCCTTGAGCTTCGGATATTTGAGCAGAAGGAGCTGTGTCTCGGTGAAGGCGTTGGTCGGGCTGTCATCGTCGTACTCGATCGCCGCCACTTTCATGTTCGGGTATTTGGCGATCGCGGCAAGGAAACCCTTCTGCCGCTCGTCCGTGGTCGAAATGCCGGGCTTGACGTTGATCACCGCGACCTCGCCCGCCTGATGGGCGAACGCGGCAATCGCATTTGCGGCAGCCTCACCCCCCTGGATGTTGTTCGAGGTGATCTGGCTCTGAAGCAGCGATGAATCGCTGATCGTGGTATCAACCGAGATCACCGGGATATGGGCCTGCACGAACTGGCGGATCGGGTTGATCAGCGCCGTGGTGTCGGTCGGCGCGATCATCAGCGCCCCCGGTTGCTTGGCAAGCAAAGCCTGCAGCACCGGAATCTGGGTCTCGGGCGAGAAGGAGGCGCCACCCTGCCAGATCAGCGGATAGCCGAGCTTCTTCGCCTCCGCTGCCGCGCCGCGCTGCATGGTGATGTAGAAGGCATCGGTGGTGATGCCGGGAACGAGCGCCAGCGTGGCAGGACTGGCCGCCCGCGCGGCCGTTGGCGCGACGGCTGGCGCGGCGGCGATGGCGGCGGCCGCGAGGATGGTGCGGGCCAGCGGCGCGGCCCGGTTCCGGGTGGCCCTTTTTTGCCAAAGCATGGGTTCCTCCTTCACTAGCGTTATGGGACTTGCTTTACGGATCAGGCAGCGTCGATCAGCCGGTTGCGAAGCTGGTCGATGGCCACCGCGAAGATGAGGATCGCACCGACGGCGACCTGCTGCCAGAACGGCTGAACGCCCATCAGAATGAGCCCGGTTACCATCACGGTGATGACGAAGCTGCCGATCACCGTGCCGAGGATCGTGCCGCGCCCGCCGAACAGGCTCGCGCCACCGATCACCACGGCGGTGATCGCGTCGAGCTCGTCATTCGCGCCGGCCTGCACGGAGGCGGAGGCGAACCGCGCCATCACCATCAGCCCGGCTACCGCAGAGAGGAATCCTGAAAGTGTATAGACTTTCACCAGATGATTCTGGACGGCGATGCCGGCGCGGGCGGCCCCAAGCGGATTCGAGCCGATCGCATAGGTTCTGAGACCGAAGCGCGTCTCGGAGAGAAGGATCGCGGAGCCTAGGCAAGCAAGCGCGGTGACGAGCACGGTGACGGGCAGCCAGCCACCGATCGCATAGGAGCCGAGCGTGCCGACGAAATCAGGGATGGAGCCGATATTCTCGCCGTTATTGAGCAGATAGATCCCGCCCGTGCACATGCTGAGCATGCCGAGTGTGACGACGAAGGGCGTAAGCTGAAGCCGGGTGATGGCCTGGCCGTTGAACCAGCCAACGAAGCTGCCGGTGGCGAGCGCGGCTGCCACGCCGGCTGCGATTTCGGCCGTCGTCCCGGCATGCGCGGCGATCAGCGCCCGCATCACGAGCGCGCCGACCATGCCCGAGAAACCGAGGATCGCGCCCACCGAGAGATCGATCCCGCCGGTGATGATGACGAAGGTCTCGCCAAGCCCGAGCAGGAGATATTCGACGGCGAACTGCGAGGTGGCGAGCCAGTTCGCCCGGCTGAAGAAGCCGGGGCTCGCGATCCCGAAAAGGACGACGAGGGCGAGCAGGATCAGGAGGGTCCAGAGCGTGCTCGCCCGCGAAAGGAACGCGATGAGATGGCGGGTCGGCGGCGCGGCGGCGAAAGGCTCCGCTTCCGGCCCGGCGGCCGCCCTGGAGGCCTCGCTACGCTCGAAGGGCGGGCTCATGCCGGCGCGCCTGCAGGAGCCGCCAGGGCGCCGGTGATAAGGGCGATGATGTCCTCGATCGTCATTGTCCGCGCTGCCCGGTCAGCGACCTTGCGGCCGCGGAAAAGGACGACGATGCGATCGCAAAGCGCGTGGACCTGCGGCATGTTGTGGCTGACCAGAATGACAGGGATTCCGCGGGCGCGCACGCTCGCGATCAGCTCACCCACCTTCGCCTGCTGGGCAACGCCGAGCGCGGCGGTGGGTTCGTCCATCAGAAGCAGGCGTGAGCCCCAGATCAATCCGCGCGAAACGGCGACGGCCTGGCGCTGGCCGCCGGACAGGGCACGGCAGGGCGTGCGAACCGATCCCACGCGGATGGCGGTGCGGCCGAGTTCCTCTTCGGCACGGCGGCGCATGCCACGCTTGTCGAGCAGGCCGAAGCGGCCGAGCAAGCCCGGGCGGACCCGCTCCCGGCCGAGAAAGATGTTGGCCCATATCGGAAGATCGAGCGCCAGCGCCAGATCCTGATAAACCGTCTCGATCCCGGCCATCCGGGCCTCGAGGGCGGAGGCGAAACGGACCTCGTGCCCGGCCATCCGAAGCCGCCCGGAAGAGGGGCGGAGCGCGCCGGCGATGATGTTGACGAGGGTGGATTTTCCAGCGCCATTGTCGCCGACGAGGCCGATCACCTCGCCCGGATTTACTGTCAGGCTCACATCGGTGAGGGCATGGATCGGACCGAAGGATTTGGATATCCTGACAACCTCGAGCACCGGCGCTGCGGAATGCGCGCCCGTCCCGCTCGCGGCGGCCTGGTCTGCCTGTTCCATCCTTTCCATCCTCCTCTGGCGGATCCTTCCGGCGAACCGCCTTCCGAGCCGAAAGCTCAGCTTTTGGTTATACACGGCTTATGGGGGCGTCAAACCGGCGGGGATGCGTGCTCCGGCGGGGTGGAGATGGCAGGCCGGGTGTGACGCCGTCTCATTTCGACGAAAAGGGAGGCGCGGATGAGCGAGAGGATGGGACGGATCGAAATCTTCGAGGATTCTGTCGCGCTGGCGCGGCATGTCGCTGGATGGATGACGGAAGCGGCGTTGGCCGCGGCGGGCGATTTCCGCATCTGCCTATCCGGCGGCTCGACCCCACGGCGGCTCTACGAGACGCTGGCCTCCGCAGAGTTCGTGGAAAAATTTCCGTGGCAATCTGTCTCCTGGTATTGGGGAGATGAGCGTTTCGTCCCCTACGATCACCCGGAAAGCAACTATCGCATGGCACGCGAAGCGATGCTCGCGCGGGCACCGGTGCCGGCGGCAAATATTCACCCGATGCCGGTTGCGGGTGCGCCGGATGACGCGGCGCGGCATTACGAGCACCGGTTGCAAGAAGAATATGGCGCCACAGCGCTCGATCCGGCGCGCCCGCTGTTCGACATCATGCTGCTCGGGCTTGGCCCGGACGGGCATACGGCCTCTCTCATTCCCGGCGAGCCGGTCTTGGATGAGCGAAAGCGATGGGTCGCGGCCGTGTCACATGGAAGGCCCGAGATCCGCATCACGCTCACCTATCCGCCGATCGAGAGCAGCCGGCAGATCGCCTTCCTGGTCACGGGAGAGGAGAAGGCAACGATCCTGAGCGAGATTCACGCGGGCGGGAGCACTGTTCCCGCGGCGCGGCTGAGGCCCGCAGGCGAGCTCGTCTGGTTCGTCGATCGTGCCGCCGCAGCAAAACTCCCGCAAAGCGCGCGGTAGGACTTGAACTTTCGCGTGATGACGGGAGGTTGGGGTCACCGGAGGTCTGAATCACGCGGCAATGCAAAGACCGAGA
>DASZQO010000275.1:0-6215 GCA_035549615.1 Acetobacteraceae bacterium
GACAACCACGATCATCTCGATCGCCCACAGCATGAACGTCGTCGCTCTGCATGAGCGGCGGCTTGAACTTGTCCGCGATGCCGGCGGCGGACGGATCGCCGAACCGGCGGAGGTGATCGCCTGATGCCTGACGGGCGGAGGCGGAATTACCAGAGGTCTCAATCACAGGGAAAATAAAGGCCGGGCGCAGGAGAGGCGAGCGCGGGCGATCCTATTTTTGCTCCGAAAGGGGGCCTATGGCGCGCCAATCGTGATCACGACGCGACGGCTCTCCTGCGAGGTGAGCTGAAAGCCGACCTTGCCGGCGGCGCGCTGATGAATCCGCGTGGGATTGACTCCATCCGCGGTCAACTGGTCGGTGACCACCTGAGCGCGTGTCTCTGTCAGATAGATATTCGCCTGGACGCTGCCGAGTGGATCGGCATAGCCCGTCACGGTGACCGGGGCATTGGGAGTCTTGGCGGCGATCGCGGCGGCCGCGGCGATGGTCTTCAGCGCCGGGGCGTCCAGCGCTGCTGACCATTCCTGAAAGAAGACGATGTAGTTGCGGCCGGGGGCACCGGCAGCCGCGTTTTGCGCCCGCACCGGCGCGCCTGCACAGACGGCCAGGCCGACGGCGGCGAAGAGCACGACAGCGCGGCGCATCATTGCCCCGATCCTCTGTTATATATTGGGCGCACAGCGATTCGTGCCGGCTTCGACCGCCATCGTCAATATCGGGGCGGGCGCTTCACCTTGGAGCCGCATAGCAGCCTCGGCCACGCCTAGGGCTGCCGGGAACGCGGCGTGCGGCTACCGGCCCGCATGGGCGTGCCAACCCCGCCCGCCCATCCCCATAAGGTGACCATCGGCGACCCCCTTCCTGCTCCCTTCGCCCACCGAGGCAACCGCCGAGCAGAATACCGGCGCTGCCTTCGGGCGGTTGGGAAAGATGCGTGAGATCGATCCTCCCGATGTCATCGCCGCATATTTTCGAGAGTCGTCCGCAGCATATTTCTCCGCCCCCGCATTCCCTCACGTCATGGGTGCCAGCCCGGAAACATTTCTTCATTTATCTGCATCGCCGCCTGGCACTTTGGCGTGTCCTTCAGTTCGGCCCAGTTATTCTCGCAGTAGACGAGCTCCTTGAGGTAGGCATGAGGGTCCTTGCGGTAGACTTGGACCTGGGGGTTCGCGCAGCCGCTGAGAAGCAAGCCTGCGGCGAGCAACGTCATCGCTCTGCCAATTCCTCGCCTCAAGGCTTATCCGTCCTCGGGTCTGGCACGAGAGCGTTCGCGACAGGGCATTGGGCGGAAGGCAGCGGGCCGCAAGGGGCGGCGGAAAACTTGGCCACGGCCCGGGCGGCGTCAGGGAGCGTGATCGACGAAGGTGGAGCGGAGGTGCGATGACGCCAGGCCTGAGGCCTGGGACGCGTTTCATTCGTCATCGTTGGGGTCCTTCATCCGCACGGCGACGCCTCAAGCCAATGCCCGCGCAACCCTGCCTTGTTTTCTCTTGATCGCAATGGCGTTCAGAAGCCGCCAGATTATAGTGCCGACTTTCCGGTTTCGTTGATCTTCCTGAGGCCGGGCGTGAGCCGGACCGGGCCGCACATCGGCAAGCAGAGGAATTGTTTCGTGCCCGCTGATAATTCTTTCCGTTGGCAGCGCGACGGAAGCGTTGCGGAAACGGTTTCGCCCACCCCGTGGCCCAATCCGCCGTTTCTGACCCAGATCGGGCGTGGTCTTGCCGGCCGGTGTCCGGCTTGTGGGCAAGGCCCGCTCTTTGCCGGCTATCTCCGTGTCATCCCGGCCTGCCGCCATTGCAGCGCGCCGCTCGGCGAGTTTCGCTCCGATGACGCGCCGCCCTACATCACGATCCTTATCGTCGGGCACATCGTCATCGGGCTTCTGCTCATCATGGAAACGGATTTCTCCCCACCCCTCTGGCTTGAGGCGGCGATCCTGCTGCCGTTCACCCTGGTCCTCACCCTGGCCTTGCTGCGGCCGGTGAAGGGGGCGACGGTTGGTGTGATGCTTCGCCTTGGCATGGTCAAGCCACCGCAATAACCCGTTTCGAAATGCCCTCACCCCCGCCCGCTGTGCGATGGGAGCCGGATCGGAGGAAAGTGCCCCCGCCTTGGCCTTCCCCGCCGCTTCTCGTGGCAATCGGGCGCGGCATGGCCGGACGGTGTCCCGCCTGCGGCCGGACGCGCCTTTTTTCAGGCTATTTGCGGATTGTTCAGGAATGCGCCGTCTGCGGCGCGCCACTCGGCCAGGTTCCGGCCGATGATGGGCCGCCCGTCTTCACGGTTCTGATTGCCGGAGCGATCGTGGTCGCCCTTCTTGTGGTGATGGAGAGCACGATGGATCTTTCCATCTGGACGGAGACGGGGATCCTCGTGCCGCTCACGCTGATCCTCGCGATTGTCCTCCTCCGCCCGGTGAAGGGGGCGACGGTCGGCCTGATGCTGCGGCTCGAGATCGTCTCACCGCCGGCGTCCTAAGGCCAATAGGGCCTGAGGACACCGTCCTCTGAGCTGCCGCGGTCAGTTGAGAAAGATCTTGCCTGGGTTGAGGATGCCGCCTGGATCGAGCGTGGCCTTGATCTCGCGCATCAGATCGAGCGCTTCGGCGCCATGCTCCGCGAGAAGGAACGCGCGCTTGCCGATGCCGACCCCATGCTCGCCGCTGCACGACCCTCCGAGTGCCAGCGCCCTCCCGACGATCTTCCGATCGAGCGCCCAGGCACGCTCGAGCCCGTCCGGCTCGGGGGGAACCATCAGGACGGTATGAAAATTGCCGTCCCCGACATGGCCGACGATCGTGCCCACGAGCCCGGAGGCGGCGATATCCTCTTTCACGCCGAGCACTGCCTCGGCGAGGCGTGAAATCGGCACGATCGCGTCTGTCGTCAGCCCCTTCCAGCCCGGCTTGAGGGCCAGCGATGCCCAATAGGCATCATGCCGCGCCTTCCACAGATGCGCCCGCGCCGCGGCATCCGCGGCCTGCGCGAACGGCTCGGCGCCGAAGCTGCGTGCAATCTCCTCCACCTGCGCCACCTGTTCGGCGACCGCCGCCGGGCTGCCATGGAGCTCGAAGAAAAGGGTGGGCAGAGGCGCCAGGCCCGAAAGCTTGGAGTAGGCGATCGAGGCCTGCATCTGCATATCGTCGAGAAGCTCGATCCGGGCCACCGGTATGCCCGCCTGCATCACCGCGATCACCGATTCCACGGCACCTTCGAGCGTGGGAAATTGCGCGGTCGCGGCGGAGATCGCCTCCGGGATCCCATGCAGCCGGAGCGCGATCTCGGTGATCACGCCGAGCGTGCCCTCCGAGCCGATGAAGAGCCGGGTGAGATCGTAGCCGGTCGAGGACTTTCGGACCCGCCCGCCGGTTCTGATCAGCCGCCCATCCGCGAGAGCCACTGTGAGCCCGAGCACGTTCTCGCGGATCGTGCCGTAACGTACAGCATTGGTGCCGGAGGCGCGGGTCGCGCACATGCCGCCGATCGTGCATTCGCTGCCGGGATCGACCGGAAAGAAGAGGCCCTGGTCGCGCAGATAGGCGTTGAGACTCTGTCGGGTGACGCCGGCCTCGACACGGCAGTCCATATCCTCCGGATGGATCTCGATCACCCGCTGCATGCGCGAGAGATCGAGGCTGATCCCGCCATGCACGGGCGTGACATGGCCTTCGAGCGAGGTGCCGGCGCCGAAGGGGACCACCGGCACGCCATGGCGGTTGCAGAGGGCGAGGAGAGAAGCCACCTCCTCCGATGTCTCGGCGAAGGCGACGGCATCGGGCAGGACAGGGGGCTGGGTGTCTTCTCCATGCGCGTGCTGCTCGCGAAGGCTCGGGTTGGTGCTGAGCCGGTCGGCGAACATGCGCCGGGCTTCTTCAACCACACGATCGACCGGACGCCCTCTCATTCCATCTTCAGGCATTCTTGTTTTCCTCTCACCCTCAACATGCGAGGGGCTCGCCAGCCCCGCAACCCCGTATCGGGGACGGGCGCACGGTCTATGATCGCCGCCAGGTCGGAAAAGGTCGGAAAAGGAGAGCACCCCATGCGAGCCATGGTGCTGCGCCGCGCACGCGAGAAACTGGTGGCCGAGGCGCTGGCGGATCCCACCCCCGGCCCTGGCCAGCTCCTCATCCGGGTTCATGCCTGCGGGGTCTGCCGGACCGATCTTCATGTCTTCGAGGGCGATCTCGCGCATCCGAAGCTGCCGCTCGTTCCCGGCCACGAAATCGTCGGCCATGTCGCAGCCCTCGGCGCGGGCGTCGAACGCTTCCCTCTCGGCGCGCGCGTCGGCGTGCCCTGGCTTGGCTACACCTGCGGCACCTGCCCCTGGTGCCGTGCCGGGCAGGAGAATCTCTGCCCCAACGCCCGCTTCACCGGATACCAGATCGACGGCGGCTATGCCGAGTGCTGCGTGGCCGATGCGCGTTACTGTTTCCCGCTGCCGGAGGGCTACTCGGACCAGGAGGCCGCCCCCCTTCTGTGTGCCGGGCTGATCGGCTATCGGGCGCTTCGTATGGCTGGGCCCGGCAAGCGGCTCGGTCTCTACGGCTTCGGCGCCGCAGCACACATCATTGCCCAGGTGGCGGCCTGGCAGGGCCGCACCGTCTTCGCCTTCACCAAGCCGGGCGACCAGGCGGGCCAGGATTTTGCCCGCAGCCTGGGTGCCGCATGGGCAGGCGGCTCGGACGAGGCCCCGCCCGAGAAGCTAGATGCGGCGCTGATCTTCGCGCCCGTGGGCAGCCTTGTGCCCGCGGCGCTGGCGGCCAGCGCTCCCGGCGCTGTCATCGTCTGCGCCGGCATCCATATGTCGGACATTCCGTCCTTTCCCTACGCGTTGCTGTGGGAAGAGCGCATCCTGCGCTCGGTCGCCAACCTCACGCGCAAGGACGCCGAGGAGTTTCTGGCGCTGGCGCCGAAGGTTCCGGTGCGGACCGAGACAGTGGCCTACCCGCTTGCCGCGGCGAACGACGCCCTTGCCGATCTCGCCGCCGGGCGGATAGAGGGGGCGGCGGTGCTCACGATCTCGTAACAAGGTCGCGAAGGGAACCCTCTTCGATGCAGATGAAGCGCGAACACCATGTTCATTTCTGGTACTTCGTCCTCGCCTTCCTGGCCGTGCTCGCGATCGAGCAGTTCCTCAGCCAGCCGAGCCAGGTGAAGACCGTTCCCTACAGCGAATTCCTCGGCCTCGTGCGAGATCACAAGGTCAAGGACCTGACCATCGGCCCGAACGAGATCACCGGCAGCTACGTCGCCCCCGAGAAGGGCCAGCCGACCGGGTTCGAGACCGAGCGGGTCGATCCCGCGCTCGCCGCCAGCCTGGAGAAATCCGGCGTCAGCTTCTCGGGCGCGCCTTCGCCGGGCGTTTTCGCGACCGTCTTCGCCTGGTTCATGCCGGCGCTCATTTTCATTCTGCTCTGGATGTTTCTGGTCCGCCCCGCGGCCACCGGCGGCATGGGCGGGCTCTTCGCGGTTGGCCGCAGCCGGGCGAAGATCTATGCCGAAAACGAGGTGCCGGTGCGCTTCTCCGATGTCGCCGGGGTCGATGAAGCGAAGGCGGAGCTTCAGGAAATCGTTGCCTTCCTCCGCGACCCGAAGCGCTATGGACGGCTTGGCGCGCATATTCCGAAGGGCATCCTGCTCGTCGGCCCGCCGGGCACCGGCAAGACGCTCCTTGCCCGCGCGGTCGCGGGCGAGGCTGGCGTGCCGTTCTTCTCCATCAGCGGCTCGGAATTCGTCGAGATGTTCGTGGGCGTGGGGGCGGCGCGCGTGCGCGACCTGTTCGAGCAGGCGCGGGGCTCGGCGCCCTGCATCATCTTCATCGATGAGCTGGATGCGCTGGGGCGGGCGCGAGGCGTCAATCCGATCGCCGGGCAGGACGAGAAGGAGCAGACGCTCAACCAGTTGCTGGCGGAGATGGACGGGTTCGACCGCTCGGTCGCAATCGTGATCCTGGCGGCGACCAATCGGCCGGAGATCCTCGATCCTGCGTTGTTGCGGGCTGGCCGATTCGATCGTCAGGTGCTGGTGGACCGGCCGGATAAGAAGGGGCGGATCGACATACTGCGCATCCACCTGGCCAAGCTGAAGCTTGCCGCCGACGTGAAGCTGGAGGACATCGCTGCCCTGACACCCGGCTTCACCGGTGCCGATCTCGCCAATCTGGCGAACGAGGCGGCGGTGATGGCGACGCGGCGGGGCGGCGAGTC
>DASZQO010000276.1:0-9143 GCA_035549615.1 Acetobacteraceae bacterium
GACGAGCGGAAAGGCGGGGATGACGAGGAAAACATCGGTGATCAAGGAAAGGATCCCGTCCGGCACGCCGGAGAGATAGCCCGCCGCTACACCGATGAGAGCCGAAAGAATGGTGGAGAGCAGACCGGCCACGACGGCAATGATGAGCGATGCGCGTGCCCCCCAGATGAATTGGGTGAAGATGTCCTGGCCGTAGGAGGTGGTGCCAAGAAGATGCGTGAGGGAGGCGCCCTGGCCGGGCGGATAGAGCTCGGCGCCGGGCGCGCCAGGGGCGATCAGGCCGGGCACCAGCGCCATGACCACGAAAATCGCAAGCAAGAGAGCTCCGGCCATCGCCTTCGGGTTCGTCAGGATCGCACGGCCGAGATTGCCGAGCACCGGAAATCGCGGGCGGAAGCCGCCCTCCTCATCGGCTGGCATCCCGGGGGCCGCGCCTGGTGCGGTGCTCATGACGCGGTGCGGGTTCGCGGATCGAGCAGGACCGTGATCGCATCGACCGCGAGAATGGCGAGAAGCACCGCGAGGGTGATGATGAGGAAGAGGGTCTGCATGAGCGGATAGTCTTCGTTGAGCACGGCCTGGAGCATAATGTAGCCGACGCCCGGATAGGAGAAGACATATTCGACCAGAATCGCACCGCTGACCACGAAGCCGAGCGACATGCCGAACCCGCTCAGATTGGGCAGGATCGCGTTGCGGCCAGCGTAATCCATCATGATCCGCATCGGCGAGAGGCCCTTCGCGCGCGCCATCCGCACATAATCCTCCGCCAGCGTCATGATCATGTTGTTGCGCATGGTGAGGATCCAGCCGCCGATCGAGGTGATAATGATGGTGATGCCCGGCAGCACGGCATGAACCAGCACATCACCGATGAAGGCCCAGGAAAACGAAATCCTCATGCCGTTCGTATATGCGAAGCCGAGCGGCAGCCACCCGAGCGAGATCGAGAAGATCAGGATGGAAACGAGCGCGATCCAGAAATAAGGGAAGGCAGAAAGCACGATGAACACAGGCGGCAGGATCGAGTCGAACCAGCCGCCCCGTTCCCAGGCCCCGATCATTCCGATCAAGGTCCCGAGGAAGAAGGCGATCACCGTGGTCACGCCCACAAGTCCGAGCGTCCATGGCAGCGCGCTGAGCACGACCTGGCTCACGGGATTGGGAAAGAAGGTGAGCGAGGTTCCGAAATGCCCGATCGCACTGTTTCTGAGATAGGAGACATACTGGACGAGAAGGCTTTCCTGCGCATTCACGCCGAACGCCACCTCCATGGCCCGCAGGGCCTGACCGTTCAGCTTGCCATGGAACCTCGCCATCATGGCGATCGCCGGATTGCCGGGCATCAGGCGCGGCAGGAAGAAATTGACGGTCATCGCCGTCCAGAGAGTGACGACGAAGAACCCCAATCTTCTGAGGACGTACCGCATGCTTCCTACCGCAAGACGAAGCTGCGATGGCCCGGCAACCCGGCAATCACGCTGCCTTTCCCCTCGTTATTTCTTCTGCAGATGAAGCACGACCATCTCCCAATCGGGGATGACATAGCCGGCGAAGGGTTGCGCATAGGGATTCGCAGGCGTCGGCCAGCCGGTAAACTCGCTGGTCGAATACTGGTCCCAGTCCACCTGCTCGGTAACCGGAATCAGGGGAACATCCTGCAGAAGGACATTCTCGAGCTTCGCCATGATGGCCTGCTGCTCGGCAACACTCGTCGTCTGCGCATAGCTGTCGATCAGGGCATCCGTGGACTTGTTCATATACCGCTCCCAGTTCGTCGCCGCAGACTTGCCGATCGGCGCCGAAGCAGGTCCATAGAGCCACTGGCGGAATTCGTAATAGGGCGTCGGCCCGCCGGACTCGTAGGCATAGGCAAGATCGAAATCGCCGTTATAGAGCTTGGCGCTGTAATCGTCGCCCGCCAGGTTTTGCACATGCAGCTCGATCCCGGCCTGGGCAAGCTCCTGAGAGACCACCTGCAGGGCCGCGACCCAATCCGTATAGGCGCTCTGGTTGATGATGGTGAAGGAGAGCCGCTTGCCGTCCGGCGAGACGAAGATACCATCCTGGCCGCGCTTGTATCCCGCCTGTTCCAGGATCGCGATCGCTTTTTTGGGGTCGTATTTGTAGCCAGCCGCGTTGAGTTCCGCGGCATCGAGCCACGAGGCGAAGGTGGGCAGGACGATTCCGGCCTGGTTCGCCGACGGTTCCTGGCCATATTCGCCGATCTCCGCCACCCGGTCACGATCGATCGCGAACGCCATCGCCCGGCGGACCGCGATGTCCTTCAGCAAGGGATTGGTCTGGTTGATGAAGATCGCGACATTGACGACGGGCGGGAACCAATAATGATTGTCGGGGCTCTTCGAGAGGTACTCGGCCTTCAGGTTGGGAATGAATTGGCCGCCCCACTGCGCACCCCCGGTTGAGAGAAGCGCGTTCGCCGGAGGATTGGTGGTGAAGGCAGGATATTCAATCCGTGAGATTTTCGGCAACCCGGCCTGCCAATAATTCGGGTTCCGCGTGTAGCTCACATTCTGGGGGGTGCAGCGTTCGATGGTGAAAGGCCCGGTGCCAACCGGATTCGCATCCTTATAGGTGACCGGGTCCTTCACGCTTCCCCAGATATGCTCGGGCACGATCCCAACCTGATCGGCAACGTAATAGAAATAGGGAACCGCAGGGCCATTGAACGTCATCACGACCTGGTCATCGCCCTTCTGGGTGACGCTCGCGAGCACAGCCCAGACCGTGTTCAGATCGAGCGCCGGAAATTTCTTCAACAGGTTGAATGTGAAGACCACGTCCGCGGCGGTGAGGGGCTGGCCATCCGTCCATTTCACACCTTTGCGGATCGTAAAGGTGAGAACCTTGTTATTGTCACTCCAGGCATAAGAGGTCGCGAGCCAGGGGGTGACCTTCGCATTCTCAAGCGTATTGACGAACATCAGCGTCTCATAGATGACGCCGACCGAGAGAAAGTTGGACTGCGGATTGAACGGGCTGAAGCCGCAGGTCCAGAGGAATTGCGCATCCGAGATCGTCAGCGTTCCGCCATCGGCGGCCATGGCAGGCTTCGATGCCAGCGGGCTGATGCTCGAAGCGAGGCCGATCCCGGCGATCAGAGGCAGCACCCAGCGTTGTTTCCCCATGACGTGTACTCCATTGATGTTTCGGTTATTGTCCATGGCCGCAATCCTCCCGGCGGACGGGCCGGATGAGAGGTTGCGACGCCAAGCCGTTCCGCCGAATTCTCCCCCTGCCGGCTTTCATCGAAAGCTGGCAGCTGGTTCCTTGTCCAGGCGTCCGATTCATGCGGCGACAAGCGGCACGCGGAGGAGGCGGCTTTCGCCCTGTGACTCGGGCATAGGATATCTCGCGTCCGCCGGGTCGGCTCGCCCAGGCGGACATTGCCCTTGGGGCGCGCGAAAGAGGGGAATGCTGTCCGCGGCAGCTCACGTCATATAGACCCCGCCGGTCACGTTCACGGCCTGGCCTGTCATGAAGCGTGCCGCATCCGAGAGAAGAAAGACGACGAGCCCCGCGACATCCCCAGGCTCTTCGAGCCGCCCGAGCGGGGTCTGGGCAATGTAATCGGCGCGCACCGCTTCCGGCGAAAGGCCGCGCAACTCCGCTTCCCAAACCACCTCGCGCTCCTGCATGGCTGTGCGCACGAAGCCCGGACAAACCGCATTGACACGAATTCCGTGCGGCGCAAGCTCGCGGGCGAGCGCCTGTGTCCAGCCGACCACCGCGAACTTGCTTGCCGAATAATGCGCAAGCAGCGGCGCGCCGACCTTGGCGGCAAGCGAGGCGGTATTGCAGATCACCCCCTTGCGTCCGGCGGCGAGGAAATGGCGCGCGGCAATCTGGTTCGAGAGGAATACGCCGCGCGTATTGACCGCGAAATTCTGCTCCCACTCCTCATCGGTAATCTCGACGGCGCGGCGCATCGTCGAAACGCCGGCGTTGGCGACCAGCAGATCGATGCCGCCGAATTGACGCACCGCCTCGGCAAAGCCAGCCTCGACGCTTACCCGCTCGCGCACATCCATCGGAATGGCGATGGCCCCACCCAGCTGCTCCGCGGCCCGGTGAGCAGCGGCGCGATCGATATCGGCGATCGCCAGGCGCACGCCGTGCGCGGCAAGCGCTTCGGCGATGGCAAGGCCGATGCCCGTGGCGCCGCCCGTGACGAGCGCGGCCTTCCCGGCGAGATCGCTCCCCAGAAGCGGCATGTCGGCTCCTGCCGGATAGATATTACGTCTGCGGACGATACCGCGCCCTCTCCCAAAGTCAATCAGATTGGCACAACATTGTATGCGCGATTTTGTTTGTTTCGGTTTCCATTGCGCCAAGGTTCGGCTATTCAACGGATCGGAGACCGGGTCCCGCCTCGCCGGCGAAAGGCGGCGGACCGCACGGCGGAGCGATGATGAGAGCGAAACGGGGCAGGACCGGACGCAGACGAGCCCAGGCAGACCGCGCCGGACCGCAGCGGACAGAGGCCGCCGCCGAACGGAGCCTGGTTCATCTTGCCTCGGTTCCCGCCGCGGTGCGGCGGCGCGCGCTCGCTTCGCTCCTCGATGCGGAAGGATTTCTCGCCGTCTCGGACATTGCCCGCCGGGTCGGCGTCTCGGAGATGACGATCCGGCGCGACCTCAACGCCTTCGAACGGAGCGGGCTCATCGAGCGGGCGCATGGCGGCGCGGTGCCGGCAGCGCGGCGGGTGCGGCCGGACGAGCCCCTCTTCGCGGCCCGTCGCCTGCTGCACGCGGAGGCCAAGGCAGCGATCGCCTCTGCGGCCATGGAACTGATCGGGCCGAACGACATGATCGGCCTCGATATCGGCTCGACCATCGCCTGCCTCGCCGAGCAGCTTCGCGAGCGGAGCGATCTCCGCATCGTCACCAACAGCATCCCTGCCGTCCTCGCCCTCTCCGCGCAGGGTGGGGCGTGCCCGGCGGTCTATCTGCTTGGCGGCCAGCTTCGGCCGGGCGAAGGCTCGCTCTGCGGCTCCATCGCGCGCCGCCAGCTTGCGGAGCACTGGCTGCAGCGCGCCTTCATCAGTGTCGCGTCCGTTTCCGAGGACGGATTGTTCGACTATGCGCCGGAAGAGGCCGAGCTCAAGCACGCCATGATGGCGCGCGCCAAGGAAGTCATTCTCCTCTGCGATTCGAGCAAGTTCGGGCAGGGCTGCTTCGTCCGTGTCGCGGGGCTGGAGGCGATCCACACGCTCATCACCGAGGCAGAGCCGCCCGCCGGCCTTCGCAAGGCGCTCGAACGGGCGGGAAAACGCATAATCGTCACGCAGACAAAAGGAAATGGCATGACCGAACGGGGGCACGCATGAAGGCGGACGTGATCGGAAAAGGCTTGAAGACGGTGATCGGGATGGTCCATCTCGGCGCCTTGCCGGGCACGCCGCTCTATGACGCCGCCGGCGGCTTCAACCGGCTGCTCGACGGCACGCTCGCCGATCTCGAGGCGTTGCAGCAAGCGGGCATCGACGCGGTGATGTTCGGAAACGAGAATGATCGTCCCTATTCCGTGACCGCTCCGCCGGCGCAGCTCGCCGCGATGAGCGCGATCATCGCGGCGGCGCGCCCCGCGATCCGTGTGCCCTTCGGAGTGAATTTCCTTTGGGATCCGGTGGCGAGCGTGCAGATCGCCGTCGCCACTGGCGCGGCCTTCGTGCGCGAGATCTTCACCGGCGTCTATGCCTCTGACATGGGGATCTGGGCGCCCGATTGCGCCGGCGCGCTGCGCGCGCGGCGGGATCTCGGCCGCCCGGATCTCAAGCTGCTGTTCAATATCAATGCCGAATTCGCCGCCCCGCTCGATACAAGGCCGATCGGGCTGCGCGCACGAAGCGCCGTCTTTTCCTCGCTCGCCGATGCGATTCTCGTCTCTGGCCCGATCACCGGGCAGCCCGCGGCGCAGGATGCGCTCCAGGAAGTCGCGGCTGCCGTGCCGGATGTGCCGGTTCTCGCCAATACGGGTGTCGGCGTCGACAATCTGAAGGATGTGTTCGCGGTTGCAGATGGATGCATCGTCGGCACACATTTCAAGCAGGACGGCAATACCTGGAAGCCGGTCGATCCGGCGCGCGTTCAGCGCTTCATGGATGAAGCCCGCCGCCTGCGCGGGCGTTGAGTTCGCCCTCGCATGAGCTTCGTCCTCGGGATCGATATCGGCACCACCTCGACCATCGGGATCCTCTGCGAGCTGCCGAATCGCCTCGTCGGCACTGCCGCACGCCCGGTCACGCTCGCCGCTCCACGTCCGGGATGGGCCGAGGAGGATCCGGAGGAATGGTGGCGCAATCTCTGTGCCATCACGAGGGAGCTTCTGGCGCGCGAGCCGCGCGCCGCCGCGAGCCTCGCGGCGATCGGGATCACCGGCATGGTGCCGGCGGTGATCCTGCTCGATCGCGAGGAGAGGCTCATCCGCCCGAGCATCCAGCAGAGCGACGGACGCTGTGGTGAGGAGGTGGAGGCTCTCAGCCGGGAGATCGATCCCGATCTATTCCTGAACCGAACCGGAAATGGCCTTACCCAGCAGATCGTGATCGCGAAGCTGCGCTGGCTCGAGACCCATGAGCCGGAGAATTTCCGGCGCATCCGCACCGTCTTCGGCTCCTACGACTATATCGCACGGCGTCTCGGCGCGGCGCGCGGAACAGAGCGCAACTGGGCACTCGAGGGTGGTTTTCTCGATGTCTCCTCAGGCGCGATGAGCGTGGAGCTTCTCGCTCTCGCGCATCTTCCGGATGGGACGGTTCCATCGGTCCGCGCGGCCCACGAGATCGCCGGCACGGTCAGCGCCACCGCGGCTTCCGAGACCGGCGTGCCGCAAGGCGTGCCGATCATCGCCGGCATCGCCGATCATGTTGCCTCCGCCTATGCGGCGGGCGTGGTCGGCGCCGGAGATGTGCTCCTCAAGTTCGGGGGGGCCGGCGATATCCTGCTCGCGTCGTCGGATGTGCAGCCGGATGCGCGTGTCTTCCTCGATTATCACGCCGTGCCCGGCCTCTTCATGCCGAATGGCTGCATGGCCTCCACCGGTTCTCTCCTGAACTGGATCGTGCAAGGCTTCGGCTGCGGCGCGACGCACACTTCGCTCGATGTTCTCGCGGCTTCGATCCCGCCGGGAAGTGAGGGCGTGGTCGTCCTGCCCTATTTCCTCGGCGAGAAGAGTCCGATTCAGGATCCGAACGCGCGGGGAACCATCACAGGCCTCACCCTCGGCCATGGCATCGGCCATATCTGGCGGGCCACGCTCGAAGCCGTTGCCTTCGGCTTTCGCCATCATCTCGATGTCTTCCGCGAACTCGGCTACCCGGTGCGCCGGCTGCTCGCCGCTGATGGCGGAACAGCCAGCGCCATCTGGATGCAGATCGCCGCCGATGCGCTGCAGGCCCCGGTGCAGCTCCTCGAAGGCCATCCCGGCTCCTGTCTCGGCGCCGCCTGGCTCGCGGCGCTCGGCGCCGGCGCCAGCGGAGACTGGGCCGGGGTCGGGAACTTCGTGCGCCCGGGAAGGCTCGTCATGCCGAACCGGGACAACGCAGCGCTCTACGAGACGACCTATCGCCGCTACCGTTCCCTCTATCCATCGCTTCGGGACTGGTTCTCCGAAGCTGCCGGACAGGCGATTACCGGCCGGCACGAAGGCCCGGCGCGGGTGTGATCCGCTCGCCCGACCCGGCTTCTCGACATGCGGACGGGCCTTCCCCATCTTTCCTCCCGCGTCCCGCCGGCCCGGAGTCGCCGATGTCCACCGCCCTCGCCCACCCGCCGCGCCTGCTCTTCA
Source organism: Acetobacteraceae bacterium (assembly GCA_035549615.1). Lineage (GTDB taxonomy): Bacteria > Pseudomonadota > Alphaproteobacteria > Acetobacterales > Acetobacteraceae > JAKAWQ01. Next base: position 7,813 of record DASZQO010000276.1, read on the forward strand.
TGCCGCAAAAGCTGCCCGCCCGCCCGGCGGAACGGCGGCTTTCCGTCGTCTCCCCTTATGAGCCGAGCGGCGATCAGCCGACCGCGATCGAACAGCTCGTTTCCGGACTCGCCGCCGGGGAGCGCGATCAGGTGCTGCTCGGCGTCACCGGCTCGGGCAAGACCTTCACTATGGCGAAAGTGATCGAGGCCGTGCAGCGCCCCACCCTCATCCTCGCCCCCAACAAGACGCTCGCGGCCCAGCTCTATGGCGAGATGAAATCCTTCTTTCCGGAGAATGCTATCGAATATTTCGTGAGCTATTACGATTATTATCAACCCGAAGCCTATGTCCCGCGGACCGACACCTATATCGAGAAGGATGCCCAGATCAACGAGCAGATCGACCGCATGCGCCATGCCGCGACCCAGGCGCTGCTCGAACGGAATGATGTCGTCATCGTCGCCTCCGTCTCCTGCATCTACGGCATCGGCTCGGTCGAGACTTATCAGCGCATGGTGGTCAAGCTTCAGCGCGGCGGACGGATCGAGCGCGACAAGCTCGCACGCGCCCTGGTGGAGCTGCAATATCGCCGCAATGACCAGGCATTCCAGCGCGGCACGTTTCGCCTGCGCGGCGAGATCGTGGATATTTTCCCAAGCCACTACGAAGATCGTGCCTGGCGCGTGATCCTCTTCGGTGACGAGGTCGAGGAGATTGCCGAGTTCGACCCGCTGACCGGCGAGCACACCGCGAAGCTCGAAGAGATCACGGTTTACGCCAACAGCCACTATGTCACGCCGCGGCCGACCCTCACCCAGGCGATCGCCGAGATCAAGGCCGAGCTGCGCACACGCCTTGCCGAACTGAACGCAGAGGGAAAACTGCTTGAAGCCGAACGGCTGCAGCAGCGCACCGCCTATGACCTCGAAATGCTGGAAACCACCGGCTCCTGCAAGGGCATCGAAAATTATTCCCGCTACCTCACCGGCCGCAAACCGGGTGAACCGCCGCCCACGCTCTTCGAATACCTGCCCGAGAATGCCCTCCTTATCGTCGATGAGAGCCATGTCACGGTGCCGCAGCTTGGCGGGATGTATCGCGGCGACTTCAACCGCAAATCCGTCCTCGCCGAATTCGGCTTCCGCCTGCCCTCCTGTGTCGATAACCGGCCGCTCCAATTCGAGGAGTGGGACCGTTTCCGGCCACAGAGCCTGTTCGTCTCCGCGACCCCAGGCCCCTGGGAGCTCGGCCGCACCGGCGGTGCCTTCGCCGAGCAGGTGATCCGGCCGACCGGGCTGATCGACCCGGTGGTGGAGATCCGCCCGGTGGAACGCCAGGTGGATGATCTG
>DASZQO010000277.1:0-12215 GCA_035549615.1 Acetobacteraceae bacterium
GTGCAGCCGGCAGCGGCGGCAGTCAGTACGGCACCAACACCTGCCCGGCGGCATAGCCCCATTCGACTCTCCCCCGAGTTTATTGCGATCTCGATCTATGTTACACAGCGGATTTGCGTCAAGCCGGAACGAACGCGCAGCAACGTGCGTGAAGTTGCACGGCGGGGCACAAGGGCCGCCTCCGCGGACGGCAGTTTATAACGAAATCGAAACCATTATTGCACAACGCGATCCAGCGCGACAAAGTCCTCCCGGCCAGCGGTTGGCTTCTCGTCTCCCGCCCGCCAAGTTCGCCCCGCTTTGCAGCGAACAAAAGGAGCCGGACGTGACCGCCATTTGCGGTCGCCCTGGCTCGGGCAAACCGCTCTCACAGTTTGTTTTTGCGGGCATCTTCAGGCGATCAGCCGAACCCGTCTGATCGCGATCGGCGCTAGGCCCGGGGAGCAACGTTGCGGTAAAATGCGGCAACAAGCACCAGGTGGCACAATCTGCTCCAAAGAGGGCCAAACAATGCCGCGTTCTCCCATGATCGAGGAGTTCACCGAAAAGTTGAGTTTGATGTGCGACAGGTTGAGCTTGAGCCGCGTCCAGCTTGCGCATGCGGTCGGTGTGGACAAGTCGGTGGCTGCGCGCTGGGCGTCGGGCCGGGTACGCCCGGGTGAGCAAAGTATCGTTCGCTTGACCGAGCTGGTGCGCCACCAGATTGGCGATTTTTCAAGAAGCGATTGGAGCCTGTCGCTCACCGAATTCGCCGTCTGCCTTGGTATGAAGCTCGCCCGCGCACCGCTTGCGGCCGATACCGCGGGGGCATCGAAGCTCGACGAGAGTGTCGCGCTCTATGGTGGATTATGGCTGCTAATACACGGCTCTTTCACCGGGATGCGCCGCCTGTTCGCCTTTGTCCTCGACCTGCATGGCGAGGATGGCAAGCTTTGTTTCGAGCTTGGAGATGGCTTTGGTTATCGTGCTCGTGGCGCTGTTTCCGTTGACGATGGCAAGCTGTGCTTGGCCGGGCAGGCGGTCATGCATCCGCAACAAGTCTGGCCGATTTACCTCATTCTCAATGGCGTGCAGATCTATCGCGCGGTCGTGCTCGACGGGCTGCTTCTAAGCTGGTGCCGCGACATCGGCCATACCCCCACCGCACTGCGCGCCATCTGCTGGCGTCTTGCTCCACATGCGCCCAATTCCTTTGCCGCTCGCGAACGGTTTGAGGCGGCGGCTGCCCACATCGTCAAGGAAAACCAGGCGGGCAGAATGCAGGTTCACCTGCCAAAGTGGCTTGCGACCGAGATATTCGACATGCCGTTGGTTCCTGTGCGCGGCGCGCTGCGTGTCCCCGCGGAGCAAAGCCTGGCAATCGAGGAAATGACCCTGTCGCTCGTTGAGCCCTCCGCTGGCCGCCGCCGACAAGTGCTGCGGGCACTGCGCGAATTGTTCAGGCCGGTGCTCGCTCCCGCCTGAGCCAGGGGCCTTGTCCTGCCGGCAGAGACGCGGATGCTGTGTTGCTGATCCCGGCCAGGCGCCGGCACCGCAGATCTTCGGGGAGTTTCCGGGCAGGCGCCGTCGGCAAGGAGATGCCGCGGTTCCTTGCGGCCGACGCGCCGGCGGGAACATCAATGCGGGGCGATCCGCCAAAGCCCAGAGGGCAGCCGTCGAACGGATCCGGGAAATAAAGGGAAAAGCGATGATTCCCGATCATCACGATTTCGTTGCTATCACGGTCTCATCGGCGTTCGGATCAGCGCGCGATTTCGCCGCAAGCTCTCCGTCTCCGATGAGAAGGCGGTCCCTTCAGCGGCGGAAGCCGTCGAACGTGGTCATATAGACCGGATTAAGGCCGGCGATCGCCTGCTTGGCTGCGGCGTCCGGCGCCCCGAAGACGACCAGGCTGGTCGGCTTCGCGAGCGCAAAGAAACGCTTGGCGAATTGGCCGAAATCCTTCCCGTGCTGCAGCAGCGCCTGGGAATCCGCATAGCGTTCGACAACGGTAAGCGTCGTGTGATCAGCGCTGATGTTCCAATCATATTCAAGCGTTCCGGGCTCCTTTTCAGCTGCGGCCACGATTTGTGAGACGAGCTGTTGCAATTGATCATACTGGTTGGGCTGAACCTCAAGGGTAAGCACCCAGAGGATCTCGGAACTTCCGGCGGCCGGCTTCACTATCTGCGCGGCGCCGGGGACCATCATGGCGCCGAGCGCGATCAAGGTCAGAATCATGGTGCGCATCGCAACGTTCCTTTCCCTCCCGCAACGCCCTTTTTTAGAGCGTGATGACGCAGGTTTGGATCACGTAGGAAACAAATGACGGGAGCGGGATGGCCAAGCGCGGGCGAACGCCTCCCGCTCTGGGACGAGCGGCTTTCGTGATTCATTCAATTATCCGGCAAGGAACGCTCGCCGGCAATAAGCGGAGCCGGGTGGCTGGCGCCCGACGCCGCGGCCTGTCAAATCATGCGGACCGGCACGAAACACCGGTATGAAATGAACGAGGAGCGCCCCCCATGATCGATTCGTCCGCCCGCTATCCTTCTCTTTCCAGCAAGGCGGTGCTGATCACCGGCGGCGCGAGCGGCATCGGGGCGGCCATGGTCGAAGCCTTTGCGGCGCAGGGCTCGCGCGTGTTCTTCATCGATATCGACGAGGAGGCCGCCAAGGCGCTTGTCGAAAAGACGCTCACCGGGAAGATCGGCGCGCACGTGCGCTTCATCGCCGCCGATCTCACCGAGATCAGCGCGCTCCGCGCCGCTGTCCGCGCGATCGAGGCGGAGGCCGGCCATGGGCTCGACGTGCTCGTCAACAATGCCGCCCGCGATGACCGCCATTCCTGGCCGGGCGTGGAGCCGGAGCAATGGCGGCGGACGCTCGCGCTCAATCTCGATCATCAGTTCTTCACCACCCAGGCGGTCGTTCCGGGCATGGAGGCGCGGGGCGGAGGGTCCGTGATTCTCTTCGGTTCCGGCTCCTGGATGCGCGGGATCACGAACATGGTCGGCTATACGACGGCGAAGGCCGCGATCAACGGGCTCACCCGCACCCTTGCCAAGGAGCTCGGTGGCAAGGGAATCCGGGTCAATTGCATCGTGCCGGGCGCGGTCGTGACGGAGCGGCAGCGGCGTCTGTGGACCCCGCCTGAGGCGGATGCGGCGCTCCTCGAACGTCAGGCGCTGAAATTTCGCATCATGCCGGACCATGTGGCCCGCATGGCGCTGTTCCTCGCCTCCGCGGAGGCGGCCGGCTGCAGCGGGGCGAATTTCTTCGTCGATGGCGGCATCATGTGATCGGGATCAACCCCCCAATCAGACCCCGGGCGCTGGAACCGCTTCGGCCGCGGCCTTGCCGGCCCGGGTGCAAGCCGCACAAATGCCCGTCACCTCGATCAAGGCCTTCGCGGGCTGAAACCCGTGGCGATCCGTCGCGCGCGCCAGCGCCTCGGTGACGGCGTGATCCTCGAGCTCAGTCACGGCGCCGCAGGTGCGGCAGATCAGGAACTGCGCCTGATGTCCGTGCTGGGCCGGCTCGACGCAGGGAACGAAGGCATTGAGGCTTTCAACCTTGTGGATCAGCCGGCGGGCGAGCAGGAAATCGAGCGCGCGATAGATCGTCGGCGGCACCGCGCCCTTGCGGATCTGCTTGAGCCGGTCGAGGAGCTGGTAGGCGGTGAGCGGACCCTCCGCTTCAAGGACCAGCCTGAGCACGAGGCGGCGCAGCTCGGTGAGCGTGCCGCCATCGCGGGCACAGGCCCGCGCCGCCTCGTCCAATTGCCCGGCGATCCGGCTGCCGCCCTCCACCCTCGACCTGTCCCAGCCTCTCAGGCTGCCTGGGTGAGCCGCTTGACGAGCGCGGAGAAGCGGTGGCGGCGCAGCTCGGACCGCGCCGCGGCATCGGTCGTCATGTAGTTGAGCTGAGCGACATAGCGCCGCCCGATGAAGGTCTTGTGGCCATGCCAGGCGTTGGCGGCGTTCGGGAACACGAGCAGCGTGCCGTTGGCCGGCGGCACCTCGACCGCGAAATCGTCGAGATCGTCGGGCCTGCGCAGCAGCCTCAGGCACCCCTCATGGCGCGTCCACGCGGCGCTCGCCGGGTTGAGATAGAGCAGTACCGTCACCCGCTTGGCGTCCGAATCCCGATGAATGAGGCCGTCCCGCTCGGTCGAGGCGCCGCGCAATGTCAGCATGGTCGGCGCATCGTCGAGATCGAGCGAGAACGTATCGGCAATCGCCCGGCGGAACCGGGGTCCCTCCAGCTCCTCCATCAGCTGCGCGGCGGCGGGGCCGAAGCGGAGCGACCCGATCGGGAAGGAGCCTCTGCGCTCAAGCGGCGGCAGATCGGCAACCACCCGGGCCAGCGCCTCGGGCGGGACGAATTCCGGCACGATGATGTGCCGGAAGGGGTCGGAAGAGACCGCGGTGGCGGCGAGCCGGTCATAGGCGAGCTGAGTCATCGACGATCCTCCGAAAGACACCTGCTGTCAGAGCGTGATGACCCAAGGGGGAATCACCATGGGTCCCAATCACGCGGCAAGAGAAAGACCGGGAGTGGAGTGGGTGGGCACGGGCCATCTCATCCTGCTCTAAGTACATCGGCGCCCCGCTCTGTCCAGGGTTGCCTTGCTGGAGATTGAAGGGGGCGGACGTGTCGGGCTAAGCGCAGCCCGCCATGGATGTCCTCCCGTCCCGGGCCGCCGCCGGGCAAGCCGCCGCGGACGGGCCGCTTCCCCTTTATCGCGCCAGGCTTGCCCGCGGCGAGCTTGGGCCCGATCCCGCGCAGGCGCTCGCGGTCGAGCGGCTCCAGGCGCTCTGGCAGCGCCTGCGCTTTTACGAGCCGCCGCCGGCAGCCAATGGGCAGGGCCTCCTTGGCCGGCTGCTCGCGCGGCGGAACCCGGAGGACAGCGCGGCGCCGAACGGGCTCTATCTGGCCGGCGCGGTGGGGCGGGGAAAATCCATGCTGATGGATCTTTTCTTTGCCACGGCCCCGCTCGCGCGCAAAAGGCGTGTGCATTTCGACCGGTTCATGCAGGATGTGCATGCAAGGCTGCATGGCGCCGCCGGCGGCGATCCGATTCCGCCGCTGGCGGAGGCGATCGCGCGCGCGAGCGTGCTTCTCTGCTTCGACGAGTTCCAGATCAACGATATCGCCGATGCGCTGCTGCTCGGGCGGCTTTTCGCCGCGCTCTTCGCCCGGGGCGTGATCATCGTCGCCACGTCGAACACCGTGCCGGATGATCTCTTCAAGGGCCAGCCGGGACGCGATGCGTTCCTCCCCTTCATCGAAATCCTGAAGCGCCATCTCGAGCTTCTGGTGATCGAGGGCGGGCAGGACTGGCGGCGTGAGAGGCTCATGCGCATGCCGGTCTGGCATGTGCCGGCGGATGCGCGCGCTGCGGCCGCGCTCGATGCGGCCTTCGCGGAGCTTGGCGGGGGCCCGGCCAGGGAACGGCGCCTCATCGTGATGGGAAGGCCCCTCACGATCGCGCGCGCCGCGGGGAAGGTGGCGCGGTTCGACTTCGCTTCGCTCTGTGAAGCGCCGCTCGGCCCTGGAGATTATCTCGCGCTTGCCACCCATTTCGAAACGCTCGTACTCGATGCGATTCCCCGCCTCGATCCTTGGCGCTTCGATGCGGCGCGGCGGTTCATCACGCTGATCGACGCGCTTTATGATCATCGGGTGAAGCTCATCGCCTCGGCGGAAGCGGACCCGGACGGGCTCTATCCCGAGGGTGAGGGATCGGAGGTTTTCCGCCGCACCGCCTCGCGGCTGATCGAAATGCAGACACGGGACTATCTCTCTTTGCCGCATCTGACATGAAGAAAAACCGCCTTGGCGCGACTTGCCGGGGTGCCGGCGTTGGGCTAGGCAGACGCGAGCCTTCCGGGCCGGCGGGTGCCCGGGGGGTTTTGCTGTGCGCGGCCCGCCCGGGTTCAAGGAGCGCCATGGCTCGCAACAAGATCGCGTTGATCGGCGCCGGTTCGATCGGCGGCACGCTTGCCCACCTGGTCGGCCTCAAGGAACTGGGGGACGCCGTGCTGTTCGATGTCTTTGGCGATGTCGCAGCGGGCAAGGCGCTCGATCTTGAGCAGACCGGCGCGATCGAGGATTTTGACGCGGTGATTGCCGGCGGCTCGGATTTCGCGCCGATCGCGGGAGCCGATGTCGTCATTGTCACTGCCGGTTTTCCGCGCCAGCCGGGCATGTCGCGCGACGATCTCGTGGCGAAGAACGCCTCCGTGATCGCGGAGGTGGCGGCCGGCATCCGTCAGTACTGCCCGGAGGCCTTCGTCATCGTCATCACCAATCCGCTCGATGCGATGGTCTGGGTGATGAAGGAGAAATCGGGCCTGCCGCCGGAGCGTGTGGTGGGAATGGCGGGCGTGCTCGATTCCGCGCGCTTCCGGCTGTTTCTTGCCCGCGAGTTCAATGTCTCGGTTGAGGATGTGAGCGCCTTCGTTCTCGGCGGGCACGGCGATACGATGGTCCCGTTGGTGCGCTATTCGACGGTGGCCGGCATCCCGGTGCCCGACCTTGTGCGCATGGGCTGGTCGAGCGAGGCGCGCATCAAGGCGATCATCGATCGGACGGCCAATGGCGGCGGCGAGATCGTGAAGCTTCTGGGCAAGGGCAGCGCTTTCTATGCCCCGGCTTCGGCGGCGATCACCATGGCCGAAAGTTTTCTTCGCGATAAGAAGCGGGTGCTGCCCTGCGCGGCATGGCTGACCGGGCAGTACGGCATCCGGGATCTTTATGTCGGCGTACCGGTGGTGATCGGTGCCAAGGGCGTCGAGCGGATCATCGAAATTTCCCTCACCCCGGAGGAGAAGGCGGCGTTCGAGGCATCCTGCGCATCGGTGCGCGGACTGATCGATGCCTCGCGCAAGCTCGTCGGCTGAGGGCCGGCGATGAACATTCACGAATACCAGGCCAAGGAGCTTCTGAAGAAGTTCGGTGTTCCGGTGCTGCAGGGCGCTGTCGCCTGGACGCCGGACGAGGCAGTGAGGAAGGCCGAGGAACTGCCCGGCCCGGTCTATGTGGTGAAGGCGCAGCTTCATGCCGGCGGCCGCGGCGCCGGCCATTTTGCCGATGATCCGAACGGCAAGGGCGGCGTCCGGGTCTGCCGCTCGCTTGGTGAGGTGCATGCCGCCGCATCCGCCATGCTGGGGCACACGCTCATCACGCGCCAGACTGGTCCCAAGGGGCGGCAGGTCCATCGGGTCTATGTGGAGGCGGGTGCGGCGATCGTCCGTGAACTTTATCTCTCGCTGCTGATCGACCGTGCGGCGGGGCGCATCGCGCTGGTCGCCTCAAGCGATGGCGGTATCGAGATCGAGGAAGTCGCGGCCAAGCATCCGGAGCGGATTCTCCACCTTGCGGTCGATCCTGCCTCCGGCATCTCGGCCTTTCATGGCCGGCGACTGGCCGCCGGCCTCGGCCTCCAGGGCAAGGAGGCTGCCGGCTTCGGCAAGCTGGTCGAGGGGCTCTATCGTGCCTTCCTCGGGCTTGACTGCGCGCTTGTTGAGATCAACCCGCTGGTGGTGACGGCGGAGGGCATGGTGGTCGCGCTCGACGCGAAGATGGCCTTCGATGACAATGCGCTCTACCGGCATCCCGACCTGCAAAAATTGCGCGACGAGGCGGAAGAGGATCCGAAGGAGCTGGAGGCCGAGCGCAACAGCCTCAACTATGTCGCGCTCGACGGCACGATCGGCTGCATGGTCAATGGCGCCGGACTGGCCATGGCGACGATGGATATCATCAAGCTTTACGGTGGCAGTCCGGCGAATTTTCTCGATGTCGGCGGCGGGGCGACGCGCGAGCGCGTGACCGCCGCGTTCAAGATCATCCTCTCCGATCCGGATGTCGAAGCGATCCTGGTCAATATTTTCGGCGGCATCATGCGCTGTGACGTCATCGCGGAGGGTGTCGTGGCGGCGGCGCGCGAAGTCTCGCTCGATGTGCCGCTGGTGGTGCGGCTGGAGGGCACCAATGTCGCCCTCGGCAAGGAGATCCTGGCGCGCTCCGGCCTGCCGATCATCTCCGCGGAAAACCTCGCCGACGCTGCCGAAAAGGTGGTCAAGGCCGTGAGCAAGGCAGCCTGAGATGGCGATCCTGGTCGATGCCGAGACGCGCGTGATCACCCAGGGCTTCACGGGCGCCCAGGGCACTTTCCATTCGGAGCAGGCGATCGCCTACGGGACGAAAGTCGTGGGCGGGGTGACGCCGGGCAAGGGCGGCACCACCCATCTCGGCCTGCCGGTGTTCGAGACGGTGGCCGAGGCGGTGGCTGAAACGGGGGCGACCGCGAGCGCGATCTATGTGCCGCCGCCTTTCGCCGCCGATGCGATCCTGGAAGCGATCGATGCCGGTGTGCCGCTCATCGTCTGCATCACCGAGGGCATTCCGGTGCTCGACATGGTGCGGGTCAAGCGCGCGCTTTCCGGCACGACATCGCGCCTGATTGGCCCGAATTGCCCCGGCGTCATCACCCCGGATGCCTGCAAGATCGGCATCATGCCCGGCCATATCCACCGGCGGGGCAAGATCGGCATCGTCTCCCGTTCCGGCACCCTCACCTACGAGGCGGTGGCGCAGACGACCGCGGCCGGGCTCGGCCAGAGCAGTTGCGTCGGCATCGGCGGCGATCCGGTGAAGGGGACCGACTTCATCGAGGTGCTGGAGCTTTTCCTCGCCGATCCCGAGACCGCGGCGATCGTCATGATTGGCGAGATCGGCGGCGAGAGCGAGATCGAGGCCGCGGAATTCCTGGCGCGTGCCCCGGTCAAGAAGCCGGTGGTCGGCTTCGTGGCGGGTGCCACCGCGCCGCCGGGCCGGCGGATGGGCCATGCCGGGGCGGTGATCAGCGGCGGGCGCGACACGGCGGCGGCGAAGATGGAAGCGATGCGCGAGGCGGGCATCCATGTCGCCGAAAGCCCGGCCGCGCTCGGCAGCACCATGGTCCGCGCACTTGGGGCCTAGCGGACCCTGCGCATGTGGCGCGCGCAAGGCAGAAGCCTCGCCAGGGTGACATCTCTATGTGACGTTCATCCTATTTTGACTGAAGCTGGCTTGCAAACAGGACCCGAGACGGGATTGACGGGGTTTCGACAATGGCGGGTGTGGACGTTCTGGCGAGCGCGTTCAGCGGTGCGAACGCGACGTTCCTGGCGGATCTCTATGCGAAATGGGTTGAGGACCCAGCCGCCGTTGATCCAAGCTTCGGCGAGATCTTCGCCAGCCTGAACGACGAATCCCAGGCCATTCTCACCGACGCGGCCGGCGCCTCCTGGGCGCCCCGGCCGTCTCTCGTCGCGCCCGAGCCGCCGGTTTCCCCGCCATCGCAAACGGCGGCACCGGCGGCGGACGGGGTCACGACGGCAACACTCGATTCCATCCGCGCCCTGATGCTGATCCGCGCCTATCGCGTGCGCGGGCATCTCGAGGCCCGTCTCGATCCGCTCGGCCTCACCCAGCCGAAGCGGCATGCCGAGCTCGATCCTGCGAGCTACGGCTTCACCGAGTCCGATTTCGACCGGCCGATCTTCATCAACAACGTGCTCGGCCGGGAAACCGCGACATTGCGCGAGATTCTCGCGATCCTGCGCGCGACCTATTGCGGCCCGATCGGCGTCGAATTCATGCATATCCAGGATCCGGAGCAGAAATCCTGGATACAGCGCCACATGGAAGGCGCGCCCTGGGAGCGTGCCTTCGACAGGAGGGACAAGCGGCGGATCCTCCAGGGGCTCACCGAGGCCGAGGGCTTCGAGGCGTTTTGCCAGAAGCGCTTCGTCGGCACCAAGCGTTTCGGCCTTGAAGGAGGTGAGGTGACGATTCCCGCCTTGCAGGCGGTGATCGAAACGGCGGTTGCGGCGGGGACGACGGAGATTGCGATCGGCATGCCCCATCGCGGCCGACTGAACACGCTCGTCAATGTGGTGAAGAAGCCGCTCACCGCCATCTTCAGCGAATTCGGCGGCGCGAGCTCGAAGCCCGACGACGTGCAGGGCTCGGGCGATGTGAAATACCATCTCGGTACCTCGACCGATCTCGAGATCGACGGCCGGCCGCTGCATCTTTCGTTGCAGCCCAATCCTTCGCATCTTGAAGCCGTCGATCCTGTGGTGATGGGCAAGGTGCGGGCACGCCAGGACATGGCTGGCGACACCGTCAAGCGGCAGAAGGTGATGGGCATCCTGATGCATGGCGATGCGGCCTTCGCCGGCCAGGGGCTCGTCTATGAGACATTGGCGATGAGCCAGCTTATCGGCTATCGCGTCGGCGGCATGGTGCATCTCGTGGTGAACAATCAGATCGGTTTCACCACCATTCCGGCGCACGGTTTTTCCGGGCTTTATTGCACCGATGTCGCGAAATCCGTGCAGTCGCCGATCTTTCATGTCAATGGCGACGATCCCGAGGCGGTGATCTATTGCGCGCGGCTTGCCACCGAGTTCCGCAACACCTTTGGCGTCGACACGGTGGTCGATATCGTCTGCTATCGCCGCCATGGCCATAACGAGACCGACGAGCCCGCCTTCACCCAGCCGATCATGTATCGCGCGATCGCCGCCCATAAAACGACGCGCACGCTCTATGCCGAGGCGCTCGCCGCCGCCGGCACCGTGAGCGCGGCGGAGGCGAGCGCGATGTGGGATGAATTCGCGGCGACTCTCGAAGAAGCCTATCAGGCGGCGCAGTCCTACAAGCCGAACAAGGCCGACTGGCTGGAGGGCCATTGGAGCGGGCTCACCAAGGAGGATGAGGAGGCAGAGGAGGCGACCGCGGCCAAGGCCGGTGATCTCGCCAAGATCGGCGCGGCGCTGGTGCGCGTGCCGGAGGGATTCGATCTCAATCCGAAGATCCGCCGCCAGCTCGAAGCCAAGCAGGCGATGATCGAGAGCGGCGCGGGGATCGACTGGGCGACCGCCGAGGCGCTCGCCTTCGGCTCGCTTCTCGTCGAAGGGCACCGGGTCCGCCTCTCGGGCGAGGATACCGAGCGCGGCACCTTCAGCCAGCGCCATGCGGTGCTCATCGATCAGACCGATCAGCGCCAGTACGTGCCGCTCAACGCGATTGCGCCCGGTCAGGCCAAGTTCGAAGTCTATAACTCGCTTCTGTCGGAGGCGGGCGTGCTCGGCTTCGAATATGGCTACAGCCTCGCCGATCCGCGCTCGCTGGTCGTGTGGGAAGCGCAGTTCGGCGATTTTGCCAATGGCGCGCAGGTCATCATCGACCAGTTCCTTGCCTCCGGCGAATCGAAGTGGCTTCGGATGTCCGGCCTCGTGCTGCTGCTGCCGCACGGCTATGAGGGACAGGGGCCGGAACATTCCTCCGGCCGGCTCGAGCGCTATCTGCAGCTCTGCGCCGAGCGCAACATGCAGGTTTGCAATCTCACCACGCCGGGCAACTATTTCCACGCGCTACGCCGGCAGCTCAAGCGCAACTTCCGCAAGCCGCTTGTCGTAATGACGCCGAAATCGCTCCTGCGGCACAAGCTTGCGGTGTCGAGTCTCGCCGAGATGGCCGAGGGAAGCTGCTTCAAGCCGGTGCTCGGCGAGGTGGGTGCGATCGATCCCGGCGTCGTCGTCCGCACGGTGCTCTCGAGCGGCAAGGTCTATTACGATCTGCTCGCCGAGCGGGAGGCGAGGAAGATCACCAATGTCGCGCTGCTGCGCCTGGAGCAGCTCTATCCGTTCCCGGAGAAGGCGCTCCGGCAGGCGCTTGCTCCCTATGCCAAGGCCGAGCTGGTCTGGTGCCAGGAGGAGCCGGAGAATATGGGGGCCTGGAACTTCGTTGACCGACGGCTGGAACGTGTGCTCGAGGCGCTGGGCGGTGCCGCGCGCCGGCCGCGCTATATCGGCCGGGCGGAGGCGGCAAGCCCGGCGACCGGGCTTGCGAAGGTGCATGCGGCGGAGCAGGCGGCGCTGGTGCGCCAGGCTTTGACGGTGGCCCACTGACGGTGGCTTGAGCGCGGGGAGAGGGGCATGGCGAGCGAGATCAGGGTGCCGCCACTCGGCGAGAGTGTGACTTCGGCGACCGTGGCGCGGTGGCTGAAGCAGGCCGGCGAGACCGTGGCAATGGATGAGCCGCTCGTCGAGCTCGAGACGGACAAGGTGACGGTCGAGGTGCCGGCCCCAGCGGCGGGCGTGCTTGCGGAGATAGCCGCCGAGACCGGGGCCGAGGTCGAGGTCGGCGCGTTGCTCGGCCGGCTCGACGGCGCC
>DASZQO010000278.1:0-5068 GCA_035549615.1 Acetobacteraceae bacterium
GCACGAAGAGCTTTGCCAGGCCTGCCACCGCATCAATGACGATTACCCGGCCGGCATCGTCACGATCACCGGCGATTTCATCGGCCCGCACAAGGCGGAGATCCTTGCCATCGTGCGGAGGCAGGAGGAGATCGAGAAGGCGGAGCATCCGCTCAATCGCATCATCGGCATCAGTGACGCGCCCGGCCCGATCACCGTTACGACCACCGATATTCATCTGCCGCGCCGGATCGTCGCGGCGCTGAAGAGCGCCTTCGATGGCGAGATTTCGTTTCACTACGACGAGCACGGCTATTTCCTGCGCGCGGAGTGGCGGCGGGAGACATGATTTGAAAACATAGTTGCTTCATCAATGAAAGCGTGGCGCAGTCCGCTCGGTCGCCTCCTTTGCGTTCGTGCATCGGCACGCCGGACGATTTGGGGCGGGGTTTCTATGACCCAGGGCAGATGCTATAGCCGCCCCATTCCTTCGCTCCGGCCCTGTCGCCCCGATCTCATCGCGTTTTCCATCACAATGACCGACGATCCGCCCCCGCACCCGGCCCTGCTTCCTGCGGGCCTTTGCGATCTGCTGCCGCCGGAGGCGGAGTGGGAAGCGCGCGCGGTCGGCCTTGTCATGGATGTGTTCGCCGCTCACGGCTATCAGCGCGTCAAGCCGCCGCTGCTCGAATTTGCGGATAGTCTGCTCGCCGGTTCCGGGGCCGCCGTCGCCGACCAGACCTTTCGCCTCGTCGATCCGGAGAGCCAGCGGATGCTTGGGCTCCGCGCCGACATCACGCCGCAGGTGGCGCGCATCGCGGCAACCCGGCTTGCCGGTGCGCCGCGGCCGCTTCGGCTTTCCTATGCCGGCCAGTGCCTCCGCGTGCGCGGCGGGCAGATCGCGCCGGACCGCCAGATCGGCCAGGCCGGGATCGAGCTGATCGGCAGCATGAGCCCCGCCGCGGATGCCGAGATCGTCGTGGTCGGAGCCGAGGCGCTGGCCCGGCTCGGCATCGCGCGCGCGAGCTACGATCTCACCCTGCCGCCGCTCGCTCCGGCGCTGATCGACTCTGCCGGCATCACCGGCGCGGAACGCCAGGCGCTCGCCCATGCGCTGGACCGCAAGGATGCGGCTGCCGTTGCCCGCCACGGCGGGGCGCTGGCGGGGATCCTGACCGAGCTCCTGCTCGCCGCCGGCCCGGCGGACGGGGCGCTCGCCGTTCTCGCCGCCATCCCCCTGCCGCCACCGGCCTTGGCGCTCGCCGAGCAGCTTCGGGAAACGGTCGCGGCCATCCGCGCGCTCGCGCCGGATCTCAGGCTCACCATTGATCCGATCGAGTTTCGCGGCTTCCGGTACCATACCGGCGTCTGCGTCACCGTCTATTCGCCCGGCCGCGCGGAGGAACTCGGCCGCGGCGGCCGCTATCTCACCGCCGAGCAGGAGCCGGCGACCGGCCTCACCCTCTTTTCGGACGCGCTTTTGCGCACCGCGCCGCTTCCGGCGCCGGCGCCGCGCGTCTTTCTCCCGCCGGGCGCCGACCAGGCAGCGGCAACCCGCCTGCGCGCCGAAGGCTTCGCAACCTTGGCGGCACTCGGGGAGACCGAGGCGGCCGCGTCGCGCCTCGGCTGCACCCATGTCCTGCGTGGCGTGGTCGCCGTGCCTGTCGGCGAAAAATGAGAACGGTCCCGTAAAGAATGGCGAATGTCGCGGTGATCGGCGCCCAATGGGGCGACGAGGGCAAGGGCAAGGTGGTCGATTGGCTGGCCAGCCGGGCCGATATCGTCGTCCGCTTCCAGGGTGGCCACAATGCCGGCCACACGCTGGTGGTGGGCAACCAGACTTACAAGCTCTCCCTCCTGCCGAGCGGGGTGGTGCGGGGCAAGCTCGGCATCATCGGCAACGGGGTGGTGATTGACCCCGAGGCGCTGCTCGCCGAGATCGGGAAGGTCGAGAGCCAGGGCGTGCGGGTGACGCCGGAGAGCCTTCGCATCGCCGAGAATGCGGGGCTCATCCTGCCAATGCATCCCGCCCTCGACCGCGCGCGGGAAGCGGCGCGCGGGGAAGGGCGGATCGGTACGACCGGGCGCGGCATCGGGCCCGCCTATGAGGACAAAGTGGCGCGCCGGGCGATTCGCGTCGCCGATCTCGCCGAGCCCGCCACGCTCTCGGCCAAACTCGACGAGCTCTTGCGCCATCACAACACGCTTTTGGCCGGGCTGGGCGCCGCGCCGTTCGAGAAAGAGCAGGTGCTCGGCGGCCTGCTTGCCCTCGCCCCGCGCATTCTCCCTTTTGCCGAGCCGGTCTGGCAGCGGTTGGACGAGGCGCGGCGCGGCGGAAAGCGCATCCTTTTCGAGGGCGCCCAGGCGGTGATGCTCGATGTCGATCACGGCACCTACCCGTACGTGACCAGCAGCAACACGGTCGCGGCCCAGGCGGCTTCCGGCGCCGGGATCGGCCCGGCGGCGATCGGCACGGTGCTCGGCATCGCCAAGGCCTATTGCACGCGGGTGGGCGCTGGCCCTTTCCCGAGCGAGCTTTCGGACGCGACCGGCCGGATGCTTGGCGAGCGGGGCAGGGAGTTCGGCACGGTGACCGGGCGGCCGCGGCGCTGCGGATGGTTCGATGCGGTGCTGGTGCGCCAGGCGGTGAAGGTCGCCGGCATCCAGGGGCTCGCGCTCACCAAGCTTGACGTGCTCGACGGCCTGCCGGAACTCCGGATCTGTATTGCTTATCGGATCCGCGGCGAGATCTTCCACCACCTTCCCGCCGCGCCCGAGGCGCAGGCACAAGCCACGCCCGTCTATGAGACGCTGGAGGGATGGGAGGCTTCGACGCGCGGCGCCCGTTCCTGGGCCGATCTGCCGGCCCCGGCGGTCAAATATGTCCGCCGGATCGAGGAGCTGGTGGAAGCGCCGGTCACGCTGCTCTCCACCAGCCCCGAACGCGACGACACGATCCTGATGCGCGACCCCTTCGAAGGCTGAGCCAGCCGTCCGGGCGGCTCACCGGGGCTGCCCGAAGGACTTCGTCAGGCGGCGGCGGCGCTGCCTTGTGAGGCAAGCCGGCGCTCGGCCACCTTCGCCTTCATCGCCTTCTGCAGCTTCTCGAACGCCCGCACCTCGATCTGGCGCACGCGCTCGCGCGAGATGCCGTAGTGCTGCGAGAGCTCCTCGAGCGTGGTCGGATTGTCCTTGAGCCGCCGTTCGAGAAGGATGTGCCGCTCGCGTTCGTTCAGCGTCTTCAGCGCGCCGGCGAGCAGGGCCTTGCGGCCGTCCATCTCCTCGCGCTCGGCCATGGCGGTTTCCTGGCTCTCGGCGTCGTCCACCAGCCAGTCCTGCCACTCGCCCTCGCTCTCGGCCCGCAGCGGCGCGTTCAGGCTGTGGTCGGGCGCCGCGAGGCGGCGGTTCATGCTCACCACGTCCTGCTCGGGCACGTCCAGCATCTTGGCGATCGAGGCGACCTGCTCAGGCTGTAGATCGCCGTCATCGATCGCCTGCATCTGGCCCTTGAGCCGGCGCAGGTTGAAGAAGAGCTTCTTCTGCGCGGCGGTCGTCCCCATCTTCACGAGCGACCAGGAGTGCAGGATGTATTCCTGGATGGCGGCCCGGATCCACCACATGGCATAGGTGGCGAGGCGGAAGCCGCGGTCCGGATCGAACCGCTTCACCGCCTGCATCATGCCGACATTGCCCTCGCTGATGAGCTCGCCGAGCGGCAATCCGTAGCCGCGGTACCCCATCGCGATCTTGGCGACGAGCCGCAGATGGGAGGTGACGAGCTTGTGAGCGGCTTCGACATCGCCATGCTCGCGCCAGGCGCGCGAAAGGGCGAGTTCTTCCTCCGCCGACAGCATCGGAAACTTGCGGATCTCCTGGAGGTAGCGGGAGAGGTTGCCCTCCGGAGCGAGGTTCATAACGGCAGCGGCCATAGGCAGCTCCTTTTTCAGCCGAAGCAAACGGGTCCCGCCCCCGACGGCACGAGGACCCTCCCTTCGACGCGAATGATTGGGGGCACGTTAACTCGGCCGACGAAGACAGGCCCCTTAAAAGGCGGCAACCCCTTCCGTCATCCGGCCCTCGTGCCCAGTCCTGCCGGATGGCCGGGCTTATACAGGACTAGACAAGTCCTGTCAAGATTATTGACCTATCGGGAGGCTGCTATGCCTTGATCGAGGGTGTCGAGCAGGGAAACGAAGTCGGGCGGCGGCGCGGTCTCGAAGCGAAGCGGAAGGCCGCTTGCGGGGTGGCGGAAGCCGAGGCGCGCGGCGTGCAGGGCCTGGCGCGGGAAGTCGAGGCAGGCGCGGCGCAGGGGCTCGGGCAGGGCGCGGGCGGCGGCCGGCACGCGGCGGAGATAGACGGGATCGCCCACCAGCGGATGCCCGGCATGAGCGAGATGGACACGAATCTGGTGGGTCCGCCCGGTTGCCAGCCGGCATTCCAGAAGGGCGACGGCGCTGCCCCAGGCGCGAAGCACGCGATAGCGGGTCAGGGCGGGCTTACCCCCGGCGCGCACGGCCATGCGCTTGCGCTCGCGCGGATCGCGGCCGATCGCGCCCGAGAACTCGCCGCTGGCGGGGGCCGGCACCCCCCAGCAAAGCGCGAGATAGGCCCGCTCGATCGTGCGTGCCTGGAAGGCGGCGGCGAGCGCGGCCTCGGCGTCCTCGGTCTTGGCAGCAACCATCAGGCCGGAGGTATCCTTGTCGAGCCGGTGGACGATCCCGGGGCGGAGCACCCCGCCGATGCCGCCGAGCGAATCGCCCGCATGCGCGAGCAGGGCATTGACCAGCGTCCCATCCGGGTTGCCGGGGGCGGGATGAACGACGAGGCCGGCCGGCTTGTCGATGACGATCAGCTTATCATCCTCGTGCAGAACGGTAAGCGGAATCGGCTGGGGTTCCGGCGTGGCCGCCACCGGGGGCGGCAGGCGCAAGGCATAGCGGGCGGCCGCCCGCACCGGCTCGGCGGGGTCGGAGAGCGCCTGAGCGTCACGCGTGGCATGGCCGGCGAGGATCAGCGCCTTGACCCGGGAGCGTGAGAGGCCGCCGATGGCGTCCGCGAGGAAGCGGTCGGCGCGCTGGCCGGCCGCTTC
>DASZQO010000279.1:0-5533 GCA_035549615.1 Acetobacteraceae bacterium
ACGGAAGCCGGCACGGCTGCCGCCGCCGGTGCGGCGGGCGCGGAAGACGCCGGTTCGGCTGCTGACGGCGGGGGGGAGCTCTCGATCATCTCGAGGCTCGCGAAGACCGCAAGCGCGGGCAGCGCGGCGAGTACCGGCAATGTCGGCGCCGCCACGCCGGCCGGCGGGGCGGGCTCAGTGCCCGGCGGCGCCGGCGGCGGCAGGCGGGAGGGAAGATCCGCGAAGGTCACTGCCTGGGTCGGCTTCATCGGCTGAAGGCTGAGATAGCGGCCGGCAAGATCGGCGAGACGGATCGGCGAGTTCTCGAGCGCCCACTCGGCCTGCAGAAGCGAGATCCGCGTCTCGGTCGCCTGGATGTCGTTCTCGACCGAGGCGATCTCGCCATCCAGGACGGCGGTGCGGTGCTTGGCCTGATAGAGATAGAGGCCGCTGCCAGCCGCCAGCAGCGCGGTCAATATCGTTGCCGGGCGGATCATCGGGCGCCCCCTACCCGCTCGATGGCGCGCAGCCGCGCCGAGGCGGCACGGGCATTGGCGGCGATCTCGGCCGCGCTCGGGCGGACCGCGCGCGGGGTGAGAAGACGAAAGCGCGCAGCCTCGCGGGGGGAGGCCGGCAGGTGGCGCGAGGGCAGCGGCGTGCGGCCGGCGGCCGCGGCCATGAAACGTTTGACCAGACGGTCCTCGAGCGAATGGAAGGCGATCACGATCAACCTCCCGCCCGGCGCGAGAAGGGATGCGGCCTGTTCGAGTGCACTTGCGATCTCCCCGAGCTCGTCGTTCACGCGGATGCGCAGCGCCTGGAAGCTACGCGTTGCCGGATCGATTCGCTCTCGTGATGGAGGCATGGCCGCACGAATGATCTCGGCAAGCTCGGTGGTGGTGGCGATCGGGCGCCTGGCGCGGGCGGCGAGGAGGTGGCGGGCGATGCGGCGCGCATGCCGCTCCTCCCCGAACTCGGCGAGCAGGGACGCAAGCGCCTCCGCCGGCAGGGTGTTCACAAGCTCGGCCGCGGTCGGGCCGTCCCGACCCATGCGCATATCGAGCGGGCCGGCAAACCGGAAGCTGAAGCCGCGAGCCGGATCATCGAGCTGGAAGGACGAGACACCGAGATCCATCACGATGCCGTCGAGACGATCGACCCCGGCGCGGCCGAGCAGCTCCAGCATCGCACTGAAGCGACCCTCGATGAGGGTGAGACGGCCAGGATAGCGGGCGGCGAGCGCCGCGCCGCGAGCGATAGCGGCGGGATCACGATCGATCGCGAAGAGGGTGCAGTGCGCGGCCGCGAGGATGGCGCTCGCATGGCCGCCGCCGCCGAAGGTGGCATCGAGATAGATGCCGCCGTCCCGCGGAGCGAGGAGGGCGAGCACGTCATCGAGAAGGACGGGGATGTGGCTCATGCCGCGCCCTCCGCCGACAAGGTGAGGCGCGAAATGCGGGTGCGCTCGCGGGCATCGGCGCGGCGGCGCTCGAAGGCGGCCGGCTCCCAGATTTGAAAGATCTTGCCGAGGCCCGCGAAGGTGACCGCGCCGTCAAGCGAGGCGTGACGGACCAGCGTATCGGGCAGGAGAATGCGGCCCTCCTTGTCGCACTCGACCGGGAAGGCATCCGCATAGAGGGCGGTTGCGAGATCCTCATGCTCGTCGCTGAACCAGTCATATCGCTGGACCGGCACGGCCAGACGCTCGAACGCCTCGACGGGCCAGGCCTCGATGCAGGGGTGCTTGTGCGAGGCACGCAACACAACCGTAACGATTTGCTCGGCCTCCTTGCCGTCCCGCAGTGCGGCGCGAAAGGGCGCAGGAATCGAGACGCGACCCTTGCCATCGCGCTTGTTCTGGTGCGTGCCCCAGAATTGACTCATCCGGCTGGGCCCGTTCGCTCCTAGGAATTGGCCTTGTCTGTGGGCCGGTTCCGCCCAAACGCGAGACTCTGTTTGGGAGAACATGGGATATCATGGCCCGGCTTGGGGGGTAAAGGAGATTCACCGCCGTACATTTATCGTGATGCGGGATTCCGGCCCGTTACGGCGATCTGTTCCTGCCTGTTGCTTGAAAAACGCGTCCGCGGCTTGTTGCCCGGCTCTCTTGGCCCGGGCTGGATTTCGCGTTTTGTTCCGATGACAGCGTGAATATTTCCCAAAGCGTGACAAATAAGGCCGCAGCGGGCGCGCCAAAGAGGTTGCCAGACGGCCTATAAGCCGGGTTCTGTCCGCCCGCGAGATTTCTCCCGCTGGGCGGGACGGCCATTCCTCTAGGACGCGCCTTACGGCGCGCCTCCTGCGACCAACCCGGGTGGCGGGTCGGAAACGCCCCTGGCGGCTCGCGCCGCCGGCCACCCCTATTCGGTCTTGCTCCCGGTGGGGTTTACCCTGCCACGCCCGTTGCCGGGCGCGCGGTGCGCTCTTGCCGCACCTTTTCACCCTTGCCGGCAGCGCCCGAAGACGGTGCCGGCGGTATGTTTTCTGTGGCACTTTCCCTGGGGTCGCCCCCGCCGGCCGTTGACCGGCACCGCGTTCCCGTGGAGCCCGGACTTTCCTCCCGCGCGGGCCTTGCGGCACGCGCCGGCGGCCGTCCGGCCGTCTGGCACGCGGAGAGATGCGGCGGCAAACGGGCTTCGTCAATCGGCATTTGCAGCAACGCACGAGGCTTGATCATGCCGGATTTGTATCGATAGGGTGCGGGAATGGGGGCGAGTGTGGAAAACGAGACTGCCGAGACGAGGTCTGTCGATGCGCTGCGCGCCCTCCAGCTTGCGCGGCTCAAGACGGCGATCGCGCGGGCCTATGAACGGGTCCCGCATTACCGGCAGAGATTCGCGGCAGCCCATGTCCATCCCGATGACTTCAGGCATCTCGACGATCTCGAGAAATTTCCCTTCACCACGAAGGAAGATCTGCGCGCCACCTATCCTTTCGGCATGTTCGCGGTGCCGATGGAGGAGATCGTGCGCATCCATGCTTCGAGCGGGACGACGGGCAAGCCGACCGTGGTCGGATATACGAAGGGTGATCTCGAAACCTGGGCCGAGCTCATGGCGCGCTCGATCCGCATGGCTGGCGGGCGGCCGGGCGACAAGATCCACAACGCCCTGGGCTACGGGCTCTTCACCGGTGGGCTCGGCTATCATTATGGCGGGGAACATCTGGGCGCCGCCGTCATTCCCGTCAGTGGCGGCTTCACCGGACGGCAGGTGCAGCTCATCCAGGATTTCCAGCCCGATATCCTCGCCGCCACGCCCTCTTATGCGCTGACGATCGCCGATGCGTTCGCGCACGAGGGGCTTGATGCGCGCGCGTGCAGCCTGCGGATCGGAATCTTTGGCGCCGAGCCCTGGAGCGAGACCATGCGCGCGGAGATCGAGCAGCGGATGGGGATCCAGGCGCTCGACCATTACGGACTTTCGGAGGTAATGGGGCCGGGAGTCGCGCAGGAATGCGGCGAAGCCCGGGACGGGCTCACGATCTGGGAGGATCATTTCTTCCCCGAGATTGTTGACCCCGCAACCGGGCGCGTGCTGGGCGAGGGCGAGCACGGCGAGCTTGTTTTGACCACGCTGACGAAGGAGGGCATGCCGGTCATCCGCTATCGCACGCGCGATCTCACCCGCCTGCTCCCGGCAACGTCTCGGCCGCTGCGGCGGATGGACCGCGTGAAGGGCCGCAGCGACGATATGATGATCATCCGCGGGGTCAATGTGTTTCCGACCCAGATCGAAACGGTCCTCGCTAGGGAAGTGCGGGTGGCACCGCATTATCGGCTTGAGCTTCGCCGCCCCGCGCATCTCGACGAGCTCGACGTGGTGGTGGAGGCGCGGACGAATGAGGACCAAGCGGCGCAGAGCGAGATCGCGCGGAACCTGGTGCATCTCATCAAGGAGTTCGTCGGCGTGACAACGGTTGTGCGGGTGGTGGCGCCGGGGACGATTGAGCGCTCGGAGGGCAAGGCGAAGCGGGTGGTCGATCTCAGGCCGAAGAGCTGACGGAGATGAGCCTTCGGGAGGCGGGCGAGGAGACTGCGGCGCTCACGGCGGTGGGGCTGCCGGAGTCGGAGGTCTCGGCGTGGATTGCTCGGGAGCCGCAATCGGTGGGCGGCTTCGCGGAGGATCGCGAGCGCTATGGCCGTTTCTGGCGGCTGAGCGAGCAACTGATCGCGCGCCTGCCGAAGAAGCGAGCGCGGACGGAGAAGGAGGCGCGCGCCGCGGAGCTGATCCGGGTGCGGGCGCGAAGATCACGCAGCCGCTTTCTCGCGGTTCACGCGGCGGCGGTCTATGCTGCGCTGACAGAGGGATTGTCCCGCTTCGTCCGGCTCGAAGAGCTCGTTCTTCTGGCGGCGGAGCCGTTTCCGGGCCTGGTGCCGAGCCGAAGCCAGCTTGCCGCCGAAGCCGAGACGTTCCAGCGTGACAAGGACGGGCTGGAGATCGATCAGGGGATTTTTCTCTCGGCGCTATTCGCCCATGAGCAAGCAGGGCTTCATCTCTGCCATGCCATGCTGCTGCCACGGACGGAAAGCGTAGAGCGGCTGGAGGCGTTCGTCGCGCACGGCTTTGCCGATCTCGGCGCGGCGCGGCTGGAGCGGCGGGGCCGGGCTGTTCTGCTGGAGACTTCCAATCCCCGCTTCCTGAATGCGGAGGATGAGACGACGCTCACAGCGATGGAGATCGCGGTCGATCTCGCGATTCTCGATCCCGTAAGCGAGATTGCCGTGATGCGGGGCAGCCGGGTGGAGCACGCGAAATATCGCGGGCGGCATCTCTTCGGCAGCGGGATCAATCTCACGCATCTCTATCAGGGGCGGATTCCGTTCGCCTGGTATTTGCAGCGCGATCTCGGCTTCGTTCATAAGCTCCTCCGCGGTGTGGCGCGGCCGGAGACGCTGCCCGACGATGTGCATGGCGCGGGAATCGAGAAACCGTGGATCGCCGCGGTGGATGGATTTGCCATCGGCGGGCATTGCCAGATTCTCCTGGCGGTGGATTACGTGCTGGCGGCGGATGATGCCTTTCTCAGCCTGCCGGCGCGCAAGGAGGGCATCATTCCGGGGCTCGCCAATCTGCGCCTGCCGCGCTTTACGGGCGAGCGGCTGGCGCGCCAGCTCATTCAATATGAGCGGCGGCTCGACTGCACGAGCCCCGAGGGACGGCTTCTATGCGACGAGATCGTGCCGGTAGCGGAGATGGACGCGGCGATCACGCGGGCCGTGACGGGCCTGACCAGCTCAGGCGCGGTGAGCGCGGTGGGAAACCGGCGGGCCTTGCGGGTCGGCGCCGAGCCGCTCGATCTCTTCCGGCGCTATTGCGCGAGCTATGCGCGCGAGCAGGCGGAATGCCATTTCAGTCCGGCGCTGATCGCCAATCTGGAGCGCTATTGGGACGCGCAGAACAGGAAGGGGTGAAGGCACCCGCCTCCGGCAGAAGCCCTTCCGAAAGACGGCGGATGGGTTCAAATGCCGTTCGGGTTCGCCTTCACGAAGGCGCGCACCTTCCAGATCTCATCGCGTGAGAGCATCGAGGCGAAGGAGGGCATCACCGTGCCC
>DASZQO010000280.1:0-11076 GCA_035549615.1 Acetobacteraceae bacterium
CACCCCCGGACGGTCCGCCATAGACCATGGAGATGCCGTGCATCGAAACGATGCTACGGCCTGCGGGAGCCCGATCCTGGAGGCTCCCGCGCCGCACCGCCGACGTCGAGATCACTGCGCCTTCCAGTCCTTGGCGTTGTCCGGCAGGTAATCGTTCGTGAACAGGGTCGAAAGGTCGGCCTCGTGCTCGATGACCTTTCCCTGCAGCAGCGCATCCTGCAGCCCCTGCCAGTCGGACAGATCCATCCAGCCGAAACCGTGCTGGGCGACATCGGGGCTGCCGATCAGCTTCATGGAGATCGCCAGCGCCTGCTTCATGAACTCCCGGTCCTCGCCGGGGTTGGCTTCCATCATGACGGCGAGCGTCTTGTCCGGATCGGCGTTCGCCGCCACCCATCCCTTCACCGCGGCCTTCAGGAAGCGGCGGACGACATCGCCGTTCTTCGCCACCCAGTCCCTGTTGCCCACGACGGTGGGGCCGTAGATCTGGACCTTGTCGTCGCTCATGACGAAGACGTTCACCGGCACGTTCTCGCGTTGGACATTGATGGCTTCCCAGTCCCAATAGCCCATGGCCGCGTCGATCTGCTTGGACAGCAGCATCGGCACCATGGCCTCGGGCTGCACCGTGACCCACTGGATCTTGTCGCGGTCGATGCCGGCGCGCTTGAGCTTGGCCTCGAAGAGATAGACCGTCGGATTGGAGACGTTGTAGCCGACCTTCTTGCCGACGAAGTCCTCGAGCTTCTCGATGCCGCTGTCCTTGCGGGCGATCACGCCCTCGGGATTCGACTGCATATAGGCCGAGACCGCCGTCAGCGGCAGCCCCTGGCTGGCCGCGACCACGATCGAGCTCGCCGTCGTCACGCCCAGGTTGGCGCTGCCCGCGGCAATCGCCTGGTTGGCCGGGTTCGAGCCCTTGAGAAGCAGGAACTCCACATCGAGCCCCTCGGCGGCGAAATAGCCCTCGTGCTGCGCCACGTAGAATCCGGCCCAGCCGGAATACGGAACGTTCCAGTTCAGCGCCAAGGTGATTTTGTCCGCCGCCTGGGCCAGCGACGCAAAGCCCAGCATGAAGGCGGTCAACAGAAGCAGCAGACGCGTTTTCATCCCAGTCCCCCGATATTGCCTTGTTGCCGGCAGGCTTTTTCGCCGGCCCGGCCGATCGCACTCCCCGCCGCCCGATCCTGGATTCGTTCGGCCATCCATCGGGCTTTCTTTCGCGCCCGTCTGTCCCTGGCGACCCGATAGGGCGAGCTGCCAAGGCAGGATTTCAGACATTATTGGGCAGAATTAAAGTCATTACAACGCTAAAATGGCATTTTGTCCGTACATTAATGCCTTCCTTGCGCACAAAAAGGCAGCAACCCGCCCAGCATCTGGGCGGCGTCCTTTCGGAGCGCTGATCCGGCGTGGTGACGGAATCTCGGGTGGCGGGCTTCGATGCCGGCGCCGCAGGCCTACGGCGATCAGGCGATATGCGGCCGGCCGGTCGTTTCGAGCGGATGCTCGGAGACGGCGAGACCGAAATCGCCATCGAGCGCGAAGCGGTCTCCCGGATGGATGAAGTAGACGATCGAGATGGCTTCTTCCTGGTGGTAGAGCCGCCGCTCGAGCGTCACACAGGCGGCGCCCACGGGAACCTGCAGCAGCCGCGCCACCTCCTCGGTGGCATTCACGGCCGTGATCCGCCGCCGGACCCAGGACCAGAGCGCATTGCGCATCAGCCACATGCCGGGCGGCTCGCGCTCGAAGGTCTGGTCGGCCGCCTTGGGAACGGAGGTCAGATTGATGAAGCGGCGCTCATGCTGAGCCACCGTGTTGTCGGCAAGATGCAACACCTCGACATAGAGAAAGGGGGCGCCCATCGGCAGGTCGTTCCAGCGCAGCCCGCCATCGCCGTTCCTGACCTTCTTCAGCGCCAGGATGCGGTACTCATAGACGCCGCCGCGCTCGCCGACCTCCACCGAGATGTCCTTGACCGGCATCAGGAAGCGTTCGCGGAATCCCTTCGCCACGGTGGTGCCGGCCCGCTTGTTCCGCTCGAGCAGGCCCTGCTCGGCGAGTTCCGACAACGCCTTGCTGATCGTCTGCCGGGACAAGGCATAGCGCTGCATCAGCTCCGCTTCCGATGGGAGGCGGTCTCCGGGAGCAAATTCGCCCTCGACGATCTGTTGGATGACCGTGCGCTGGAACTGCTTGAAGAGCGGCCCCTCGCCATCCAGCTTCCACTTCGTCATTCCGTCGTTCCTTCAGCGCTGGTGACCGGCGGCCCGACCGCGCTTGCGCCCAAGCCGTTGAAGAGTTTGCCAGAAGCAAAGCGGGTTTGCCCAGCGCGACCGCGCGTCACGGCGCGCGGAAGGCAAGGAAACCATGCACGCGGGAATCAGCCTGGGAGTCCATCCCGCACCCGCCGCGTTTGCAGGTGACGATGGAAGATTCGAGATTCCCACGGCTCGCGCCGAGCTGATGGATCGTTCCGGCACAAATTGACCTTGCAAGATGGCCAGACCCTGCCACAACCTGAACGCGTGATAAATAAACGCCTCCTGCTCGCATTTGCTGTAGCGCTTCCCTGGGGACCCTTGGCTCCGGTCCCGGGCGGTGGGCGCCGGTCTCCATTCCGGCATGTGAACGAACCCGGCCCGCAGCCAGCCTCGCCCGACGACTGGCGTTGCTCATGACGCGCTCGAAAGAACCATCCCCAAGCAGACCGACGGCACGCCGCATCTGGGGCAGGCTCGCGGGCGGGCTGCTCCGCCTGGCGTTTGGGATCATCGGATCTGTGATTTCGATGGGGCAGATCATTGAGGCCGTCCGCGAGTCGGGCCTCATCCTGGAGCCGATCGTCGGCGTCGTCATCGGCATCGCGCTCTACCTGATGCAATCGTGGCTCGCCATCCTGGTCCACGAGTCTGGGCATGCGGCGGCTGCGAAACTGACCGGCCGCCGCATCCATCTGTTTGCCGTATGGCCGTTCGTTTACCGGCCCCGGGCAAAACAATGGTTTCCCTTCGCGGGAATGCAGGGGCAGGATTTTGGCGGATTTGTTATAGCCACCCCGAGCCGTCCGGGCGATTGGCACAAAGGCGAAGCCTTTTTCATTCTCGGCGGCGCACTTGGGAACATACTGACAAGCGCCCTGGCCTTCTTGGCCATCGCCACGGGTCTTTTCGGCGGCGCCTTCAACCTGGCTCTGTCCGCGCTCGCCGTATCGTCGTTCACCATCGCGCTCATCAATCTGGTACCGAGGAGCGTCACCGGCGGCGCGCGAACGGACGGAGCTCACTTGCTCGATATGCTCCTCAGAAGACGCGACCCGGCTCTCGAACGGGCGGGCTGGCTTTCGGGGAGGGAGATCGATGGAGTCCGGACGGCGGAACTCGATCCCAGCCTGCTGCGAGAACTGGAGGCTGACATCTCATCGGGAAAGGCGCCCGAAATCAGCTACCGGTTCTTCTACAATCATTTCCTGGCACGCTCGGATGTCCGGCGCTGCCTTGAGATCCTGGACCTGTTTGTGTCCAGGCCCGAAGAGCTTTCGGATTGGGTGCGGATCGAGCGCGCATTCCTGATTGCCCTGCTGCACAAGGAGGGCGATGAGGCGCTGCAGCTGCTTGCTGCCGTGTCGCCTGCAGCGCGCTCGAATTACGGCTACTGGCGCGCTTTGGCCGTGGCCCGCCACGCGGCCGAAGACCGCCAGGGTGCGATCGACGCCGCTCGCCACGGTCGCGAGGTCGTCAAGAACAGCCGGGCCGAGCTGAACGATGACGATCTGGCCCTCCTGGCCGC
Source organism: Acetobacteraceae bacterium (assembly GCA_035549615.1). Taxonomy (GTDB): domain Bacteria; phylum Pseudomonadota; class Alphaproteobacteria; order Acetobacterales; family Acetobacteraceae; genus JAKAWQ01. The sequence continues at coordinate 3,793 of DASZQO010000280.1, forward strand.
TATTGAGCGGGGCGCGGAACGGCTGCCGCTGTCGGATACGCCTGTTCCGGCCTAGCCAGATCACGGCCGGGCGCCCGTTCGCCTTCCCCGCCGCCAAAGCGTACTGTCACCCGTTCGGGCCCATTGGCGGCCTCTCCCGTTCCGGGATAGATAGGATTCCGCCTTCCGGTTGCGTGGCACCCCTTCGACCACGCGAATCCTCCGATGGGACTGGCCGACAATGCCCGATCGTCGCAACGACAAGATGAAGCTGGGTGCCTTCTTCCACCCGACCGGGAATCACATCGCCGCCTGGCTGCACTCCGGCTCGCAGATCGATGCCGGCACCAATTTCGAGCATTACGCGGCGCTGGCGCAGACGGCCGAGGCCGCCAAGTTCGACCTCATGTTCCTTGCCGACGCCGTCGCGACGCGCAACGGCCGCCTGAACGCGCTCAAGCGCTGGCCCCAATACATGGCCTATTTCGATCCGATGGTGCTGCTCTCCGGCATCGCGGCGAGGACCAGCCGCCTCGGGCTGGTTGCGACCGCCACCACCAGCTACAACGAGCCCTACCACGTCGCGCGCCGCTACGCCTCGCTCGATCATCTGAGCCATGGCCGCGCCGGCTGGAACGCCGTGACCTCCTCGAACCATTCGGAAAGCCGGAACTTCGGCCGCGAGGAGCATCTCTCCCACCGCGAGAAATACGAGCGGGCGCTGGAGTTCCTCGAGGTCGTCAAGGGGCTCTGGGACAGCTGGGAGGACGATGCCTTCCGGCGCGATCGGACGACCGCGGAATATTTCGATCCCGCCAAGCTTCATCCGCTGAACCACAAAGGCGCACACTTCTCCGTGGCCGGCCCTCTCAACGTGGCACGGCCGCCGCAAGGCCATCCCATCATCGCCCAGGCCGGCGGCTCCGACGATTTCATCGACATGGCCGGCCGTCACGCCGATCTCATCTTCACCGCGCAGTTCGACCTGGAATCGGCCCAGGCGCTTTACGGGAAGCTGGCGGCCGCCGTGAAGAAGCACGGCCGGCCGGCGGGTTCGCTCAAGGTGATGCCCGGCCTCAACGCCATCGTCGGCCGGACCGAGAAGGAAGCAAAGGAGAAACACGAGCATCTCTCCTCCCTCATCCACCCCGATGTCGGACGGGAGGTGCTCTCCAACGATCTGGGCAATGTCGATCTCTCGGGCGTGCCGCTCGACGCACCGATCCCGGAAGAGATCGTCGAGGAGCAGCTCCGCTTCTGGCTGCGCTTCATGAAGGAAGCCACGGGCAAGGAAAACCCGACGTTGCGCGAAACCTATCGGCATTACGGCAGCGCCCGCGGCCAGCGCCCCCTGGTCGGAACGGCGAGCCAGATCGCGGACGAGATGGAGCGCTGGTTCCAGGGTCGCGGCGCCGACGGTTTCCTGATCCATCCGGCGACGCTGCCGGACGGGCTCGAGGATATCTGCGGGCTCCTGATCCCCGAGCTGCAGAACCGCGGTCTCTTCCGGACCGAGTACGAGGGCGAGACCCTGCGCGAGAATCTCGGCCTGCCCCGGCCGAAGAACCGGCATGCCTGACGCACCGCTCTCGCGAGCGCCTGCACCGGGCGTCACATCCGCGCAATCGAACGCCTGATATAGAGGCCCCCTGCACTCGATCAGGGGATGTGTCATGGTACGCAAGCTTGCCTTCCTGCTGCTGGTGGCCTTCGTTCAGGTCGGGACCGCGACGGCCCCGGCCTGGAGCGACGACGCCAAGCCTTTCGTCACCGCACATGAACTGGATTTAACGAAATTCCTGCCGCCGCCGGCCGCGCTCGATACGCCGGAGATGAAAAACGAGCTGGCCGAGATCCTGACCTTGCAGGTGACCCGTACGCCCGAGATGGTGGCGCGCGCCCAGGCCGATGCCGAGGAGAATGTCTGGCGCTTCGCGGACGTGCTGGGCCCCAGGTTCGTCAAGGAGACCTTGCCGAAGACGGACGCGTTCTTCGCGCGCATCGCCGAGACCGAGGGCGCCGTGGTCGATCCGGCGAAGGATTTCTGGAAGCGGCCGCGGCCGCATCTCTATAGCGACCTGGTCAAGCCGGTGGTCCCGCTCTCCAAGTCGGGCGCCTATCCTTCGGGCCATGCGACGCTGGGCACGCTGATGGCGATCATGCTGTCGAACATGGTGCCGGAGAAGCGGGCCGAGCTGATGGCCCGGGGCTGGGACTATGCCAACAACCGCGTCGTCGGCGGCATCCATTTCCGCAGCGACGTCGTCGCCGGGCGGATCGCCGGCAACCTGATCGCCGAGGCGGTCATGAACCAGCCCGATTTCGCCGCCGAGTTCGACGCCGCGCGGGCCGAGCTCCGCGCCGCGCTCGGCCTGCCGCAGAGCTGACGGGGCACAAGACGTCCGCGGGTTCCCCTTCCCGTTGGCAGAAGAACCCGCGGCCTGCTCGGGCGACCGATCACGTCCCATACATGTGGACGCCCAGGATGAAGCGGGCGCCGCGGGTCACGGGCATCACCTCATGCAGGAGCAGCGCCGACCAGATCACGGCGGTGCCGCGCTCGACCTCGTAATAATGGTCGGCATACTCGCGGAAGCGGAGCGCGCCGCCCTCATACTCGCCGGCATTGAGATTGATGGTCATGGTGAAGCGACGGTGCGAGGTCTCCTTGGTCGCGTTGTCGCGGTGCGGACGAAGCACGCCGCCCGTCGCGGAATCGTAGCGGGCGATGCGATAATCCTCGCGCTGGCTCACCTTCGTCTGAAAGACCTTGCGCATCTCGCGCGAGACCCGGCGATTGAAACATTGATCGAGGAAAGCCTGCACCGCCGGATCGCGCACCACATACTCGGTGAGCTGGCCGTAGCTGCCGGCATGCTCGACCTTGAAATCGCCCCGCTCCCGGTCATGGCCTTCGCTGCGGAACCCGTCCGACTGCCATGAGGCGACGGGCTTGTGAAACAGCTCGATCAGCCGGGCGCAATGTTCTTCCTCCAGCACGCGCGGCAGCAGCAGGACAGGCGCTTGCATGCTCACGCGCAGGCCCCGCGGCGGAAAGCTGGCGCGCAGACAGGCGAGTGCCGCCGCGGCGAGGGGCGCAGGATCCGCGGGCGCCGTCACGTCGGCGCGCAGCACGCGCGCGACCCGGTGATCGGGATCGAGGATGATCACGAGCGGCGCCTCCGTGGCACCGTAGGTGCGGAAAATGCCCCCGCCGCTGTCGCTCAGCAGGGTGAAGGGCAGATGCAAGGCGGCATGCCAGGCCTGGTTCGCCGCCACGGCCTGCCGGCTGATCGCGAAGATGATCGTCTCGAGCGCCGCGAACTCGGCCGCGTGGTCGCGAAAGCCGGCCAGCAGGGCCGCCTCGCCGCCTGCCGGGCAGAAGAGCAGCAGGAGCGGCCGGCCGGTGATCTGGTCGGCATTGCTGAAGGCCGGTTCGCCCGCCTGATCCAGCGCCGAGATGGCGGGGGCCGGATCGCCCGCCTCGAACGGCAGGAGGCCCGGTCGCGAGGCCGGCGCCCTGCCCGACGATCTGGTGGCATCTTCCATGAGATACCCCTCGCCGCATCGTCATCGACGGCATTCGAGCCGGAGGGCCCGGTCCGCGCCCGATACCGGCATGCGCGAACGCCGCACCGAGGCGGTCCTCCTCGAAGCTTGGTTAAGAATAGGTTCCCAGCTTCCCCTGCAACGGAGCTTGCTACCAAAACTCCCCAGGTGCAAGGAAGAGCCCCACCGGGGATCCGCCCGGCAGACAGGCGCTCTGGGGCAAGGGAACCGGCGGGAGAGGCTGGCCGTTGTCCCGGCATGGCCGAGCCCTCCCGTCTCAATTCCGCCACGCCCCTTCTCCGCCGGATCTGGCGCATCCTGAGGGCGGCCACATCCGGCTGGCTCGATGACCGCTGCCCTTCGATGGGCGCGGCCATCGCCTACTATGCCGCCTTCTCGCTCGTGCCCCTGCTCATCATCGTCATCGCGATCGCGGGTCTCTTCTTCGGGCGCGAGGCGGCGCAGGGCGCGATCCTCGCCGAGCTGGGCGGGCTGATCGGACAGGAGACGGCCAAGGCCCTGCAGTCGCTGATCCTGGGCTTCCGGGGAACGGAGTCGGGATTCCTGGCCGCGATCATCGGTATCCTGGCCCTGATTTACGCCGCGACAGGCGCGGTGGGGGAAATCCAATCGGCGCTCAACATCATCTGGAAGGCGCCGCCGCTCGAGGAGGGCGCCGTTGTCGCCGTCATCCGCCGGCGGCTTCTGAGCCTGGCGTTGATCGCCGTGATGGGGTTCCTGCTGCTGACCTCGCTCGCCGTCAGCGCCGTCCTCAACGCCTGGAATGCCTGGCGCACCCAGGTCTTTCCGATGCTCCACATCCTGCTGTGGGTCCTGAATCCCGTCACGTCGCTCGGGGTCACGACGGTCCTCTTCGCCATGATCTTCAAGATCCTGCCCGACACGCCCATCGCCTGGCGCGATGTGTGGGTCGGGGCGACCGTCACCGCTCTGCTCTTCTCCATCGGCAAGTTCGCCATCGGCGCCTATATCGGCACCAGCCGCATGGCCGCGAGCTACGGCGCCGCCGCCGCCTTCATCGTGGTGCTGCTCTGGGTCAACTACACCGCGCAGATCCTGCTCTTCGGCGCCGAGATCGCGCGCGCCCAGGCAAAACGGCAGGAGCGCTGACGCCCGCCGTCACAGCGTGCTCATGCCCCCATCGATGGTGAGCTCGCTGCCGACCGTGAAGGCCGCTTCATCCGATGCGAGAAAAACCACGGCCTTCGCGATCTCCGAGGGATCGCCGCGGCGCCCGGCCGGGATCTGCGCGATCAGCCCTTTGACGGCGGCATCATCCATGCCGATCTTGCCATGAAGCGGCGTCGCGATCGGCCCCGGGCTCACCGCATTGACGCGGATGCCGCGTCCGATCAGCTCGCCCGACAAGGTGCGGATGAAGGAGCTGAGCGCGGCCTTGGTCGCGGCATAGATGCTCGACATCGGCATGCCGATATGGGCGTTGATCGAGGTGTTGAGCACGATCGCGGCCGGGTTGGCGAAGAGCGGCAGCAGCGCCTGGATCAGGAAATAGGGCCCTTTCACGTTGATCGCGAAGGAGCGGTCGAAGGCGGCCTCGTCCCAGGCCTCGACCGGCCGGAACTCGCCGATACCGGCATTGACGAAGAGGATGTCGAGCCCGCCGAAGGCCTGGCGAAGCTCCTCGGCGACCCGCTTCTGGGCCGCGACATCGCCGGCATCGGCCTTGATGATCGGCACGTCCGGACCGAGCGCGGCCGACGCGGCCTCGAGGGTCTTGGGATTGCTGCCCGTGACCGCGACACGGGCCCCTTCGGCCAGGAACTGCCTGGCGGTCTCCAGCCCGATGCCGCTGGTGCCGCCGGTGATGAGCGCGCGTTTTCCCTTCAGACGGTTCATGGACGTTCTCCCTCCGCTGACGGATTCCGCCGCGTGCCGGCGAACCGTCGGCAGCACGGTGATCGGTTTCCCGCCGCAGGACAAGCCGCGGCGATCGGAAAGGATGGCCGGATCTTGCCTCCCGATCGGACAGCCGGGCCGCGCGGACCCAAGCCGGCTCCTTTCGCAGCCGCCTCCTATGGGCCGCGGGGGAAAAGGGACAACCTGTCGGCCCCTCCGACACGCCTGAAGGTGGCTCAGCCGAAGCTGGTCGAGAGCGTCAGCTTTTCCCAGGCCGCGATCTCGCCCTGAAGATAATCGAGCTTCTCGCGGATCAGCTTGAGCGCATCCGGACCCAGCGGCAGATGGGCTGGCGGATTGTCCGACTTGACGAGCGTCAGGATCGCCTGCGCCGCCTTGGCCGGATCGCCGATCTGCCTGCCGCTGACCTCGCGCCGGTGTCTGCGCAACGGCTCGAACACGGCGTCATAGTCCGCGATCTTGCGCTCGGCGCGCACCATCGAGCGGCCGGCCCAGTCGGTACGGAACTGGCCGGGCTCGACCGCCGTCACACGGATGCCGAGGTCCTTGACCTCCTTGCCGAGCGATTCCGACAGGCCTTCGAGCGCGAACTTGCTGCCGTTATAGAAGCCGATGCCGGGGAAGGTGATGAGGCCGCCCATCGAGGTGATGTTGACGATATGGCCCGAGCGGCGCCGGCGCATGGAGGGCAGCACCGCCTGGATCATCGCGACCGGCGCGAACACATTGACCTCGAACTGGCGGCGCAGGTCGGCGAGGCTCGATTCCTCGAGGATGCCCTCGTGCCCGTAGCCGGCATTGTTCACCAGCACGTCGATGGGCCCGAGCGTCGCCTCGACCGCGGCGACGGCAGGGGCGATGGCGTCATTGTCGGTGACGTCGAGCCGGAGGCCGAGGGAACGGCCGGGCGCCAGGCTGTCGAAGGCGGCGCGCGCCGCCTCGTCGCGCAGCGTGCCGGCTACGCGATGGCCCGCCGCCAGGGCGGCCTCGGCGAGCGCGCGGCCGAGGCCGCTGCTGACGCCGGTGATGAGGAAGGTCAGGGGAGCTTGTGCGGACATGAGGGAGGGTCTCCGGAATGCGGGAGCGGTGACGTCAGGAAGGGAGATGGGCTCTAGATAGGAAGGCCGCGCGCTGTCGGCAACGGATCATGTCCGCGGCCGATTCCCTGAACCGGTGCGCCGTTCGCGCCCGTTTCCTTCTATCCTCGCCGGACCTGATCCGGCGATCCAGGGCCGGCAGGACAGGCTTGCGGAGGCAAGCCCGGCAATGACAGGAACGGGTGGTGGCGAAAGAAAGGGCCGCCCGCTGCCCGTCCGCGCCTGCGCCTCAGTAAACGGCCGGGACGTACATCTCCTTGGGCACGGGCCCCCGGAGATAGTCCGGGTTGCGCACGCGGGCCGGGAGCGTGATCGGCGCGTGAGCAACGTCCTGGTAGGGGATCCGGCTCAGCAGGTGATGGATGCAGTTGAGCCGCGCCCGCTTCTTGTCCACCGCCTCGACCACCCACCAGGGTGCCTCAGGGATGTGGGTGTGCTCCAGCATCGCCTCCTTGGCCTTGGTGTATTGCTCCCAGCGCCTCCGGGATTCGAGATCCATGGGCGAGAGCTTCCACTGCTTCATCGGATCCTGGATGCGCATCTGGAACCGCAGATGCTGCTCCTCGTCGGTGATCGAGAACCAGTATTTGATCAGGATGATGCCGGAGCGGATCAGCATCTTCTCGAACTCCGGCACGGAGCGGAAGAACTCCTCGACGTCGGCGTCCGAGCAAAAGCCCATGACGCGCTCGACGCCGGCGCGGTTGTACCAGCTCCGGTCGAAGAGGACGATCTCCCCGCCCGCCGGCAGATGCGAGAC
>DASZQO010000281.1:0-2565 GCA_035549615.1 Acetobacteraceae bacterium
CAGGGGATCCCCGGAATTGATCTTGGCCTCGTATTCTTGCGCGCGGCGGGACCACATGGTACGCTTGATGCGCGCCCGGCCCTTGAGCGTCGCGAGCGCCGCTTCGAAAAGCTGCCGGCTGGCAAGCTTTCGCAGCCCCGCGCTCCGCGCCTTCTCCACCGGAACCCGCAGTGTCATCCGGTTTTCCTCGAAGGTGATATGGATCAGCTCGAGCTGATAGCCAGCGATCGTCTCAGTCACGATACGCTCGACCTTGCCCACCCCGTGCGTCGGGTAGACCACGTGATCCCCCTCGGTGAAGACCTCGAGCGGTGCCGGCGGCCGCGGTGGCGGCCCGACATGCGGCGCCGGGCGGGAGGAATCCGGTCCTCCAGCCACGGCTTCTGGCAGGCGTGCGCCCTCCGGCTGGGCTGGCGCCTCCAGCGGCTCCGTCTCCTCAGCGACCTCGACGACTGCAGTCTCGAGAACCGGCTCAGCCTCCGGCAGCGCGGAACGGCGGGGAGCCGCCTTGGCCGCGAGCTTGGCGACCTGCGGTGCCGCCGGTGGGGCTGAAGCGGCCTTGGCGACCGGCTTCGCGGCCGAGGCTGGCGCGTTGCTGACCGATGCTTGCTTCCCCTTGAGCGCCATCGGTTTGGCGTTCGCGTCCTTCGCCTCCTGTCCGGTCTTCGGCTTCATCTCGACCTGTTTCACGGCCGCCGGCTTGGCGGTGACCTTCTTCACATTCTTCACGCGGCTGCTCTTGCTAATGGTACGATGTGGCCTCGCCTGCACCGCCTGACGACGCGGTGCCGCGGACCGGGCAGAACCCTTCCTGGGCACTTCGCACCCCTTCCCTAGTCAATGCCCGCTTGCCCGGGAAATTCCGCTCAACGCCTGAACGCCATGAGCTCTCCCGCGTCTCGGGTCCGTTCTTGGAAGCTCGGGGGCACTGCCCGTGTCTCGTCATGGCACCGGAAATGCTCCCGTATCCATAAAATATAACACGATCGACCCGCTCTGCCATGTGCCCACGGCATGACGACACGCAATTCGTGCAGGCAATCCAGGTTTTTCTTACCCTGTGAGCAGGGATCCTGAAGAAGAGGATTATGGCTGGCCGGGCTCTGCGGAGAAGAGCTTCGCCTTGTCCGGCTTGTCCTTCCATTCATCCGCATCGGCCGGCGGCGTGCCTTTGCGGGTGATGTTCGGCCATTCGGCGGAATAGGTCCGGTTGATCTCGATCCAGGAGGCGGCCCGGTCATCGCTGTCCGGCACGATTGCCTCCGCCGGGCATTCCGGCTCGCAGACGCCGCAGTCGATGCATTCGTCCGGATGAATCACCAGCATATTCTCGCCGACATAAAAGCAATCTACGGGACAGACTTCGACACAATCCATATATTTGCAGCGAATACAGCTTTCTGTGACCACATAGGTCATCGTTCGGTCTCCATCGGCCGTCTGCCCCGGTCGCGGCGGGGCTGTATGCCGGCTTCGTCTTCCGCCGGCAAGAGAGGCGCGGGCATCTCCGGGACCTCGTCATAAAGCAGGCTCGCGGCCGCCGCCGGCCCGCGGCGCGGCGCAAGCGCGCGAACCGACAGCACCTTCACTCCATTGCCGAGCGGCAGCGTGAGCACGTCACCCGGCCTGACCCGCGCATGCGGCTTTCCGGTCGGCTGGCGGTTGATCCGCACTTTCCCTTCCCGCACTAGCTCGGCGGCCCGTGTCCGGCTCTTCACCAGGCGCGCGCACCAGAGCCAGGCATCCAGGCGCTGATGATGAGGCAAATCCGGGGTCATCGTCGATGCAGAACCGCAAGCGAAGCGAAGGGACCGGCGGGCAAGATCGTGGTGCCGGCCTCCGCACCGGGTGCCGTCGGCCGCCGGCGCAAGGGCGCCACCAGGGGCGCCGCTTCCCCCGTCGCCTCGCCTGCCTGGGGCACCAGCCGAAAGCCTAGCCCGCGTAGCACGGCGGGCAGCTCGCCCGCCTTCACCCCGAGCCGCGGGGCAAGGGAAGCGGGCAGGGAAGGAGGCTGGCGCCGCGCGGCTGCCGCCAGCTCGGCCGCGACCCGCTCCGCCACATCAAGCCGGATGCCGACCGGCCCAGCCGGCAGCCAACCCATCGCGGCCGCGAACCGCCCGGCCTCCGCCGGGCACCCGCGCCAGACGATGCTGCCCGGCGCCGGCAGCAGAGGGCTCTCGCCCCATCCCTCCGCCAGGGTCCAGAGCAGGGCTCGCAGCCTGAGCGCCGCCGGCTTGAGCAAAGCGGGCATGAAAAGCCCGAAACGCCCCGCACGCACGCCGACCTGCCTGAGCCGGGCGCGCAGGGCGGGTGGAAAATCCTCGCGCGCCGGTCCGGGCACAACGCCAAGCCCCTCTGAAAGACGGTGCATCGGCCCACGCAGCACCGTCTCCTCCTCCGCCATCGCCATGGCCGCGAAGAGCGGCGCGAGATCCGATCGGATCCTGGCATCGAGGAAGTTCTGCAGCCGGATGCGTACCCGCTCGCGCGCCGGCCCGTCGAGGAATTCGCTTGCCAGCACGTGAACGAGCGGGCGGAGCGCGCTTGCGCCCTTGCGGAGCCGCG
>DASZQO010000282.1:0-5773 GCA_035549615.1 Acetobacteraceae bacterium
CCTCCCTGACCGGGAGCGGCAGGGCGGTCCTGGCCGGACCGCTGGCGGCTTGGCGCGACGCAGGATCCCGCATCACCGCCTCGGCCGGAGATTGTTGCGGCGAATTCTTGCAAAGGCGCGACACCGCTTCGCGGGTTCCAAAGGGTATTCGAGAATTGCCGCTATCGCGGCAGCGATGTTGTCTCGCGCGTTTCGCTTCCGCCGGATAATCTCATAACTTGGACGCATCACGATTCGCCTCGCTTCCGCTTTGCACGCATACCTGTACGCCGAAGCCGGTCGGTGGTCGAGGCCCTGACGAGGCCGCGGGCAGGCCGAGGCGGCGCCTCAGGATTTTGATTGGCAGAGCGGTCCGGCAATTTTTCAGCCGGCTTCTGCCCTGTGCCCGGCTTCTGCTTTGTGTCAGGTGTCCGGTTTCAGCGCGGCCTTGCCCGCATGGGAACCGCCGCAGCCCTCCCGCGCGAGCGCGTGATGACCGGAGGTGGGAACACCGGAGGTCTGAATCACGCGGGGGGACAAAGAGCGTGATGACCGGAGGTGGGACCACCGGAGGTCTGACTCACGCGGGGAAACAAAAGCGAGGGCGGGATGGAGCGCGCGAGCGAGCCCTCCCGCACGAGCCCGTGATGACGGTTACGGCGCGGCGGCTGTGCGCAGCGCCTGGATATCGAGCTTGGTCATCGACAGGATTGCAGCCATGACACGGTCCGCAGCGGGACCGGAAAGCAGCGCCGGCAGCCGGTCGGGCACGATCTGCCATGAGAGGCCGAAGCGATCCTTGAGCCAGCCGCACTGTCCGGGCATTCCGCCATCGCCAAGTGCGTTCCAGTAGCGATCAATCTCCTCCTGCGTCTTGCAGTGGACGACGAAGGATACTGCTTCGGTAAACTTGTGATAGGGGCCACCATTGAGCGCGGTGAAAGGCTTGCCGTCGAGTTCGAAGGCGACTGTCAGCACCTTTCCGGCATCGACCGGCACGGCCTCTGTGCGTTCGACAATCCTGGTGATCCGCGCATTGGGAAAGACCGAGACATAGAAGCGCGCGGCCGCTTCGGCCTCGGTATTGAACCAGAGGAACGGCGTGATGTCCGGCATGGGAGTGTCTCCTGTCGATCGGCTACGTTGATATCAACCTATATGTCCTAAGTCAAAGAATGATGCCGTGTCTTCAGAGCCGATCGCGCTTGACCGGATCGCGGAGCGATCCGGGAGCGTGTGAATCTGCTCGGCAAAACAGGACTGGCGCGCGTTCCGTCAAACGGAGCACGTTCGTGCGACCCTGCTCCACGCCCCGATCGCTGCGGGCGCGGAAGAGTCTTCAGGTTCTGGCTGGGCCGGACATGGAGCCCCTGAAATCACACGGTAAAATATTCCGCATGCGGGTTGAGGATCACGATCGCGCTCGTCGATTGCTCGGGCTCGAGCTGGAATTCCTCGGAGAGGGTGACCCCGATGCGCGCGGCCTCAAGCAGGCGGAGCAGAGGCACCTGGTCCTCGAGCTTGGGGCAGGCGGGATAGCCGAAGGAGTAGCGGCTGCCGCGATAGCCCCGTGCGATCATCTTCTCCATGTCCCGGTCATCCTCGGCGGCGAAGCCGAGTTCGGCGCGGATGCGCTTGTGCACATATTCGGCCATGGCCTCGGCCATCTCCACCGAAAGCCCGTGCAGATAGAGATAATCCTGGTAGCGATTCTCCTCGAACCAGGCACGGGCGACCTCCGAGGCGTGATGGCCCATGGTAACGATTTGCAGGCCGATCACGTCGCGCGGCCCGTCATCGATATCGCGGACGAAATCGGCGATGCACGCACCATCTTCGCGCGGCTGGCGCGGCAGGGTGAAACGGCAAAGCTCGGTCGTGCCATCACGGTCGAAGAGAATGAGATCATTGCCCTGGCCGGCCGCGTGCCAATAGCCATAGGTCGCGCGGGGGCTCAGGATTTTTTCCGCCTCGCAGAGTGAGAGCATGCGCTTGAGGACGGGACGCAGCTCCTGCCGCGCCCAGCCGAGGAAATCCTCGAGCGAGCGGCCCTGCTTGCGAAAGCCCCATTGGAATTGATAGAGGCTCCGCTCGTTGATGAAGGGAACGAGCGCCCGCGGATCGGCTTCGATCGTTCGCGCCCCCCAGAAGGGCGGGCTCGGCGGTGTCTCATTCCCGGTGAGGCGGCGCCTTCGCGCCTGGACTTTGGCGATATCGACCGGACGGAAGGCGCGCGGATCGGCCTCGCCGAGCGTGCGCGCGGGGTTGCGCCCGCGTCCGGTGCGGCGGGCGGCAACAGCGGCAAGATAATCGTCGAACGCGTTGCCGGTGACCTTCTCCATCAAGGAAAGCCCATCGAAGGCATCGCGCGCGTAAGCTACGCGGCCGCATGCATAGGAAGCGACACAATCCTCCTCGACATAGCGGCGGGTGAGCGCCGCACCGCCGAGCAGGACCGGAATCTCGAGGCCCTGGCGGGACATTTCCTCGAGATTCTCGCGCATCACCACGGTCGATTTGACGAGCAGGCCGGACATGCCGATGGCATGCGCGCGATGTTCGGCAGCTGCGGCGAGCATTTCGGTAAGCGGCACCTTGATGCCGAGATTGACGACCCGGTAGCCGTTGTTGGTGAGGATGATATCGACCAGGTTCTTGCCGATATCGTGCACATCTCCCTTCACGGTCGCGAGCACGATCGTGCCTTTTTCCTGGCCCGCGACGCGCTCCATGAAAGGTTCGAGATAGGCGACCGCCGCCTTCATCGTCTCGGCGCTTTGCAGCACGAAGGGAAGCTGCATCCGCCCGGCGCCGAAAAGATCGCCCACCACCTTCATCCCGTCGAGCAGGACGGTATTGATGATGTCGAGCGCGCTCAAATTCTTGAGCGCGGCATCGAGATCCTCGGCAAGACCCTTGCGGTCGCCGGCGATGATGCGCTCCTTGAGCCGTTCCTCAGGCGTTTCGGCGCGCTTGCGTTCCGCTGCGCTCGCGGCCTTGCGATCGGCGAAGAGCTCGAGCAGGCGGGTGAGGGGGTCATAGCCCTCGCGGCGGCGATCGAAGATGAGATCCTCGGCGGCCTCGGCCTCCTCGGGCGGGATCTCGTGCAGCGGGCGGAGCCGGCTCACATGCACGATCGCCGCGGTCATGCCGGCGCGCAGCGCGTGATCGAGAAAGACGGAGTTGAGCACTGCCCGGGCGGCGGGATTGAGGCCGAAGCTGATATTGGAGAGGCCGAGCACGATCTGCACCTCCGGCAAGGCCTCGCGGATCATGCGGATGCCTTCGAGGGTCCAGAGCCCGAGCTTGCGATCCTCCTCATTGCCCGTGGCGATGGTGAAGGTGAGCGGGTCGATCAGCAGGTCCGATGGCGAGAGGCCATGGCGATCGCGCGCGAATTCGACGAGGCGGCGGGCGATCGCGAGCTTGCGCTCGGGCGTCTTCGCCATCCCCTCCTCATCAATCGTGAGCGCGATCACGGCGGTACCGAAGCGGCGGGCGAGCGCAAGGCGGTCATGGGCGTGCTTCTCGCCATCCTCGAAATTGATGGAATTGAGGATCGGCTTGCCGCCAATGAGCTTGAGCGTGCTTTCCATCACGCGCGTTTCGGTGGAATCGATGACGAGCGGCGCGTTGACGCCGGCATTGAAGCGCTGAACGACCGCATTCATCTCGGCAAGCTCATCGCGCCCGACGAAGGCGGTGCAGACATCGAGCGCGTTCGAGCCCTCCGCGACCTGCTCGCGGGCCATCACCAGAGCGCCGTCCCAATCGTGCTTTTCCTGCAATTCGCGGAAGCGGCGCGAGCCGTTGGCGTTGCAGCGCTCGCCGATCGAGAAGAAGCTGTTCTCCTGGCGCAGCGTCACCTGGCCATAGAGGCTGCTCACCGCAGGCATCCAGACGGCCTGGCGCGGCACCGGCGTGGGCCGCGGCGAGCCAAGGCGGCGGAGCATCGCATCGAGGGCCGCGATATGCGGAATTGAGGTGCCGCAGCAGCCGCCGATGAGATTGACCCCGTCCTCGACGACATAGCGTTCGAGCCAGGTGGCGAGATCCGCCGGCGCGAGAGGATAGTGCGGCTTGCCGTCCACGAGCTCAGGCAGGCCGGCATTCGGCTGCACCGAGATCAGGCGCGGCCAGTTGCGTGCGAGCCAGCCGATATGCTCGGCCATTTCCTGCGGGCCGGTGGCGCAATTGAGGCCCATCAGCGGCACATCGAGCGCGTGGATGACCGTGGCGGCGGCGGCGATGTCCGGCCCGACGAGCAGGCTGCCGGTGGTCTCGACCGTGACCTGGACGAAGATGGGGGTCTCGGTTCCGGCTTCGGCGCGGGCCCGCTTGGCGCCATTGACGGCCGCCTTGATCTGCAGCGTATCCTGGCAGGTCTCGATCAGGATGGCGTCGACGCCGCCTTCGATCAGGCCGGCGCACTGCAGCGCAAGCGCGTCCTCAAGCGGGTCATAGGCGATATGGCCGAGGCTCGGCAGCTTGGTGCCGGGGCCGACGCTGCCGATCACGTAGCGCGGACGGGCATCGGCAAACTCTCCGGCGGCCTCGCGGGCGAGCTCGGCGCCGATGCGGTTGATCTCCCGCGCCCGGTCGGCGAGGCCGAATTCGCCGAGCGTGATGGGCGAGCCGCCAAACGTATTCGTCTCGACCATGTCGGCGCCGGCCTCGAAATAGCCGCGATGGATTTCGCGCACGAGATCGGGGCGGGAAAGATTGAGAACGTCCGTGCAGTTCTCCTTGCCCCAGAAATCGCGTTCGACATCGAGGGTGAGCGCCTGGACGCGGCTGCCCATGGCGCCGTCGCAAAGCAGGACGCGGTTTTTCAGAAGCTCGAGCAGGGGCGGGCGCGGCATTGCTTTCCTTCAGGCAGAGGCGCGACGGGCGGGCCAGATGCGGACGGTGAGGGGGCCGGCGACCGAGCGGGCCAGGGCGGGTTCGAGGCCGCCGGCCACGAGCCAGCCGCCCATTTCGGCATCCGTGAAGCCCGGCCAGCGATGGGCGAGGCGGGCGGTGGCTTTCTCCTCGCCATGCGGCGCGAGATCGACGACGAGAAGGCGCGCGCCGGGGCGCAGCACGCGGCCGGCTTCGGCGAGCACGGACGCCGGATCCTCCGCGTAATGGAGCACCATCTGGAGGGTGGCGAGGTCGAAGCTGGCCTCGGGTATCGGCAGGCGATACATGTCCGCGCGCCGGACCGTGCAATGGGTGAGGCCGGCATTGGCAAGCCGGGTGCGGGCGAGCGCCACCATGGCCGGGCTCGCATCGATGCCAATCCCTTCGCTGATGCGGGGCGCGAGAAGCGCGAGCAGGCTGCCGGTCCCGGTGCCGATCTCGACCAGGCGGCCGAGACCGGATTGCGGACGACTGGCGAGCAGGGTTTCGGCGACCGCGCCGACCGGCAGGTTGAGGGCGCGCATCTCGTCCCAATCCGCGCCCTGGCGGGAGAAGCTTTCCGAGGCGATGCGCGCGCGCTCGGCGAGCACGCGGGCGACCTGGCGGCGATCGGCGGCCAGGATGGGGTCTTCCTCGGGCAGGTGGGCGAGGAGGGCGCGGGCGAGCTCGCCTGCGGCGCCGGCGGGAAGCTGGAACCAGGCATGCGCGCCTTCGCGCACGCGTTCGAGCAGCCCGGCCTCGCACAGAAGGCGGAGATGGCGGGAGAGGCGCGGCTGAGACTGGCCGAGGATGGCGGTGAACTCGCTCACGCAGAAGGGCCCGCGGGCGGCAAGGGCGAGGAGGCGAAGCCGGGTGGGCTCGGCGGCGGCGCGCAGGCTTGCCAGCAGGCTGT
>DASZQO010000283.1:0-21285 GCA_035549615.1 Acetobacteraceae bacterium
GGCATCCGCACCCTCCGCGGCGAACGCCGCGACGATGCGCGCCATCACCGCCGGATCGCGCAGCGGCTCTCCACTGCGGCGCTCCACGAACACCGTGATTGGCACGCCCCAGGCGCGCTGGCGGCTCACGCACCAATCCGGCCTCTGCTCGACCATGCTGGCGAGCCGCGTGCGGCCGCGTGCGGGCACGAAACCGGTCTCGGCGATCGCGGCGAGCGCCTTGCCGCGAATATTCTCCGGCCCGTCCATGCGGATGAACCATTGCGGTGTCGCACGGAAGATGAGCGGCGCCTTGGAACGCCAGGAATGCGGATATGAATGGACAAGCCGGCCGCGCGCGATCAGCGTGCCGGCATCCTCGAGCGCTTTCATGACCGGACCCGCCGCCTTGTACACATGCAGCCCGGCGAAGAGGGGCACCCACGCATTGAACGTGCCGTCCGGCCCGACCGTGTCCGGCACTTCCAGCCCATGGGCCTGGCCGAGCGCGAAATCCTCCTCGCCATGGCCCGGCGCGATATGCACGAAGCCAGTGCCCTGCTCGGTGGTGACGAAATCGCCTTCGAAAATGGGCGCGCTCTGCTCATAGCCGTGCCCGGCCAGCGGATGGCGGCAGACAAGCCCCGCCAGCTCTTCGCCCTTGAAGACGTGCTCGACATGATGCGTGGCGATCCCGGTGGCCGCGCAGAATTCGGGCAGCAGGGCCAGCGCCACGAGAAGCTTCTCGCCCGGCCGAGCGAGCGATCCCAGTTCCACCGAGTCGATATGCGCGAGCGCATAATCGATCCCCGCGCCGCAGGCGATCGCACGGTTGCCGGGAATGGTCCAGGGCGTGGTGGTCCAGATCGCGACCGAGACGCCGCTCAGATCGGCGCGGCCGGTCCGCGCGGGATCGATCGCGAAGCGGACGAAGACCGTCTCGCTCGTATGGTCGTGATACTCGATCTCGGCCTCGGCCAGCGCCGTCTTCTCGACCGGGCTCCACATCACCGGCCGCAGGCCGCGGTAGAGCGCGCCCGAGAGAAGGAACTTCCCGATCTCGGCGGCGATCGCCGCCTCGGAGGGGAAATCCATCGTCGCGTAGCGGTCCGCCCAATCGCCGGCAACGCCGAGGCGGCGGAACTCCTCGCCCTGCACGCCCATCCATTTCTCGGCATAGGCGCGGCATTCGGCGCGAAAGGCGACGACCGGCACCGCATCCTTGTCGCGCCCCTTGGCGCGGTATTCCTCCTCGATCCGCCATTCGATCGGCAGGCCGTGACAGTCCCAGCCCGGGATATAGAGCGCATCGAATCCCGCCATCTGCCGCGCGCGATTAACGACATCCTTGAGGATCTTGTTGAGCGCGGTGCCGATATGCAGGTGCCCGTTCGCATAAGGCGGCCCGTCATGGAGGATGAAAAGCGGCCGGCCCCGGCTCTTCCGCCGCAGCTCCGCCCACAGATCCCGCTCCGCCCAGCGCGCGAGCAGGCGCGGTTCCAGCCGCCGGAGCTCGCCGCGCATCGGGAAGGATGTGACGGGCAGGAACACGGTATCTCGGTAATCGTCTCGGCGGTCGTTCATTTTCGGGTCCAACGGCCTGGGGCCGCAGATATGGCGGAGAAAGGCAATGGGGGGAATAAGGTGCGCCGCGCGGCGGGCGGCCATCGTCTCTTCCGGCGTCTCAGGTCCCGGCCTGGAGCGGTCAGGCCGGGCCGATAATTCGCAGATCGAGACGAGCCATGGGCCGGACTATGCGGAGGCGGGGAGTGGAAGGTCAAGCAGCCGGCGGGCCTTGGCGGCATCTTCGGCGATCTGGGCGGTCAGGGCGGCAAGATCGGGGAAGCGCCGCTCGGGGCGGAGATAATGAAGCAGGCTGACCGAGAGCTCGGCGCCATAGAGATCGCCCGCGAAATCGAAGAGATGCACCTCGAGCCGACTTTCCGTCCCGCTCGCCACCGTCGGCCGCCGGCCGAGATTGGCGACCCCCGGCTGCTCCGCCCCGTCCGGCAGGCGGACCCGAACGGCATAGACCCCACGCGCCGGCTCGAGATGGCGGCCGAGAGGGATATTGGCGGTCGGGAAGCCGAGCGTCCGCCCGCGCCGGTCCCCGGTGATGACGGGCCCGCGTATCGCCCAGAAGCGGCCTAGCTCGGTTGCGGCACGCTCCGGATAGCCCTCCTGGAGCAGGCGGCGGATGCGGGTGGAGGAAATTGGGCCCTCGGCATCGGTGAGCAGCGGCACCACCGAAAGCCCGATGCCGAGCGCCTCGGCCCGGGCCGAGAGAAAGCCCACATCGCCGCCGCGGCGATGGCCGAAGGCGAAATCCAGCCCGCAGGCAAGGTGGCGCGCGCCCAGGCCGCGATGAAGAATCTCGGAAACGAACGTCTCGGCCGAGAGCTCGCTGAAGGGCCAGTCGAACGGCAGCTCATAGAGGATGGTCACACCGAGCGCAGCCAGCGCCGCCGCCCGCTCGGCAGAGAGTGTGAGACGGAAGGGCGGATCCTCGGGACGAAAGAGCTCTCGCGGATGGGGCTCGAAGGTGAGCACGGCGCGCGGCGCATCCGGCCGGGCACGGTGGGCGGCCTCAAGGATGAGCGCATGGCCGCGATGCACCCCGTCGAAATTGCCGAGCGCAATACTGGCCCCGCGCGCCCTTTGCGGCACATCGCGCCAGTGCCGGAAAATTTCCATCAACCGCGAATCTTCAATTGCGAATATTCAACTGCGACCAGGCACCTGCACCAGCGCCTCGCCCTCAATCACCGGCTTCTCCTTGACGAAGCAGGTCGTCTTGAGCGTCGCCCGCTTGCGCTCGGCATCGAGCGACGTGACCTCGACCGTCGCGGTGACAGTGTCGCCCGGGCGAACCGGGGCACGGAAACGCAAGCTCTGGGAAAGATAGATTGTCCCCGGGCCCGGCAGCTTCGTTCCGAGCACTGCGCTGATCAGCCCGGCCGAAAGCATGCCGTGCGCGATCCTGCCCTTGAACAGGGAACGCTCCGCCGCTTCCTGATCGAGATGCACGGGGTTCGTATCGGTGCTCACCGCAGCATAGAGCACGATGTCCGCCTCGGTGATGGTTTTCGCAACACGCGCGGTCATCCCGACCGCAAGATCCTCGACGACATACCCGTCCATCCCTCTTCCCCTCATGGGCTGCCGGTTGGACAAGCCATCTTCCCGCGGTCAAGGTCAAGGGCGCCCAAGAACACGGCTCCGCCGCGTTTCAATCGGGGTGGACGGAACGCGCGACTGCGCCGATGACCGGGGTTTCACCCCCGCCGGGGGGCTTTGCCTGCGGCGCCCATGGCGAAAGGGGGAACCTTTGCAATCCAGGCCCCCAAGGATTCCGGGCTCTGGGACTCCGGGCTCTAGGACTGGGCGGCCGGCGAAACCACGAAGCAGGCGGTATGTTCGTGTCCGAGCGTCTCGCAGGCCTGAACGGCGGCGCCGCGGGAGAGCCCGACCAGCCGCGCCCGGTAGAGCATGGCATGGGACTCCCGCACGCTCATCACGGTTGGCCACGCCGCCTTGAGCAAGCCGGGGGCCTGCCGGAGGGCCGTGTTGAGAGCGCTATGCGCGGCATCCATCCGGTCGAAGGCGCCGACCTGGATGGCCCAAGGCCCACGGAGGGAGACGACCGGTTGCGGTGGCGGCGTATCGGCGAGCGCGGGCGTGATGATGTGGAACCCGCCAGCCGGCCGCGGCGGGAGTGGCGGCGGGGGCGGAGCCATCAGACGCGGCGGTGATGGTGGCGTAGGACGCACCGGCTCGGAAAGCTGCGCCACGCGCACGACGGGCGGCGGCGGCAACGGCGCGGCGGGTGGCGGTGCCTGAGGCACCGGAATCGGCGCCTGCGCCTGGCTTGGCGCCTGTTCTGGTGTGCCGGTGCTGTTCATCGCGTATGCGGTCGCCGGGCCCGGCATGTCCGGCATTGCCCCCTCGATCCGTGGCGCCAGCATGGCGACGTAATGCCGCGTCTCATACGGAAGCGGCACATGGTCTGTGAGATATTCCTCATAGCGTGCCGGCCCGGCATTGTACGCGGCGAGGAACCCCGGTGAGCCGAAGAGATCGTACATTTCGCGGATATACGCCGCCCCGGCGAAAATATTGTCCCGCGGATCGTAGGGATCACTGCCGAGGCCGTATTCCGATTCGAGCTCCTGGTAGGTGTCCGGCATCACCTGCATCAGCCCCATCGCGCCGGCAGGCGAGGTGATGGGCGCGCCGTCAAGATATTCCTGGCCGCCCGATTCGACGTTCATGACCTCGCGGATCCACACCTGGGGCACGTCGAAACGCTGCGAGGCCTGGGCGATATAGGGGCCCCAAGGATCCCAATAAGGTCCTGGCGGCCGGTAATCGCGGGGGGCAGAGGCAGCATAGCGCGCGGCCTGCTGGCGGGCGCTGAGTTGTGGGCCGTGGCTGGCGCAGGCGGAGAGGAGGGCGGTGGCGAGAATGGACAGTGAAAACCGTCTCATACGGTGAAGGCTCCCCTCGGCACGCGGAACAGAAAGACAACGGCCGAGCGGCCGTCATTGAGGCGGTCGGTCAGAAAAACCTGCTAAGGTCTTATCCGAAGATCAACCCGACAGCAAGCTTTTGGACAGGACGGGCGATTTGGGTGATCATCTGGTCCCTTTTCGACCCCCGTTTCGGTCGGAGTCCGGCCATGAAAACCCTTCGTTTTTTCCCGTTTCTGCTGATCCTGGGCGGCTGCGCGGCCGAGCCGCCCAGGCCGACTGCCGACTCCGTCCCGCCGCCGAACGTGATTTACGGGACGATTCTCGTCGCCCGTCAGGCAGAGGCGGCCCCCGGCATCCTCGCTGCGCTCGGCACCGTTCCAGGCACCGACAATCCGGCGACCGAGTTCATCGTCCGCGAGGATGACGGGCAGGTGATCTCGGTGGTTGAGCCGGGTGGGAGCCGGCTCATGCCCGGCGAGCGGGTGATGGTCCGCCAGGGCCCCGAAACCACCCTCGCCGCTGCGACCGAGGAGTGAATCGCGGGAGAAGGACCGGAGCAGGAGCCCGGCCGCCCGCCGGCCGCGGCGAGCGCCGTGGTGAATGGCTCCGCGCATTTTCCGCACGCGGGCGGAGCACACTCTCCGGGTATCGGAATTCCTGATATGCTGCCGCGAGAACGTCGATGTCCCCAGACCCGAAGAGACGGGGACCAAGGAGCGCCTGCGTGACGGACAGAGATCTCGGTACCCGCGACGCCGGGCTATCCGCGGACTCCGGTGATGCTCCGGATGGCGGTATCGTCACGCTCTCGATCGCGGAGCTCGACGCGGACCCGCACGGTGTGTTCCGGCGATATCGCCCTTTGACCCCGTTCATCGCGCACGAGTCCGGCAGCTACATCGTTCTCCGCGCCGGCGATGTGGAACGATTCTCCCGCGACCCGCGCCTGCGGCAGTCGGAGACGGAGTATCCGGAGATCCACGGCATCACGGGCGGCCTCCTGTTCGATCTCTTCAAATACGGGATGCTGATGTCCAATGGCGCGGTTCATCGCCAGAGACGCTCGCCCTTCAGCCGCACCTTCGCGGCCAAGCTGATCATGGAGATGCGCCCGCGAATCCGCAGAACGGCGGAGGAGCTCGTCACCGAATGGTACGAGGAGGAGGACGTCGATCTCGTCCAACGCTATGCGGCGCTGATTCCGGCGCGGACCATCAGCGATCTTCTGGGATTGCCGAAAGACGATATCCCGGAATTCACCTCCCTCGTCTACCAGGTGACGCGCGTCGTAAGCTTTCTCTTTCAGCCCGAGGATCTCCCCGAGCTTGAGGAGGCGGCGCGTCGCCTGTTCGGTTATGTCGAGGAAATTCTCAGTGCGCGGCGCAGGAAGCCCAGGGAGGATTTCCTCTCCGCCTTCGTCGCCTCGGCCGACGCGGCGGGAGAACTTTCGCCCTTCGAGATCATCACCCAGATCGTGACCCTGATCATCGGCGGGACGGACACGACCCGCGTGGCGGCCGCCGAGCAGGTCGCCTTGCTCTTGCAGGACCGCGCGCAATGGGACGAGGTTTGCCGCGACCCCGCGCTCATTCCGGGCGCGGTGGTGGAGGCGCTCCGCTATGAGCCGAGCGTCGCCTCGCTGGCACGGATTCCGCTCGAGGATATCGAGGTTGACGGGCGGGTCCTTCCCGCCGGCCAGTTCCTCATCCTCTCGACCATGTCGGCCATGCGCGACGAACAGCTTTATGCGCGGCCGGACGTGTTCGATATTCACCGCACCGACCATCCGCGCCTGCCCCTTGTCTTTGGTGGCGGACCGCACCGATGCCTGGGGGAAGCCCTGGCACGGGTGGAGCTGGAAGAAGGATTGGCCGTTCTCTCGAGCCGCATTCCCCAGCTCGAGCTCGCCGCCGACCCGCCCCGTGTGGAGGGACATAGCGGCATCCGCCGGATCGGCGAGATGCGCGTGGCGTGGCGACGGTGAGCGAAGGCCGGAACGACGCGCTGCATCTTTGAAGAGTTCCGCCCCTGGCGCGCGGTGTTCGCCAGATAAGCACCGCGTTTCCTGCGGGCGATCATTCTTTTATCGAACAGGCTTACGGTTTCGGGATGCCGCGGGCGGTTGATCGACCCCATGTCGCATACCGGCGCCAGCGACGCAACGTCTGGAGGGAAGCGCAGCCCGAGCTCCGGCCCGGCATGCGCAGCCAGCCGATGACGGCTGGCATGGTACGGCTTGATTCCAGGCGAGATCGGCAAAACGCGGCGCGCGCCTGTTCCGTCAAACGGAACGCGTTCTAGCTCATCCAGTTGCCGCCATCGACATTGAGGGTCTGGGCGACGACGTATTCGGCATCATCGGAGGCGAGAAAGACGGCGGCGCCCACGAGATCACCGGGCTCACCCATGCGGCCATAGGGCACGGCCTCGCCAACAAGGCGTTTTTTCTCGCCGATCGGCCTTCCTTCATAGCGGGCGAAGAGCGCATCCACCTCCGTCCACATGGGCGTATCGACAACGCCGGGCGCGATGGCGTTGACGCGGACACCCTGACGGATGAGTCCAAGTCCCGCCGATTGGGTCAGGCTGATGACGGCGGCCTTGCTCGCGCAATAGACGGCGACCAGCGCCTCACCGCGGCGCCCGGCCTGCGAGGCGAGGTTGATGATGGCCCCGCGGCGGCGATGCGCGATCATCTGCCGTGCTGCGGCCTGCAAGGTGAAAAGAAGCCCTTTCACATTGACGGCGAAGACACGATCGAAGCTTTCCTCGGTGATTTCGAGAATGGGCGCCATGTCGAAGACCGCGGCGTTGTTGACCAGAATATCGAGCCCGCCCCGGCTTTCGGTGAAGGCGGCGAACGCGGTGATCGAGGCAAGGTCCGCGACATCGAGCCGGCAGGCATGGGCGCCACGGCCGATCGCGGCGGCGGTTTGCGCGGCCGCCGCCTCCGAGATGTCGGCGATGCAGACGCGCGCGCCCTCGTCTGCGTAGCGCTCGGCAATAGCGCGGCCGATACCGCCTGCACCGCCCGTAATGGCCGCGTAGCGGCCCGCCAGCCTGCCGCTCATCCGCGCCCTACCAGCAGCAATAGCCGCCGTCGGCGAGCACGATCGAGCCGGTCATCAGGCTCGCCGCGTCGGAAGCAAGGAAGAGCACAACCGAGGCGATCTCGTCGGGACGCCCAACGCGACGCATCGGCGTCATTTCAAGCCAGATACGATAAAGCTCGGGGTCCTCCATGCCGAAGCGGGTCAGCGGCGTGTCGATATAGGTGGGTGCCACGGCATTGACGCGCACGCCGCGATCCGCCCACTCCGCCGCGAGCGAGCGTGTCAAATGATGCACGGCCGCTTTCGAGGCATTGTAGAAGCTCTGCTTCTGCGGCTTGTTGACGATATAGCCGGACATCGAGCCGATATTGACGATCGCGCCGCGGCGGCGGGCGAGCATGGCGGCACCGAAGGAGCGCGCGCACCAGAAGGTGCCGTTGAGATTGACATCGAGCACGTTGAGCCAGTGTTCGTCCGCAACCTCTTCAGCAGCGGTGCCCGAACGGGCAATGCCGGCATTGTTGACGAGGATATCGATGGCACCGAAGCGCGCATTCAGCGCATCGGCCGCGGCGCGCACGGCGTCCGGGTCGGTCACGTCGAGGCGCACGGAATCGACGGCATGGCCGGCCTTGGCAAGCGCTGCCTTGCCCTCTCCAGCGACCGCGTCGTCGATCTCGGCGATCACCACGCGCGCGCCGGCTTCGGCGAGCGCCTGCGCGCAGGCGAAGCCGATGCCGCGCCCGCCGCCGGTGACCACCGCGGCGCGGCCGGAGAGATCGAATTTTTCGCGATACATGCGGGATCCTTTCGAAAGCGGCGTCTTCAGGCAGGTGAGAGATGGTAGATGGCGTTGCCCGCCGCGTCGAACAGGCTGCCGCGCCCGGGGTGAAGCGCGATCGACACGCGATCGCCCGCGGCGACGGGCGAGAGATCGTTGGCGCGGACGGTGATCATCTCCCCACCTGTCAGCTTGATATAGGCCAGCGTCTCGACCCCGAGATGCTCGACGACGTCCACCTGGCCGGAAAGCGGCCCGTCATGCGCGAGGAAGAGATGCTCCGGCCGGAGGCCGAGCGTGACGGGAGCGCCGGGTGCGACCGCCGCCGGGCTCATGCCGGAAGGCAAGGGAAAGGACAGGCTGTGGTCCGGAGAAAGCGCGAGCGTGGCATCGCCGCGGCCGATGGCAACGGCGCGGGCGGGAAAGAAATTCATCTTCGGCGAGCCGATAAAGCCGGCGACGAAGAGGTTGGCCGGCTGGTGATAGAGCTCAAGCGGTGTGCCGACCTGCTCGATACGGCCCTGATTGAGCACCACGATGCGGTCGGCCATTGTCATCGCCTCGACCTGATCATGCGTGACATAAATCATCGTCACCGCGAGGTCCTGGTGCAGCTTGACGAGCTCGATGCGCATCTGGACGCGCAAGGCAGCATCGAGGTTGGAGAGAGGCTCGTCGAAGAGGAAGCCTTTCGGGTTGCGAACGATCGCCCGGCCGATGGCGACACGCTGGCGCTGGCCGCCCGAGAGCATGCGCGGCCGGCGGTCGAGCAGCGGCTCGAGCTGGAGGATGCGGGCCGCCGCCCGCACCTTTTCCTCAACCTCGGCCCTCGGCACGCCCGCCATCTTGAGCGCGAAGCCCATGTTCTTCGCGACCGTCATGTGCGGATAGAGCGCGTAGGACTGGAAGACCATGGCGAGCCCGCGCTTGTCGGGCGGGATGGCGTTGGCGCGCTCGCCATCAATGTAGAGATCGCCCGAGGTGATATCCTCCAGGCCGGCGATCATGCGCAGCAGCGTCGTCTTGCCGCAGCCGGAGGGGCCGACGAAGACGACGAACTCGCGGTCTTCGATCGTGAGATCGACGGATTTCACCGCCTCGAAATTGTTGAAGGTCTTTCCGACCTTGCGGAGTTCGAGCCTGGCCATGGCGCTACTTCACCGCGCCGACGGTCAGGCCACGCACCATGCGGCGCTGCGCAAGGCTGCCGAAGATGAGGATGGGCGCGACTGCGAGCACGGATGCCGCGGAGAGCTTGGCCCAGAAGAGGCCTTCCGGCGCCGAGTAGCGGGCGATGAAGGTCGCGAGCGTGCCGGCATGGGCAGCGGTGAGATTGATGCTCCAGAAAGCCTCGTTCCAGGAAAGGATGATTGCGAGCAGAGCAGCCGACGCGATGCCTGGGGCCGCCAGCGGGAGAAGGAGATGGATCATCTGGCCGCGCGGGCCCACTCCGTCCATATGGGCGGCCTCCAGGATATCACGCGGAATGTCGCGGAAGAAGGAGAAGAGCATCCAGATCACGATCGGCAGATTGATCAGTGCATCGACGATGACGAGGCTGGTGCGCGTATCGAGCAGGTCGGTGTCGCGGAAGATGAGATAGATGGGCACGAGGACGCCGACCGGCGGCAGCATCTTGGTTGAAAGCATCCAGACCAGGAGATCCTGTGTCCGCTTGCCCGGCTGAAAGGCCATGGCATAAGCCGCGGGAAAGGCGATGAGCACCGCGAGCGCGGTTGAGCAAAGGCTTACGATCAGGCTGTTCTCCGCGAAGTGGATATAGCCCGATTGGGCGAGCGCTGCGCCGAAGCTCGAGAGCACGGGACGGAAGAGAAGGAGCGGCGGAATCGCGATCGCCTGCTCCTCGGTCTTGAAGGCGGTGATCACCATCCAGAGGATGGGGAAGAACATCACGAACGCGGCGAGCCACGCGACGATGGTTCCGGTGAGCGATGCCTTTTCCTGCTCCATCCGCTCAGGCCTCTATGTTGCGGGCGACCGCGCTCATCAGGAACACGGCAACGATGTTGGCGAGCACGATCGCCAGCACGCCAGCGGCGGAGGCACCGCCGATGTTGAAGTCGAGCAAGGCGCGGATATAGATGAGATAGGTGAGGGTGGTGGTGGCTTCACCCGGGCCGCCCGCCGTTGTGGTGAGGATCTCCGCGAAAATCGAGAGAAGAAAGATCGATTCCATCATGATGGTGATGGCGATCGGCCGGGCGAGGTGCGGCAGCACGATATAGATCACGCGATTGACGGGACCCGCGCCGTCCATCCGCGCTGCTTCGAGCTGATCGGTGTCAAGCGATTGCAGGGCCGTGAGCAGGATCAGGGTGGCAAACGGGGTCCATTCCCAGGCGACGATGATCACGAGGGCGAGCATGGGGCTGGTGGTGAACCATGCGACCGGATGCAGGCCGACCCGCGTGAAGAGCCAGCCGATGAGACCGCTGATCGGATTGAACAGCAAATTCTTCCAGATCAGCGCAGCGACCGGCGGCAGGACGAAGAACGGTGCGATCGCCATCAACCGCGCGACCGCCCGGCCGGGGAAGTTCTGATTGAGCAGAAGCGAGATGAGAATGCCGGCCACGATGGTGATGACGAGCACGCTCAGTACCAGCATGACCGTATTGATGATCGCGGTCCAGAAGGCCGGATCGGAGAGCAGCAGGCTGTAGTTGCGCACACCGATGAAGCCGCGCCGTTCGGGATAAAGCAGGTTGTACCGCTGGAACGAATAGAGCAGGGTCATCACCAGGGGCACGAAGGCCCAGAGCGCGAGCAGGATGACCGCCGGGGAGAGCAGGAGCCAGGATGAGCGCCGGCGATGGCGGGCGAGTGAATCGCCAGCCATCGCCTGGGCTTGGAGCGTGGTCGCGCCCATCCGCGGGTAGCGAGCCTGCGCCGCGCTACTGGATGTAGCCCGCGTCGATCATGGAGCGCCGCGTCGAGGCCTGGGCCTTCGCGAGCGCCTGGGAAACGCTGGTCTGGCCGGCGAGAGCCGCCGCAATGTCCTGGCCGACCGTCGTGCCGATGCCCTGGAATTCCGGAATGCCGACGAACTGCACCCCGGTATAGGGAACGGGGTTGAGCGTGGGATGCTCGGGATCGGCGGTGAGGATCGACTGCTCAACCAGCGGGGCGAAGGGCGCGGCCTTCAGATAATCCTGATTTTTATAGGTGGATTCGCGGGTTCCGGGCGGCGCCGAGACCCAGCCATCGGTGCGGCCGACAAGGTCGATATAGGATTTCGAGGTCGCCCAGGCGAGGAACTTCTTGGCATCCGCCTCCTGGCGCGAGGTTGAGGGAATGGCGAGCGCCCAGGACCAGAGCCAGTGCGCGCCGTGCGGCGTGACGGCGATGGGAGCGGGGGCGACGCCGACATCGGCCGCGACCTTCGACTTCGCGGGATCATAGAGATAGCCGGCAGCGACGGTGGCATCGATCCACATGCCGCACTTGCCGGTCGAGAAGAGGGCGAGATTCTCGGTAAATCCGTTCGAGGTCGCGTTCGGCGGGCCGTCCCGCTTCATCAGATCAACGTAGAAGCTGATCGCCTTCTCCCACGGCGCGCTGGTGAGCAGCGGCTCCCATTTCATATCGAACCAGGCGCCACCGAAGGTGTTCACGAGCGTGGTGAGAAAGGCCATGTTCTCCCCCCAGCCGGGCAGGCCGCGGAGGCAGATGCCATAGACACCCTTCGAGGGATCGTTGAGCTTGTCGGCGAATTTCGCAATATCGTCGTAGGTGGGCTCCGTCGGCATCGTGAGCCCGGCCGCCTGGAAAAGATCCTTGCGGTAATAGGTCATCGAGCTTTCGGCATAGAAGGGGACGGCGTAGAGCGTACCCTTGTAGGAGAGGCCGGCACGGACCGAGGGAAAGATGTCGTTCATGTCATAGGCCGCGCCGAGATCGCCGATCGGGTCGAGCCAGCCATTCTTGCCCCATTGCGGCGTCTCGAAGGTGCCGATGGTGACGATATCGAAGGTGCCGGACTTGGTCGCGATGTCGGTGGTGACACGCTCGCGCAGCGTGTTCTCATCCAGCACCACCCAGTTGAGCCCGATCCCGGTCTCCTTGGTGAACTCGGGCGAGAGCTTCTGCATGATGAGCATGTCGGGGTTGTTCACGGTCGCGATGGTGAGTGTCGCGGCCTCGGCGCCGCCGGCGGCGAGAACGCCGGAGCCGACGAGGGCGGCGGCGAGGGTGGCGGCCAGCAGCCTGGCGCGCGGAAGCCTGTTCTGCATCACGGTCGATCCTTCCTTGGCTTGGGCTTTAAGCGTCGGGGCTTGAAGCTTCGGAACTTGAAGAGCTTGGAGGAGGAGCGGGAACAGACGGCTTAAGGCGCGCAGAGAGGCGCCCTTCGCGGCGAGGGGCGTGCGCGCAAAACGGGCGACGGATTTTTCTTCCATCGAGCGTCTCCTCCTTTGGACGAGGGGCCGAAGCCTTCGTTCTTGCTTACCGCTTATGAGTCGAAGCTAAGTTGCTTTCATTTGGAAAGTCAATTCGTTTTCGGAAACGGCGGCGCGGGCGATCAGGGCCTCCATCTCGGCAAGGCTCGAAATCCCCTCCATTCCACCCTGGCGGCTCACGGCCAGCGCCCCTGCGGCATTGGCGGTGCGCACGCAGGCCTCGGGGTCCATTCCCTGGCGGAGGCAGGTGATGAAGGTGGCACCGAAACAGTCCCCGGCGCCGGTCGGATCGATTTCGGCGACCTTGTAGCCCGGAAGATCGAGCGCGCGCGCGTGATCGTAATAGCTGGCGCCGCGGGCGGCACGCTTCACCACGATCATGGAGATGCCGAGGGAGAAGAGCGCGGCAATCGCCTCCTCCTCGCTGTGGGCCGCTGTGGGGACCAGGAGTTCCGGGCCGCTCGGGAGGAAGATGTCGCAATATTGGAGCATCAGCTCGATCCCGGCGCGCATTTCGGCGATATCCATCATCTCCTTGCGGATATTGGGATCGAACGAGACGGTGGCCCCGTTCGCCTTGACGATCTCGACCGCCTTCTTCACCTCGTCGATGAGATGGAAAGAGAAGAGTGACGAACCCATGATGTGGAAATGGCCGCATTCGGCGAGCAGCGCGCGGGCCGGCGCATTGAGCTCGACCCGGCCGGCGGCGCTGCGCGCGAGGTTGAAGAGGAAATCGCGCTCGCCATCCTCACGGTAGCGGACGAAGGCGGTGGCGGTGACGCAATCGTCATCGATGCGGACAGCGCTCACATCGACCCCGTCACGCTTCAGCCGCTCGATGGTGAGCCAGCCGAAATCATCATCGCCGATCCCGGCAATGATGCCGGCGGGATGGCCAAGGCGGGCGACCTGGGAGACGAAGATCGCCGGCGCGCCGCCGGGAAAGGGCCCTCTCAGGTTGAGCGCCTCACGGAAGCCTCTTCCGCGCTCGACCGCCATGATGTCGACGAGGATCTCGCCCATGGTGACGATCTTTCCAGGCTTGACTGGCGGCAGAGTCATGATGCGGGCTCTGGCTGGGTGTGGAAGCAGGAGAAATGCGCGGCAGCGCCCTCCTCCTCGCCAGCGAGGTGAAAGCCCGCGGCGGCGAGGACCTCCCGCGCGCTGGCGCTGGGCGGGGTTGGGAAGATCACGTCCGTGAGGAGCGAGAGCGGGATCTCGGAGGGGCGTTTCTCGAGCGAGAGGGAGGCGCGCTCGATCAGCGCGATCCGCCGCGCCGCGCGGCGGGACGCGGCGGTGCAGAAGCGCTCGGCCGGCTTCGAGCGAAGCAGCAGATTGCCGTCACTGCTCAGCATCTCCGCCTGCAGGATGAAATGGGTGAGCGGAATGAGTTCGAGGCTGCGCAGCGCGAGCGAGCCTTCCAGCGAAGAGGCATCGGCGCCAATCTCGCCGCCGAGCACATGCACGCGGCCATCGAGCAGCAGCCTCGCCAGCGGGATCGCATCGAGAGAGGCAAGAACCACGGTGAGCCCGGGGATTTCGGCGAGCAGCGGGATGATCTGGGCGGGCAGCTCGCCATGCCCGACGAGCAGGGTCTGGTCCGCCTCGACGACGCGGCTGGCCAGCCGCAGCATTGGCATCGCCTGGGCCTTGGCGAGCGGGGCCGTGGGGGCACGTTCGCGGGCATGCACGCCCTTGGCCGCAATCGCTTTGCCGAAGCTGCGAACGATCAGCCCCTGCTCCTCGAGATAATTGAGATCGGCACGGATGGTGACGGCCGAGACGGCGAGCGCCTCGCTCAGTTCATCGACGCGCATCTGGCCGTGCCGCCGAATCCACTCTGCGATCTTCAATCGGCGCTGGAGCACAGCGCTGCGATTCCCAGCCGGGCTCCCGAGAGGGCTGCCGATAATCACGCGCCGCCGCGCGGGATCGCCCTGGAGAAGGTGATGGGGAAAACGCGCAGATCCAGCATGAGAGGCGTGACGGTTCCCTCCCCAGGGATGGCATGGTTGGACGGCATGCTTGGCACTGCCGGCGAAGCGAGCGGTCTTGTATTACGAAAGCAAAAGCCTTTCAAGACGAAAGCACGAAGGGCCAAGAGGCCGCGATGGATGCGGCGGAAACCGGGCCGAGCGACTATGTTCCGGGAACCGAGGCCCGCTGGGATTGAGACCAGGAACCGAAAGGACGCCGCCGCCATGCTCTTCGATTTCGACAGGTTGAGCCCGGAGGACCGGTACAAGCTTCTGGTCTCCACGGTGGTGCCGCGGCCGATTGCCTGGGTGGTGACGTGCGATCTGGCGGGAAGGGTGAATGCCGCCCCCTTCTCCTTCTTCAACGCCGTTTCGGGCGATCCGCCGATCGTTGTGATCGGCATTGGCGGGCGCGGGCCGGGCGAAAGCAAGGATACAGCCGTTAATATCCGCAATACGCCGGAGTTCGTGGTCAATCTCGTGAGTGCCGCATGCGCCGAGCCGATGAACGTGACGGCG
Source organism: Acetobacteraceae bacterium (assembly GCA_035549615.1). GTDB lineage: Bacteria > Pseudomonadota > Alphaproteobacteria > Acetobacterales > Acetobacteraceae > JAKAWQ01. The sequence goes on from DASZQO010000283.1 coordinate 15,202, forward strand.
ATCGAGTTCGGCTCCGAGGTGCGCGAGCTCGAAGAGGCGGGGCTGACACCCGTGCCCTCCATGAAGGTGAAACCGCCGCGCATCGCCGAAAGCCCGGTTGCGCTCGAGTGCGTGAAGCATGTGACCGTGGAGCTTGGCACTGACCGTTCGGTGGTGTTCGGCCGGGTGCTTGCGGTGCATGTGCGTGACGATGCGGTGCTGGATGCGGCGAAATGCTATATCGATGTGCCCAAGCTCGACCTGATCGGACGCATGCACGGGCGCGGCTGGTACGCGCATACGCGCGAGCGGTTCGAGATGCCGCGTATCGAGGTTGCGGAGTGGGAAAACAAGAAAGCTGCCGATTAGCGCGGGATGACCGAAGCGCGCCCCATCGGCGGCGCCAATCACGCGACAGTACAGTAACCAAAAGCGGGACGGCTGAGCGTGGCCGAACCCATCCCGCTCCAGACTCATGACCGGGCGGCTGCTGATCGCCGCCGGACTGGGCCTTGTGCTGCTCGGTCTCGTCTTTCCCTGGCTTGGCCATTTGCCGGGTGATTTCCGTTTCGGAAAAGGATCGGTTCGGGTCTATCTGCCGCTCGGCTCCTGCGTGGCGATCTCGCTCCTGCTCTCGGTGGTGCTCACGGTTGCCGCCTGGCTCTGGCGGAAATGAGCCATCGGCAGACGGCGAGGCGTGCTGGCCCAGCCGGGCCAGGCGGGGGAACGGACTGCGAACGGCGTGACGGAAGCCGCACCGTTTTCCGCGCCGTGCTCCGTTGATAGAGGTCAAAGCGGGCCGGGGCGGGCAGGATTGTCATCCGGGGCGGACCCATGGCCAGGCATTCCCCATGAGCACCCGCCTTCAGGAAGCGCCCACGTCCGCATCCGTTCCGGCCGGCCTCGCCACGGCGGAGGTTGCGCGCCTGCGGGCGGAGTTCGGCCCGAACGCGATCGCCGAAGAGAAAGAGCATTCTCTGGCACGGTTCGCGCGTCATCTCTGGGCCCCGGTGCCATGGATGCTTGAGGCGACGGTCCTGCTGCAGATCCTTCTCGGCGAGCGCCTCGTGGCGCTGATGATCGCGACACTCCTGATCCTGAATGTGGGTCTCGACATTTTCCAGGAGGGCCGGGCCAATGCGGCCCTGGCCATTCTGAAGCGGCGTCTCATCCTCCAGGTGCGCGCACGGCGTGACGGCACGTGGCGCGAGGTGCCGGCGACGGATCTCGTTCCGGGCGATGTCGTGCAGCTCTCGCTCGGCAATGTCGTTCCCGCCGACCTCAGGATCGCGAGCGGCGCATTGCTGATCGACCAGTCGATGCTGACGGGAGAATCGGTTCCTGTTGAAATGGGAGTCGGCGACATCGCCTATGCTGGCGGATTGGTCCGCCGCGGCGAAGCGGTTGCCGAAGTGCGGGCGACCGGAACCCGCACCTATTTCGGCCGCACGGCAGAACTCGTTCGGATCGCCCATGTCGAAAGCGCGGAACAGAAGGTGGTGCTCGGCATCGTGCGCGACCTCACCGTGGTCAATTTCGCGATCGTCGTCCTTCTGGTGGGCTATGCGCGAATCATCGGCCTCGGAATCGCCGAGATCATTTCGCTCGTGCTCACGGCCCTTCTCTCGGCCGTGCCGGTGGCGCTGCCCGCCACCTTCACCGTGGCGGCCGCGCTGGGCGCGAAAACCCTGGCGCTCAAAGGTGTGCTTCTGACCCGGCTTTCCGCTTTGCACGAGGCGGCGACGATCGACGTGCTCTGCGCCGACAAGACCGGCACGCTGACGCGAAACGAGCTTGCGATAAGCGCGGTTCGCCCGGCGCGGCCGGCCTATGGCGAGGAGGATGTGCTGGCCTATGCGTCCCTCGCGAGCTCAGCCGAGGGCGGGGACCCGATCGATGCCGCCATCCGCGCGCTGGCGGCCGGGCATAAGGGTGGCGCGGCGGAACGGTTCGGTTCCGTGCGTTTCACGCCGTTCGATCCAGCCGTTAAGATGGCCGAGGCGTTCGCGAGCGAGCGGGGACGGGAGATTCGCATCGTCAAAGGAGCGCCTTCGGTGGTGGCAGCGATCGCGCCCCTTTCGGGATCGGCCGCCGCGGACCTCGATTCGTTCACGCAGGCTGGGTTCCGGACCATTGCCGTTGCGGCCGGACCTCCTGGTGCCATGGAAATGATCGGGCTGATCGCGTTCAGCGATCCGCCACGCGCGGATTCGGCCGGCCTTCTCGCGGAGCTTCGTTCGCTTGGCGTCTCCACCGTGATGGTCACCGGCGATGCGGCGACGACCGCCGCCGCCGTTGCCCGCAAAATCGGGCTCCTCGGCGCTGTTTGCCCGCCGGGGAAAATTCCCGAAAGCGTCGCTGCGTCCGACTTCGCGGTGTATGCCGGTGTGTTTCCGGAGCAGAAGTTTCGTCTGGTCAAGGCGTTTCAGCGCTCCGGCCATTCCGTTGGCATGTGCGGTGACGGCGCCAATGACGCACCCGCCCTGCGGCAGGCCCAGATGGGCATTGCCGTTTCAACCGCGACTGATGTCGCCAAGGCGGCGGCCGGCATGGTGCTGACGGAGCCGGGTCTCGGCGGGATCGTTACCGCGATCAAGGAGGGGCGCGCCGCCTTTCAACGCATTCTCACCTATACCCTGACGATCCTCATCAACAAATGCGTGACTCTGGTGGTACTCGGCGTTGGTCTGGTGATAACGCGCCACGCGGTGCTGACGCCGCTGCTGCTGGCGCTTTCCATGCTGACCAACGATTTCGTGACAATGTCCCGCACGGCGGACCGGGCGCGGCCCGCGCCCTATCCCAATGCGTGGCATGTCCGCAATTTGGTCATCGCGGCCATGCCGCTCGCTCTCCTCAAGCTGCTCTATTGCGTGGGGGTGCTCGCGGCCGGATGGTACTGGCTGCGCTTCAGCCCACACCAGATGCAGACGCTGGTCTTTGCGGCCCTGGTCTTCGCAAACCAGGGCGTAATGTTCGTCCTGCGCGAGAGGGTGCATGTATGGCACTCGCAACCGGCGCCGATCATCCTGCTCGCCGCCGTGGCCGACATTGCGGTGGTAAGCGGCTTCGCCGCTTTTGGAGTACTGATGAGTCCGCTGCCGGTCGCGGCAATCGCGCTCCTTTTCCTCGCAACGCTCGGCTTCGTGCTGGCGATGGATGGGGCGAAGATCATGGTCTTCGCGCGGCTTCGCATCGACTGATCCGGGAGGAGCCGCCTGGTTATTCCGCCAGTCCGCCTCCTCTTTTTGCTACTTCTTTTCCGCCAGCCCGCGAAGAAAGCGGCTGCGCGCGGCGCCGGCGCTCAGGATGAAAGCGTGATCGCCGCCACCGAGGACGAAGCGCGCACCGAGCCCGATATAGTGCGCCGCCCATTGCTCATCGTAGACCCCGCCCATGCCGAGGAATTTCTTCTCGGCGCGGCAGGCTGCGGCGACCTCGGCATAGGCCGCCTGAACCTTTTCGTGCCCGAGCTGGCCGGAGACACCCATCTCGGCGCTGAGATCGGAGGTGCCGATCAGCAGCGCATCGATCCCTGCAACGGCCGCGATCTCGCGTGCATTGGCGACTGCCTCGGGCGTCTCTATCATGGCGCAGACGAGGATCTCGCCATTGATCGCGGCCTGCGCTTCGGCCGGCGATGGCGGCTGGAATCCATAGATCGCGGGCGGTCCGCCCCAGCTGCGATGGCCAACGGGGGGAAAGCGGAAGGCGCTCGCAATGCGGCGTGCTTCCGCTTGCGTATTGACGTGCGGGACGACGATACCCATCGCGCCATTGTCAAGCGCGCGCGTGCCCTCATCGATCGCCCCGGCGCAGACGCGCACGATCGGGGTGATGCCGGTCGGGAGCGCCGCGAGACAGATCTGCGTTGCCTCCTGAATGGAGAAGGCGCCGTGCTCGGTATCGATGAAGAGCCAGTCAAAGCCGATCGCCGCGGCGAGCTGGGGCACGGCAGCCGTGCGCAGATGATGCACGCCGAGGCCGAGCACGAGTTCACCCGCCTTGAGCTTGCGTAGGGTGTGATTGGTGATGAGCGCCATGGACCTTTTCCTCTGAACGCAAATGAAACCAGCACGGCGCTGAGATCCGGTCAATGGACCCGGGGGCCCGCCGGGAGTAGACTTCAGACGCGAGAAGGGAGCGAAAGGCGATGCTGACCCAGGCCGAGATCGAAACCTATCGCGAGATCGGCGCAATCGTCGTGCCGGATGTGCTGAGTGCCGAGGAGGTTGCAGAACTCTCTCGTGTCACCGACGGGTTCGTTGCCGGCGCGCGCGGACTGAGCGACCATACCGATATCTATGATCTCGAGGACAGCCACACGCCGGAGGCACCGCGCGTGCGGCGTATCAAGGCCCCGCACCGGCACCACCCGGCATATGCGCGGCTGGTGCGTCATCCGCGGATCATCGCCGTGCTCCAGGATCTCTGGGGACCGGATATCCGCTTCGACACCGCAAAGCTCAACATGAAGTCCGCCGGCTTCGGCGCGGCCGTGGAATGGCACCAGGACTGGGCCTTTTATCCCCACACCAACGACGATCTCGCGGCTGTCGGCGTGATGATGGATGATATGGAACTTGCCAACGGTCCGCTGCTCATCGTGCCGGGAAGCCATCGCGGTCCGGTGTTCGATCACCATGCGGGCGGGGTATTCTGCGGCGCGATGGACCCGGCGCGCGGCGAGGTCGATTTCTCCAGCGCGATCCCGCTCACAGGCAAGGCTGGCTCGATCACGGTGCATCACGTGCGGGCCGTGCATGGGTCGGCGCCCAACAGCTCCACGCGGGACCGCCGGCTGCTCCTCTTTCAGTTCCGCGCGGCCGATGCCTGGCCGTTGCTTGGCTTTCCGGCCGGCATCGCCGCCTTCGACGCGCTGATGGTGGCCGGACGCCCCACGCTTGAACCGAGGCTCGCCGCCGTTCCGGTGCGCTTGCCGCTGCCGCCGGCCACGCATCAGGGCTCGATCTACGAGAACCAGAAGGGGATGGAGAGGCGCTTTTTTGCGCCGGCCGAAGCGAAGGTCTGAGCACCCGTTTGAGAATGCTGCGGCGGGGCTGCCCGCCAGGCCTGTCGGCCCGGCTTTTCGCCGAGAGGGTCGATCAGGACGTTTCATTGTCATCGATGTTTTGAACGTTTCGTGCGAGTCAACGGCGGTTCTGGAAATTTGATCTGGTGAATCCTTATTGAAAGCGGGAGCTTGCCAAAATTGTGCTGGCCATTACCACAGTAACGATTATGCCAAGCGGTGCAATGGAATTGTAGTGGCAGGGAGTGAAAATTTCGTGGATTGAACAGATTTGAGAGTGGCTATGGTTGAGCATCAAGCGCAGGCAGGGTGCTGTTTTTCCGTGCCAACGCAGGCTGAGGAGTGGATCTCTCATCCCGCGTGGGCACGCTTGGAGCCTCTATTCAGAATGCGCTGTGGTGCGTGGGAAGGGGTGCAGGCGCCGGAAGGAAGCGATAGTCGCATTTCCAGGCAGGCTCTGGAGCCGATCGCGCATGACGGGATCGCAGAGCGATCCGGGAGCGCGTCAATCTGCCCGGCAGAACAAGGTGCGGCGTGTTCCGTCAAACGGGACATGCGCCAGGATAGGCCAGGGTGAGCAGGCAACCGCATTTCTGCGAGGAGAGCTGGAGAAAGAAGATGATTCTCAAATCACCAAACAAATCCGCCCCACCCGTGATGAGGGTACACGTGAACCGCGAGCGCTGCCAGGGGCACGCTCTCTGCAATGCGCTCCTGCCAGAGATATTCGCGTTGGACATGCTCGGCATCGCCCGTGCGATCGGCCATGGCATCGTGCCGCCGGCGCTCATGGAGAGAGCGAGGATCGTCAAGAATTTCTGTCCAGAACAGGCGATCGACATCGTCGAAGGCTAGGAAATTCCATGCACCGAGAGTCGCCCCCGCTCTCCTGGACCGTGATGAGCGGAGCTGGCTCAACCGGAGGGCTGAGTCACGCGCGCGGAAGCGAGGACGGGCCCATCCCGCTTGGGGAGCGTGACGATTTTGAGATCACCACGCTCCCGCGATCATGTCATGAGTGAAAGATTTGCTTTCTCGCGTCACTCTCGGGAAAAGCTCAGCCGGCTTTCACT
>DASZQO010000284.1:0-4464 GCA_035549615.1 Acetobacteraceae bacterium
GCTGTTCACCTCCGGTTATGTTTCGAACTGGGCGTCCTTATCCACGCTGGCAGCCAAATCCCGGGCTGCGTGATCTTCTCCGACGAGGGCAATCACGCCTCGATGATCGAAGGCATCCGCCACGGCAGGGCCGAAAAACGACTGTGGCGGCATAATGATCCCAGGGATCTCGATCGGCTGCTTGGCGAATACGGCCCCGACGTCCCGAAGCTGGTGGCGTTCGAGAGCGTCTATTCCATGGATGGCGACATCGCGCCGATCCGCGACATCCTCGACGTTGCCGAGAAGCATGGCGCGATGACCTATCTCGACGAGGTCCACGCCGTCGGCCTCTACGGCCCGCGCGGCGGCGGCATCGCCGAGCGCGAGGGCGTCATGGACAGGCTGACGATCATAGAAGGCACGCTTGGCAAGGCCTTCGGCGTCGTCGGCGGCTATATCGCCGGCTCGGCGGCCATATGCGACTTCATCCGCAGCGTCGCCTCCGGCTTCATCTTCACAACCGCGCTGCCGCCGGCGATCGCAGCGGGCGCGCTCGCCGCAGTGCAGCACCTGACGGAGAGCGGCGCCGAGCGCGCCCGCCATCGCGAGCGGGTGGAGCGGGTGCGCCGGGGGCTCGACGCGGCTGGGGTTCCCCATATGCGGAACCCGAGCCATATCGTGCCTGTACCGGTTGGGGACGCCGCGCTTTGCAAGCGGATCAGCGATCTTCTGCTTGCCGACTATGGAATCTACGTCCAGCCGATCAATTACCCGACCGTGCCGCGGGGCACGGAGCGGCTGCGCATCACGCCGACGCCGCTCCATTCGGATGCGGATATCGAGCATCTCGTCTCGTCGCTCTCGGCGATCTGGGGGGAGCTCAGGTTGAAGCGGGCGGCGTAGCGCGCACGGCTTCGTCGATTTTTCACGACTGCCAGGGAAGAATCGCGCGGCCGCGCGTGATGAGCGAGGCGGTGGCGAGAAGTGCGAGCGTCACCAGCACCGCGATGGCCGAGAGCGCGGCCGCTTCGTTAAGCTCGCCCGCCTGCTCGAGATTGAAGATCATCACGCCGACCGTTTCGTTGCCTTCGGACCACAGCAGCGTGGAGACGGTCAGTTCCGAGAAAATGCCGAGAAAAACGAGGAGCCAGCCGGCCGCGAGGCCCGGCGCGAGCGCGGGCAGGAGGATGCGGGCGAGGCGGGTCCGGTAAGGGGCACCGAGGGACGCCGCCATTTCCTCGAGCGAAGGATCGAGGCTTCCGAGCATCGCCTGCACCGGCCGCCGCGCGAGGGCGAAGAAGCGCATGAGATAGGCGATGAGCAGGATCGCAAAGCTGTCGTAGAGGGAAAAGCCGAGGATCGGCCTCAGGAAGAGCAGGATGCAGCCGATCCCGAGCGCGCTACCGGGCAGGACATAGGGGATCTCGGCCACGGCGAGGGAGAGCCGCACCACCCGGTTGCCCGTTCGGGAGCTCCTTTGGGCCCGATGAGCGCCGAGGGCGGCGAGGAAGACGAGCATCGTGGCGGCAAGCAGGCCGAGCAGGGTGGAATTGAGGAAGGCACGCCGCGTCGCCGGCTCGGTGAGGAGCACCGCGCGGAAATGGGCCAGCGTGGCGGTCGCAGGGCCGAAATTCTCGCCATAGGCGCGCGTGGCCGCGGCGGCGGTGAGCGAGATGAGCGGGAGAAAGAGCAGGATGGCGAGAATGAGCCAGCAGAGCGCTTCGGTCGGAAATCGCCAGGCGCCGAGCGCGAAGGGCGGGGTGGAGCGACGCGCGCCGGCAAGCGGGGCGCCGGCGGCGAGGCCCTGCTCGGCAGCCACGGCCGCCAGCGCGATGAGGCCGAGCAGGAGTGAGAGCATTGTGATGCTGCCAAGCTCGTCCGGCCCGAAGCCCGAGAGGAGCTGGAAGATGAGCGTCGTCAGCATGATGTAGTGCCCTGGAATCCCAAGCAGCGCCGGGGTCGCGAAATTGCCGATGCCGGCCGCGAAGGCGCCGGAAAGCCCGGCGGCGAAGGAGGGCAGGGCGAGCGGGAGGAGAATGCGCCTGAGCGTTTGCCCGGGGCTCGCGCCGGACGCGGCGGCGGCCTCGGGGATCGCGGCGGGGATAGCGCGCAGGCCTGAGGAGACAATGAGGAAGACGATGGGCGCATGCTCGATCCCCATCAAGAAGATGATGCCGCCCGGCCCATAGAGCGGGAGCGGCGTGCCCGGGCGCGGGGCAAGGCCGAGAGGGCCAAGCACGGGGCTCGTGGGGCCGGTGAGCGCGATCCAGGCGATGACGCTGACCTGCGCGGGAATGATCATCAGAAGAAGGAAGAGAAAGGTGAGCGTGCGCCGGCGCGGAAGGTCGGCGAGCCCCACGAGTAGGGCGAAGCCGCCGCCGAGAAGCTCGGCGAGGAGCGCGCTCGCCCCGCCGGCGAGCAGCGTGTGGCGGATGGCACGAAGAGATGTGGGCGAGGTTAGGAGATGTCGCCAGGCCCCGGGCTCGGCCGCGCTTGCGACGAGCAGCGCGACTGGCACTGCGAGCCCGAGCAGGAGAAGGACGGGCGCAAGCGCGATCGTCGCGGCGCGCGCGGCCGGATCGTTCACGCTATCCGCCGAAAGCGTTGGAAAAATTTTCCTCGATCGCGCGCCGATGCGCGAGGATCGCGGCGATATCCAACGGAAGCAGGCGGATTTCCGACATCGGCGGATAGAAGCGCGGCGGGGCGATGCCGCGCCGGGCGGGAAGGAAGCCTTGCCGGGCCGCGAGCTCCTGCCCGCGCACCGAGAGCAGGAAGGCCACGAAAGCACGCGCGGCCGCTGGATTTTTCGCGGTTTTCAGGATCGCCACCGGCTCGGTGACCGTGGGCACGCCTTCTTTCGGAAAGACGAAGCCGACGGGAGAGCCCTGCTTCTTCGCCCCAAGGGCCATGAAATCGACCAGCAGACCGAACATTTTTTCTCCGCCCGCGACCGCAGCGAGAACCCCGCCATTGCCAGAGACGGCGATGGCGCCATTGCCGGCGAGGCGGGTGAGATAGTCCGGACCGAGTTTCGCATCCTGGGTGAAGGCGCCGGCCGTGATCAGCGCCGCCCCGGAATAGAGCGGGCTCGGCAGCACGACCTTACCCTTCGCCGCCGGCTTCAGAAGGTCGGACCAGGATCGGGGAATGAAGGGCGCTTTCGTGTTGTAGATGATGCCGGTGGTGATGAGCTTGGTTCCGAACCAGGTCCGGTTCGGGTCATAGAGCGATCTCGGAAAGGCGGAGACATCCACCTCCGGATCGGGCGCGAGACGCCCCTCGAGCCTGAGACGTTCCATGCTCGTCGCATCCGCGATCAGCAGGACGTCCGGCTGCGGGCGGCCGGCCAGGAATTCAGCTTCGAGCCTGTTCATCACCTGGGTCGTGCCCGACCGGAACACGACAACAGTGACTGCGGGATCGGCGGCGCGGAAGGCGGCGACCGTCCCCGCGGCGATGGCGTCCGGTTGCGAGGTGTAGAGGACGAGACGCCCCGAGGGGGCAGCGGAAGGGCCGGCCGCCCCCGCGGGAAAAGCTCCGAGGAGAAGGGGCGAGAGGACAAGGAGAAGGGCGGCGATCGCGCGTTTCATGGGGCAAGCTTGCCGGGCAATGGCGGGCGAGGGAATGCGGGGAAGAAAGAAGAAAGTCGCAACGATTGCAGTCGGCGGCGAAGGCTCCTAGATCAGGAAAATGTATGCCGGTGGCAGCGGCGGGGGGAGAAGCGTTTCCTGTCATCCGGCGCGGGGCGCATGCTTTGCCGGCGCCGGCCGGCAGGTTTCGTTGATGGCCGGGCTGAGGCCCAGGCCGCCCGTGTCCTAGAAGGGTCTCTGCCCCGCCATGGAAGGAACACAGCAGCCGGCGGAATTTCGATCGACACGATCCGTGCGGACTTCGGCCGGAACCAGGATCCGGCGGGCGGTGCTGGGCCTTGCCCTGCTGCTCGTGGTTGCGGCGGGCCTTTATTACACGGTGCTCTCCGGGGCGGGGATCGTCACGACCGATGATGCCTATACGGACGGGCATCCGGTGGCGATGGCGCCCCAGGTCGCCGGGACTGTGATCACGCTGCATGCCGGCGACAACCAGTTCGTTCATAAGGGCGATCTTCTGGTGGTGACCGACCCGCGCCCCTACATCGCCGCGCGTGACCAGGCGGAGGCCGGGCTCAAGCTGGCCCAAAGCCAGCTCGCAAGCGCGGAGCAGGATCTGGAGATCGCCCGGACCTCCTACCCGGCGGAACTCGCGGCCGCGAAGGCGGCGGCGGCAGCGGCGGCGGCGGATTATGCCCAGGCGGCGGAGAACGAGCACCGCCAGCTCGCCCTTCCGGTCGGGGCGACCAGCCAGCAGGCGCGCGACGATGCGGTGGATGCCGCGAACGCGGCCCTGGCGAAGCGCGATCAGGCGGAGGCCGCGGTGGCCGAGGCCAACGACGTGCAGGCGGAGATCGCCGCGGCTGAGGCGCTTGTGGCGGAGCGCAGG
>DASZQO010000285.1:0-2522 GCA_035549615.1 Acetobacteraceae bacterium
CGCTTCCGGCTGCGGCAAATCGACCCTGCTGCGCCTGGTCGCCGGGCTCGAACAGCCGAGCGCGGGGATGGTGGTGCTGGATGGGCTGGACGTGACCCGCCGCGACCCGGCCGAGCGCGACATCGCCATGGTGTTCCAGAACTATGCGCTCTACCCGCATATGAGCGTCTTCGACAACATGGCTTATGGGCTCAAAATCCGCCGGCTGCCGCGCGCCGAGATCGAGAAGCGTGTGGCTGAGGCGGCGCAGATGCTGGGACTTGATGCTCTGCTCGCGCGCAAGCCAAGGGCGCTCTCGGGTGGGCAGCGCCAGCGTGTCGCCATGGGCCGCGCGATCGTGCGCGAGCCAAAACTCTTCCTTTTCGATGAGCCGCTCTCCAACCTTGATGCCAAGCTCCGCGTGCAGATGCGCGCAGAGATCCGCCGGCTGCAGCGGCGGCTCGGGATCACCAGCCTTTATGTGACGCACGACCAGGTCGAGGCGATGACGCTGGGCGACCGGCTGGTGGTGATGCGGGCCGGGCGTGCGGTGCAGGTCGCAACCCCGATGGAGGTCTTCACCCGCCCCGCGGACACCTACGTTGCCGGCTTCATCGGTGCGCCGGCGATGAACTTTCTTCCCGCCAAGCTGGCCCGGGACGGCCACGCCGCAGTGCCTGCTTCGGGGCCGGTGATTCCTTTCGCGGATGGGCGATATGCCGGGCCGGAGGGACGGGAACTGATCCTGGGCATCCGCCCCGAGCATGTTCTCCTTGATGCAAATGGCATGGCCTTCGCGGTGGACCTGGTCGAGCCGCTGGGCTCGGAGACCTTGCTGCACGGCAGGCTCGCGGATGGAACAGGGCTCGTGGTCAAGCTGGCCGGTGCCGCGCCTCTGGGCGAAATGTTCCGGGTGACGCTTCCCTCCGCGCATCTGCATGTCTTCGATGCCGAGAGCGGGCGGCGCCTTGAGCCCAGGGAAGCAAGGGTTGAGCCGCTTGCCGGGGTTGCCGCGACTGGCTAGGTTTTCCACGTAACGACTTTTGGCTTTTGGGAAGGGCCCGGCGCGCCTGGGCTGCCCTGAGACTGGTATGCCCGTTCGTCCCGCGAGCAACGGCATCTTTGTCACGCCTCTGGAAATGGAGCAGATGGTGGCGCGGGCGGGACTCGCGCTCAATCCGGGCCAGCTCGCGGACCTGGTGCTGACCTGGCGGCAGATGGCCGCGCTGATCGCGGCGATCCCGCGCGAGCGGCCGATCGCGGACGATTTCGCCTTCACCTTCCGGCCATCTCCGCCCCCCCGATGAGCGGAGACGATTCCGCGCCCCTCACCATCGCCGAAGCCGCTCGCCTGATCGCGGCGAAGAAGCTCTCGCCCGTCGAACTTACCCGCGCCGTGCTCGCGCGTATCGAGCGGCTGGATCCCGCTCTCAACGCCTTCATCACGGTGACCGCCCGCCAGGCGCTGGCGCAGGCGCGGGCGGCGGAGAAGGCGGTGATGGCGGGCAAGCGTGGCCGCCTTCGCGGCATTCCGCTCGCCTACAAGGATATCTACGAAACGGCGGGCATCCGCACGACCGCCCATTCCCGCCTGCTCGCCGAGAATGTGCCGAAGGCGGATGCCGACGCGGTGCGGCGGCTTGCGCAGGCCGGCGCGGTGGGGCTGGGCAAGCTCGCCACCCATGAGTTCGCGATCGGCGGCCCGGCCTTCGATCTGCCCTGGCCGCCGGCGCGCAATCCCTGGGATACCGAGCGCTTCACCGGGGGATCCTCATCAGGCGCGGGTGCGGCGGTGGCGGCCGGCCTGGCCTTGGGCGCGCTCGGCTCGGACACATCCGGCTCGATCCGCATCCCCGCTGCCTATTGCGGCACCGCCGGCCTCAAGCCCACACCCGGGCTCGTCTCGCGGCGCGGGATGATCCCGCTCTCGCCGAGCTTCGATACGGCGGGCCCGATGGCCTGGACCGTGGAGGATTGCGCGATTTTGCTCGATGCGCTCGCCGGGCATGATCCGGCCGATCCCGCCTCCATGGCGGTGCCGAAGGAATCCTACGTGCGCGCGCTCGGCCTGCCGGTGAAGGGTCTCCGGGTCGGCCTGCTCCGTCATTTCCATGAGCGGGACGTGCCGGCGAGCGCCGAGATGCTTCAGACAATCGCGGCCGCGGCGCGGCGTCTTGCGGAGCTCGGCTGCCGGGTTGAGGAGGCGAGCCTGCCCGCGGTGCAGGAATACAACGCGGTTGGCCGCGTCATTCTCTCGGCCGAGGCCTATGCGCTGCACGAGGCGAATTTGCGGACCCGGCTTTCGGAATATTCGCGCACCTTCCGGGTGCGGGTGCTGGCGGGCGGTCTGATCCGCGCGGCGGACTATCTTGCCGCCCAGCGGAGGCGGACGGATCTGATCGCCATGACCGCGCGCGCCTTCACCCGCTTCGATCTCCTGCTCTCGGCCGCCGCCCCCGGGCCGGCGCCCTTGTTGCGCGACCAGCGGCCGGACGAGGGCTTCGCGATCCCCTTCCTCACCACGCCCGCCAAGGTGGCGGCGA
>DASZQO010000286.1:0-20128 GCA_035549615.1 Acetobacteraceae bacterium
GGCCGGGGCCTTCGGGGCGCGCGCTTGAGCGAGCTGGCGCGCCGGGCCCCGGCAGAGCAGACAGGCGGGGACGGAAGCTGGGCGGTTGCCGGCCGCTTCATGCATCCGAGCCACGGCAGGATCGAGGTCGCGACCGGGACCGTTCCGGAAGCCTTGCCGAAGGGTTCGCCGGGCGGAGCCGCAGAGCGGCGCGTGCTGCGGCTGGACGGTGAGCCGGCAAGCCAGGCGGCCATTGCCGAGAGGGTCGCCATGGTATGGCTGACCCCGGAGATGGCCCGCCTCTTTTACGAGGGGCCGGCCGGCCGCAGGCGCTTCCTCGACCGCCTGGTCTATACGCTCGAGCCCGGACATGCACGGGAGCTTGCCGCTTACGAGACGGCGATGAGCGGACGCAACCGGCTCCTCTCCCGGCCGGATGCCGATCCTGCTTGGCTCGCCGCGATCGAGGAATCGATGGCCCGCCATGCGGTTGCCGTGGCCGCGTCACGGAGCCTCGTGCTCGCACGGCTTGACCGGATACTGCCCGCAGCCGCGCCAGGCCTCCCGCTCGCTGAGCTCGCCTTGACGTGCCCGATCGCCGAACGGCTTGCGTGCACGCCCGCGCTTTCCGTCGAGGAATGGCTGGCGCACGCGCTCTCCGAGCGGCGGGCGGCGGATCGCGAGGCGGGTGGCGCGAGCCTTGGCGTGCATCGGAGCGAGCTTGCGATCCGCGACGCCGCGAGCGGCGCGGCCGCGGTGCGGGCGAGCACGGGGCAGCAGAAGGCACTGCTGCTTGCGGTCGTGCTCGCGCATGCGGCGCTGGTCGCGGAGCGCCGAGGCTTCACGCCGCTTCTGCTGCTCGATGAGCCGGCGGTTCATCTCGATACAGCCCGGCGTGGCGCGCTGCTCGCGATTCTCGCCAGCCACGACGCCCAAATTCTGCTCACCGGCACCGACGCAGAGCCCTTTCGACCCCTTGGGGGACGGGCAGAGGTGCTCAGGGTCGGCGAAGGGCGGCTCGCCACGCTCGACCGATTCGCATAGTATTCGCGCCACCCTGTTGGGGCGTAGCCAAGTGGTAAGGCAGCGGATTTTGGTTCCGCCATTCGGAGGTTCGAATCCTCCCGCCCCAGCCAGAAATTCTCTCCAATGATATCAACAGCTGATCCGGTATTCTCCGGCGGCATGGCTACCAAATGTGGACCCCCTGTGGGCAAACGCGGTTCGAGCGAGAGGACGCGCCCTGCCCGCCTGGAGAATCCACGTCCTTTGGCGCGCCGAGGGCGCCGCGCCATCGATCGCCAGCCACCGCCGGATCAGCCCGTGGCACCGGTCGATCTGTGGTTTTTAGAGTTGGTCCAACAACATTATGAGGCACGGCAGTGCCTTCGCAGCATCAGCCGGACGGACGCCCAGCCGGGGTATACGAGACCATTCCCGAACGACATCGTCATCACCAGCACGCCGCTGTCGCGATCCTGGATATCGGCCGCAGAGACGATGGCGCTCATCGGCAGACCCTGCGTATCGACGAGGACGTGCCGCTTCTTGCCTTTGATCTTCTTCCCGCCATCGAAGCCCGGCGCATCAATCCAACGCCCCTTTTCCCGGGCTCTTGACGCTCTGGCTGTCGATGATCACCGCCGTCGGACTGGCCTTGCGATCGGCGTGCTCGCGGCAACGTACGTAAAGCATATCGTGTAGCACGCTCGAGCGTGCCGTCCCATTGCCCGCGGCAAAAATAATGGTTGCCCCTGCTGCGCGGCGGCAGGTCTTTCGGCATCACGCGCCACTGGCAGCCGGTGCTCTGCACAGACATCAGCCCATTGCGCGTTCATCTGCGTGGTCCCTGGATGAGGTGGTGCGGGTCAATCTTGAGCGCTGATGGATTGGATTTCCAGGCATCACAAGTGCTCCGGAAGGGCATTTTCCGTTTCAGCGCCTTGAGATGTTTGGCGAAGCTGTAGGCCGCGACGACGCTGGGCAGGCGGGCCTCGAGGCTCTCCACGTCCTCATAGTGGAAGAGTTTGGCGGTGGCTTCCTTGCCCGTTCGGTTCATTCGCCCGGCGTGAGCGTTGCGCCAGGGATGATAAGGCTTCGTCAGTCGATATTCGACGCCATGGTCGAGACAAACGCGATCGGCGATGTGCGGTCCGAGAAAGCGCCAGGCTGGTCCCTCTTGGTTCTTGGGTGGATCGGCGAAGGCCACGCCGCTATCGGTCGGGGCCTAGTGTATCTTGTAAGGAAAGGCCGCGATGACGTTTCTGAGGAAAGCAGCACCTTCGATTTTTCTGTTGCGGGCGTGGAACTCAACGCAAGTGAATTTCGGGATGCGGTCGTATGGTAAGAAACATGATGAGTTTTCCGTCTGCATGAACGTGTTCAATGCTCCCGATGTGGATATAGCCAACATCGTAAATTTTGAACCCCTGCGCCTTTCCGTTGTGTCACCGGCCGGAAGGTGGGAGATGCCGTGGCGTTGGAGGCTGCGATGCTGGGCACTTCGGCTCAGGTTTGGAATGGGGTCCTTCAGACAGCCGCAGACGTCATCCGATGGCAGGAATGTCCGACTTCAGAACTCAACGATGACGGCTTCCGCGGCCGGGATCAGGACCGTGCTGTTTCGGCTTCGGTCCCATGGGAACATCGGTGGCCTCGCGCGATTGCGCCGTCTCAGGAAGGTTTTCGACATTGAGACCATACTGGATGGCGAGGAGGCGGGCCGGCGCCTTCGCCGCTTTGAGTTCGGTTCGAATTCGCTGCGGCATCAGGGCGCTGCCGTGAAGAACGCTTGCCACAAGGCATCCGCCTCCTGACAGGTCAGGGATGCGTTTGCGCCATCACACTCCGGGACCAAACAAATAGAGCAGATCGCGATCAGCCGATATCGGCTGATCGCGTGAAGATGCACGCAAAAACAAAGAGAGCACGGTTCGCGTGAGCCAGGCCGAACCAAATGGCTCTGGGGCCCGTCCCCACGATTCAAAGCGGTCCTGCCCAGACGAATGACCTCCTGGATTTGCCCGACGTAGCGCGGCGCCACAGGGGATGCAAAGCAGGCCATGACCATCGCTTTGACTCCATCGCTTTGACTCTGTGGACCGGGAATTCGGCGATGGCCTGGCGGGGAGTCGAGGTTTGGCCGGTTTGGGATAACCCGACGCCGGCTGCAGCCGTTGGCCGCGCGGACGCATGCTGGCCTGTCAGCCAAGCCCTCACCTCGGAGCATTTGGTCTGGGCAGACTCGTTTTTTGCAATGCAGCACAAGGTTCTCACCGCCCACCTACTTGACTCTGATTGTATGATGGTATGCCATATGACAAAACTACAGCGGCGCCCGTAGGAGTGAGGCGCCCCAGAGGAGGGAGCGGGCCTATGACGAGCACAGCGACACACCATCCCGCGTCGGGCGGCTTGGCCGACGATATCGAGAAGCTCCGCCGGCGGGCGGTCGTCGCCAGCACGGTAGGGACGGTAATTGAGTGGTACGATTTCGGCCTCTACGGCCTCTGCGCCGGCTTGGTCTTCTCGCAGATCTTTTTCCCGAAATCGGATCCCACCGTCGGCGTGCTCAGCGCCTTCGCGGTGTTCGCGGTGGGCTATATCGCTCGGCCGCTGGGAGCTCTGATGTTCGGCCACTTCGGCGACCGTATCGGCCGCAAGAGCGCACTGGTCGCGACTGTGCTCTTGATGGGTGCCGGCACGTTCCTGGTCGGGTTCGTGCCTTCCTATGCCTCTATCGGTATCTGGGGCGCGGTTGCGTTGTGCGTCCTGCGGATGCTGCAAGGGATCGGGGTCGGCGGGGAGTGGAGCGGCTCCATTCTGGTTGCCATGGAATGGGCCAAAGGCGAGAAGCGCAGCGTGTTCGCGAGCTGGCCGCAGATTGGCGTTCCGGCAGGCACCCTGGCGGCGAACCTCGCCATCATGGCTGCGAGCTATTTCACGGGTAATTCCTTCATGACCTGGGGCTGGCGGCTCCCCTTCGTTGCCAGCTTCCTGCTGGTCATTGTCGGGCTCTGGATCCGGCTCGGCCTAGAGGAGACGCCCGTTTTTCGGGAGATCCGCGACCAGCAGCGAATGGCGCGCAAGCCTCTTCTCGAAGCGCTTCGAACGATGTGGCGACAAATCGTCGCCGTCATGTTTCTGCGCGTTTCCGAGCTGGCAAGCTTCATCATCTATTCCGTATATGTATTTACATTCGCGGTTCATTACTGGGGGTTCAGCCGGAACTTCATTCTGGCCGCGGTACTCGCCGGTCTTTGTGCCGAATGCGTGACTGTGCCGATTGCCGGCGCATTGGCGGATCGGCTGGGTCGCAAGAGGGTCTTCATGGCGGGTGTCGTGCTGACGGGAATCATGAGCTTCATCTATTTCGCGGGATTTGCCACCGGCTCTCCAGTTGTCATCACCCTGGTCATCGTTCTCGCATTCCTGCCACATGGTATCCAGTATGGTGCGGAAGGCGCCCTGATTGCCGAGGCATTCCCGGCACGGCTCCGGTACAGCGGGTCCTCAATAGGCTATCAGTTTGCGTCGGTAATTGGTGGCGGTATCGCCCCTTTCATTGCCACGGCGCTGTTCGCGCGAGATCCGCACGGATTTCTGATTGCCGCCTATCTCGCCGTTACCGCCGTCATCAGTCTCGTGGCAGCAAGCTTTGTAAAGGAACGGTATTACATCGAACCAAATGCCGCTCTCGCAGTGGCGCCCATCCCCGAATGAGTACAAAGGAGCCTTTCATGACGGCACCGCCCGACACTGCTTTGGCCGCACCTGTTATCAGCACTCCCTGGGCACTCCGGGACAAGGTCGCCTTTGTCGGCATCGGAACCACCCAGTACGGAAATTTTCCCGAAACCGACAGCTTTGGCTTGGGCTGTGACGCACTGAACCAGGCGCTGGACGACGCTGGCCTGAGGCCATCCAACATCGACGGTCTCATCGTCAATCGAATTCCAAGCTACGAGCGGTTTGCGGAGATGATGGGAATCAATCCGCAATACTGTCTTCTGACCGAAACGCCTGGCCGGTTTTCGGGAGTTTCAATGGCGTTGGCCACCCAGGCCATTGCCACGGGCGCTGCCAAAACCGTCGCTCTTGTCTATGGAAATAACGGCCGCAGCGTGCGGATGACCTACGGAGGCGGCGATAGCCAGTGGTCGCCTTGGGGAATGACCAGCCCGGGGGCAATCCACGCCATGATGTGGCGACGGCATATGCATCAATTCGGTACGACACACACCGACCTTGGGCATGTTTCAGTCGCATTCCGCAGCCATGCCTGCCTCAATCCAGTCGCAGTAATGCATGGCCGGCCCATCACGCTTGAAGATCATGCCAATGCCCGCCCGATTTGCGAGCCCCTTAAGCTCCTGGACTACTGTCTTATCAATGACGGGGCGGTCGCCTGGATTATGACGAGTGCCGAGCGCGCCAAGGATCTGCGCAAACCGCCGGTCCTGCTGTCGGGTTATGCGCGACAGGATGCATTCCACTACGGAAGCGCACCACCTGACGATTTCTGGTACCCGAGTCTCAGCGCCTGTCGGAGCGTCTATGATCGCGCCGGCCTGGGACGCAACGACATCCAGGGGCTTGGAATCTACGACAACTTTACTCCGACCGTGATGTTCAGCCTGGAAGGGCTGGGTTTCTGCAAACAGGGTGAAAGCGGAGAATTCGTCCGCGGCGGCACACTGCAACTCGGCCGCGGTCGGTGGCCGACCAATACATCTGGCGGCCATCTTTCTGACAGCTACATGCAGGGCTGGGGCATCATTGCCGAGTGCGTTCGGCAGCTACGACATGAATGCGGCGAGCGGCAAATACCGAACGCACAAGCCATGCAATACATCTGCGCGACCAACATCGCACAAAGTGCTATTCTGCGGAGGGCTGCATGAGCCTGGAGACCCGTCCAAAACCCGTAGTGGACAACTGGAACAGGCCCTTCTGGGAGGCAGCGAAGGAGCACAGGCTTCTCATCCAGCGCTGCACCGAAACGGGGAAATGCTTTTTCCCGCCTGCTCCCGTTTCTCCGTTTACAGGCAGGCCGAAATGGGAGTGGATCTCCGCTTCGGGCAAGGGCGAGCTCTGGTCGTTCGTGGTATTCCACCAGAACTATTTCGCCGGCATGAAGGATGAAATGCCTTATCCGGTCGCGATGGTAAAGCTGCCCGAGGGGCCATTCCTTTTAACCAATCTGGTCGACATGAAGATCGAGGATGCGAAAATCGGTATGAAGTTATCAGTGCGCTTCGCCGGCGGCCCCCAAGGGTTCGTCTTGCCGCAGTTCGGCCCGATGGAGGCCTGACCGATGCACGGTACCATACTGGTCACCGAACATGAAGGCTGGGCGGAAATTCGCATCAATCGTGAGGACAAGCGGAACGCGATGGACCGCGTAAGCCGGGCCGCGCTGCTGGATGCCTTTGCGTCGCAGCGAGGCAAGGCCAAGGCGATTGTATTGACCGGAACCGGCATTGCGTTTTGCGCAGGCATGGATTTGAAAGAACGGGAGAAGGATCGCGCGCAGGGCAACGATAGCGGGCCAGACGAGTGGATTGAGGTCAATCTCGCCATCCGTGTCCATCCGGCCATCTTCATAGCGGCCGTCAATGGCATTGCGCTCGGAGGCGGGGCGACCCTCATCAATGTCTGCGACCTCGCCATTGCCAGTACGAAAGCGTCTATTGGTTGTCCGGAGATGGGATTTGCGACCTATCCCGGCATGGCCGGGCCGGCCATCCAGCTGTCCGGCATCACCCGCAAGCAAGCCGCCTGGTTGGTGCTCACCACCAATCGCATCGACGGCAAGACGGCTCTCGAATGGGGTATGGTGAACGAGTGTGTCGAGCCCGACGCGCTGTTGCCTCGCGCACACGCCTTGGCACAGCAGTTGGTGCGCTTCGATGCCGCAGCCCTTGAGGAAGCCAAGAAGGCGTTGGATCGGATCCCGGCTTTCATCACCAATTGGCGCGAAGCCATGAATCACGGGCAAATGGTCAACCAGACCATTCGCACGCGGACCACTGCCCAGGCCGAAGGCGGTGCACGGTTCGCGCGGGGCCAGAAGAATCCGGGACAGGGGATTTAGCGGGTGCCGACTCCGCTCGCAGGTAAGCGCATCCTTGACCTGGGTGCGCTCTCGGGGTCATGGCCTCATGCGTTGGCCATTTCCATGGCCGCCAAGCTCTGCGCGGGTTACGGAGCCCTCGTGCATCGACCCCGATCGCCTGAGGGTGAACCTTTCGCCCTGGCGCCACCGCTCTTGCCGGACGGCCGGTCAGCTCTGGATGTGTTCCTGAACCGCGGCAAGTCCCTGGTGACCGGACCGTATGACGCCGCGATTGGCACTCCGGAGCTTTTGGCGCAAGAGGCGAAGTCAATTCCGGTCAAGGTGCGGATATCGACCTTTGCGCCGGAGCGCGACGCACCCGCAACCGAGCTTTCACTCCTCGCGCTCAGTGGTCTTCTCGGGCTTGTTGGAGAGAGCGGTGGCCCGCCGGCGCGCCTGGCCGGCCACCAGCTTGCCTATGCGGCCGGCCTGGCCGCCAATACCGGATTGCTGGCGGCCCTGCTGGCTGGCGGCGAGGAGATGGTGGATGTCTCGCTGTTCGATGTGGCGGTGTCATTGAACTGGAAACTCCCAGCAAGCCTTTTGATGCTGGGCGTAGCGCCAGAGCGGGGAAATCCGCGCAATCACTGGGTGACCATGCCGGCGCGCGACGGGCACATTGCACTCGTCTATCAGGACAAGGACTGGCCGGCGCTGCGAGCGATGGTGGGTGACCCGCGGCTGGAGGATGCCTGCTTTGGTTCCATGATGTCGCGGGGTCAGAACTGGAAGCGGCTCATTGGAATTCTTGAACCCTGGTTTCGCGCCCGCACCCGGAGAGAAATCACCACAGATGCGCAACGCCGGCGTATCCCCATTGGTCCCGTGCTGTTTCCTCAGGAACTCCTGAAAGACGCCCAGTATATCGCACGTGGATTCCTGCTCTCTGACGGAACGCCGCAGCTGCCGCTTGTCTGGGACGGTTCGCGCATCGCCTGGGAGGTTTCCTGTGTTGCCTGAGCGCCCGCTATCCGGAATTCGGGTCATTGACCTTGGCTGGATCACTGCCGGCGCTGGGACATCCGCCATTCTTGCCGACCTGGGCGCGGACGTTATCAAGATCGAGGGTCCAGGCGCGCTCGATCCGTTTCGCCGGTGGGATGCGGCCGTGCCGGGCACCGAATGGTGGAATCTATCGCCATTCTTCAATTTCACGAACCGTGGCAAACGTTCGCTCTGTCTGGACTTGAAAGACGTGCGCGGACAGAAGGTGATGTTCCGGCTTCTCAGTGATGCGGACATTCTCGTGGAGAATTTCCGCCGCGGTGTCATGGCTTCGCTCAGCCTGGAACCGAAAATCCTCCGCAGTCGCTTCCCGAAGCTCATCATTGCCAGCATTTCAAGCCAGGGGGAGGATGGCCCCGATCGGGACATGGTCTCCTATGGCTCAACCCTGGAGGCCATGAGCGGGCTGGCGGCCCTCACCGGGGCCGGCGAAAGACCCGTCATCAGTGGCCGCGATTTGAACTATCCAGACCAGGTGGTCTGCCTTTTTGCCAGTGGCGCCATTATCGCGGCCTTGCATGAGCGTCGCCGCACTGGTGTCGGTTCGCATCTTGATCTGTCTCAGCGGGAATTGACGAGCTTCCTGCTGGGCGAGGAACTGATTGCCGCCGCCGCTGGAGTGCCGTCGCCGCGGCGCGGCAACGACGACCCAAATGAGCCATCAGAGAAATTGGAAGCCGATGGTTCGGGTTGGCGTGTTGTCTTTCATGGCGGTTCCGTGCCGGTACGCGGCGCGGCCGACCTGGTCGCGGCGCCAGAATTTGCGCAAAGCACGGCTATCCTGCAGACATCAATAGATGGCCATCCCGCCAAAGGGATTCCATTCAAATTCGCCCAAAAGCCATTATCGGTTGGCGAACCCTGCCATCGTTTGGGCGCCGACAATCGCTCGATACTGCAGGAGGCTGGATTTTCGGAAGCGGAGATTACCGAGCTCGAACAGGAAGGTGTGGTAACCGATCGACCGCGCGTTCCTGGCCCATGAACATCCCCGACGGGGCAAGCGGCCTTTTCCGCACCAGGATTACCGAACTTTTGGGAATCCGCCATCCCATCCTGGCTGGTGGCCTGATGTGGCTTTCCGATGCGTCCTATGTCGCCGCCGTCGTCAATGCCGGCTGCATGGGCTTCATGACGTCCCGCTCGTTTGCAACTCTTTCGGAATGGCACACAGCGCTTGATGATTGCAGCCGGTTGACCGAAGGCAAGAGTTTTGGTGTCAATCTCTCGACCTCGCGCCATACGGCGATCCCGCTAATGGATTATCTGCATGTGGCGTTGGAGCATGGCGTCCGCTGCTTCGAGACGGCGGGAAGGGCGCCATCCGATGAGCTCATCCGGGAAATCAAGAGAGCCGGCGCGGTTGTCATCCACAAGGTCCCCTTGCTTCGTCACGCAGTGACGGCGGAACGTCTTGGCGTCGATGCTATCACCATCGTGGGCATGGAGTGCGGCGGTCATCCCGGTGTGAACACCAACATCCCTGCGATGTTCGCCGCCGCCCAGGCCGTCGGCAGGCTGCATATTCCCTTCTCTGTTGGCGGCGGCATCGGCACTGGCCGGCAGTTGCTCGCGGCGCTTGCCATGGGCGCGGATGCCGTGACCCTGGGCACCAGGCTCGTCGCTGCCGAAGAGGTTTCCGCCCATCCGGCCTACAAGGGCCGGGTGGTCGAGAGCGATGAGACGAGCTCGCTGGTGGTATTTGCCGGCAATCTTAAGATGGGCGGCGCCTGGCGCGTCCTGGACAACGCCACGGCGCGGGAGGTGAGGCGACGCGAGCAAGCCGGAGCCCAGACCTACGAGGAGTTCAAGGACCTGATTGCCGGGTCCCTGGTGGCGGAGCGATGGTACCGCGGCGGCGAGACCGAGTTCGGTCTGGTTTCGCTTGGGCCGGCCGCCTGCTTCGTGGACCGTGTCGAGCCCATTGCCGCCATTATTGAAGGAATCGTCGCCGAGGCGGGGGAGTATCTGAATCACCTGGTTGCCATGCGCGAGAGGGCATATATCCGGGCCGGTCCGATGGCTGGGTAGGGTCCGTGCGAAAGTTCTCCAATCGTATGACGGCCTCAGGGCAGCGTGTCCTGAGGGGCGAGGCGATGGGAACCGGTTTGAATCAGCGCGTTGCGCCTGATACGAGCACGGACATGCCAACGAACTCGCTCCGAATCGCCCGCCCCGTCGTGACCTTGCGGGATCAGGTCGTGGAACGCCTGCGGGAAGCAATCTGTGACCAACGCCTGCCGCAGGGCTCCCGCCTGGTCGAACGGCAATTGTGCGACATGCTGGGAGTCAGCCGAACCCTGGTGCGGGAGGCGTTGCGGCAGCTGGAGGCCGAGGGGTTCGTCGTCAGCACTCCCCATCGAGGTCTGTCGGTGGCGAGTCTGGACCAAGCGACGGTGCGCTCGATTTATGAGGTCAGGGCGGTACTCGAGGCGCTGGCCGGCTCTCTCTTCGTCGAACGCGCTACCGACAAGGACCGCCAACTCCTGACCGCGGCGATAGCCAATTACCGGCGGGCCTCCGAACACGACCACGGCATCAGCAGGCTACACGCCACGGCCCGCTTCTATGACGTGATCTTCGCGGGAGCGCAGAACGAGATCATTTCCGCGACGCTCCGCCCTTTGAGCGGCCGGATCTTTCTCCTCAGGGCTCGTAGCATGTCGATGCCCGGCCGCCGGGAAGAATCGGCGCGCGAAATGGAGGAAATATTTGCGGCAGTGCTTGGAAACAATCCTGATGATGCCTGGAAGGCCTGCCGTGAGCATGTTGAACGCGCGGCGGTTTATGCGCTGCGAAGCCTTGATCCCGATGCCGGCGCCCCACCCAGCGCCCCGCCGGCCCGCAGTTCATCGACAAAGCGGGCAATCAGATAACCAATCATCGCATTCCGAGGTTACGCCGCGGCTTTCCAGTCCTCAGGGCCGGTGGCGTCCTAGCCGGCCCGCGATCACCGCGATCGGCTGATGGCGATCGTCAGCCCACCGGTACCGTCAGCGCAAGCACAGCGAGCGAGCGCAGATCGTCCTTGCATCGGCAGATGCAAGGACGATGCAGCAGATTGCTGCCCAACTGGATGTCAACCGTCTGATCGTCTGGGGCTAGCAGCAGCGTTTCACCGAGGAAGGGGGGGTGGCCTGCCGCGTGACAAAACGCGTACCCCCGTCAAGCCGCTTATCCGGGCCAAGACGGTGGCGCGGGAGAAAGCGCCAACTTGTGGCATGCCGTCGATCACGAAGGGCCGGCCGGGATTTCGATCCACGCAGTCATCGACAATTGTGCCACGCACAAGCATCCGACGGGGCAAACCTGGCTGCGGCGGCACCCGCCCTGGACCTTCCCTGTCACGCCCACCTCGGCCTCCCGGCTCAACGCCTTAGAGAACTTCTTCTTGACCCTGACCAGGAAGCGCATCCGCCGCGGCAGCTTCCACTCGATCACAGATCTTCAGGCCGCAATCAACTGCCACCTCGCCGAACACAGCGCCAACCCCAAGCCGTTCGTCTGGACCGCCTCCGCCGCCTCCATCTTGGCCAAGCTCCACAGGTTGCCTGTCGCGTCCGTTTGAGTCAGTGCACCAGAATGGGATATACTTGTTTGCACTCGCCCATTCCGCTCCCGGTCATTGTTTCATCACGTGTTCGGACCTCCGGTGATTCCGTTTTCGGTCATTGCGATCCACGAAGGAAAACAAGGCTCTCTTATGAAGAAACTTGCTTTCTTCGCCTTTGTGTCAGCATTCGCCCTCGGTGGTTGCAGCTATCCTGTGCAGACGGCCAATGTTGCCGAGTCCGGCGCCCCTTCCCCTGAAACGGCGAAGGCTGCGGGCAAATGGGCGCTCTACGTCGATCCACGCGCGTACCAGGCAACCTTCCGTCCCGACGGCATCGTTTGCCCCATCGATACCTATCATCTCGATCTGACGACGTCTTTCAGAGAGGCAGCCGCCGGGATCTTCCGAAATATCGCCGCGGAAATCGAACCCGTTGATCACCCTTTGCCGGCTCAGGATCTTGCCTCTCTCGGTTATGCGGGCGAGATCGCGATCACCGGGGAAGACATCCGCCACCAGCTCAGCTTTTCTCAGGGTTTCTTCCTGGCCGCCCCAGAGGCTGAAATCACGCTGGACGCAAGGCTCATCGCAACATGGCCCAAAGGCACATTGCTGCAAGCCAGCGCCTCCGGGACAGGCGAAGGTTCAGCCGGCGGCTGGATCGGCTGCGGAAGGGGAGCCGATGCGCTCTCTCAAGCCGCGGAGGCGGCGATGAAGGACCTGCTCGGCAAACTTGCCGAGCGTTTCAGCACCGCACCGCAGGTCCGGTCCGCGGCAACCGAAGGCGCGACACACATCTAAGTTCGAGCTGCCCCAGCTTCAGCATCCGCCTCATCCTCCGCTGCCGCGACCTCTGCCAGCGCTTCCTTGCCTTCGTGGAAGGTAACGATGGAGGGCGGAAGCCCAATGAGCACCAAAGGACAGGGATTCCCGACCCCTCGGTGGACTCGGTCCTCCAGCTTGCGCCAATGCGTTGTCGCTTCTCCAAACTTGCTTCCGACGAAGACGCTCGTAAACGCCTCTTGGAAAGTCAGCGGGTTTCTTGGACGCGACATTCGCTCTGTGATTTCCCGCCGTTGCTTTGCTGTTGGTTCGTATCCCCATTCCTTCAACTCTTCGAGGGTCTGGATCTCTCGTTCGTCCACGAATCTGCGAACCAGGTCCCGCATGCTGTCCTGGAGCGCCTTCCCGCGAGTCACGATGATGCCGATCGATATGGCCCCATCGGCATGCAATCGTTTGAAATTCTCAAGGTCACGATCGTAGAAAGGATCCTTGTTGTTCCATTCGATTTCGAGTGCGATCCGCGCGCCGTTATCGAATGTCCGGACATGGTCAATCTCATGGGATTGGCTTTCCTTGGCCTCACCATTGATGAGTCGCGTGACCTCGAAGGTAAATTTTGGCCACCTGAGCCTGGTCAACGCCTTGCGAAGACGCTGCGTTCCCGGGTGCTCGCCGCCGCCAGCAATGATCTCCTCGATGGGGATGGTGGCCTCACTCAGTGCGGCCACCAGTTCGTCCCCCGCTTCCGGGAAATCGACCTTCAGGATCGCCCGCTACGGTAGCCAACTGGCAATGGGTGGCCAGAAGCTGTTAGTTGCCGACTTCTAGGACCCATTGCCGGTCGGTCGAGGAGTTGTGGGCGTAGGTCTGCCATGTGGGCGTGTAGTCCTCATCGGCCTGGTTGCCCCAGACGGTCCATCCGGGGCGGACGCCCCGGGCGAACAACTCCAGCCGGGGGGCGAAGCTGCAAGCCTCAATGATGTCATAGAGCTCGTCCGGTTTCCGGCTATGCTCGCGCTTCCGGGTTGCCAGGAAATTGACCTGGCGCCGGCCGGGAGCGAGGGTTCTGGCATTCGTTCCCTTGCCACGAACGCCGAACAGGACCAGCTCGGTGACGTTGCGGAAATAGAAACCGACACCACGCCCGTCCGGACCACCGTCCTTCCGGATCTTATGCCAGACGATGTTGGACTTGTACGTGAACCCCCAGGCAGCCAGCACCCGCAGGCCCTCGGGCAGCAGGGCATTCGGCACCCAGAGATAAAGGTGAGCGACCGGGGCAGCCGCCTCCGCCACCGGAAGGGCGGCAATCTCGTCGAAAGTCATCGTGCCGTAGCGCGACAGGCGCCGGTGCTCCGGCGCGACCTTGCCGGTGCGATTGATGAACTGCCACGGCGGATCCGCCAGAATGGTTCCGAAGCGCTGGCTGCCAATGGCTACTCTGAACTCCGCCACAGGGTCCGGTTGATGCCTCTTGCTCATCCGCTTCGGTTTCCCCTGTCCGTCCCGGTTTGATCGGCCTCCGGATGGCCTTCCTCATAGTATTTCCAAACTTCGACGAATAGCTCGTGCGGTTCCATCCCACGTATAGCGGCACGCGCCTTAAAGGTCCGTTTAATGCCAACCGGAATGCGGATCTGGAGAGGTTCCTTAGCTGCGCCGGCCCGCACCGGCTTGTTGCTGTGCCGCGTCCGGCCTGCCCGTCCTTCCCTCGCCGAAGCCATGGCTCCATGACTGCACGCAAGCATGTGATTCCATTAACACAAATTGCTGGTCCTTCTCTCTCCTCCTGGTCGTCCTGTTGTGCTCTGGAGGCACCCTGCCCTATCCGGCGCGCCGGTCGTCAGCAATCGCAGGTGCGGAGTAGGCAGGCGCAAGCCTGCCGCGAGGCTACTCCGCCGCTGCGCGCGTTGACGCAGCCGGAGGGAGGGTAAGCGAAAAGAGCGTGGTGCGATCGAGGTCGTTCTCGAACCAGGAGGAGATCGCGGCTTCGCGCGCGCCGATATAGGCCGGGACATCGTTCTCAAGCCGCATCGGAACATCGTGGCCGGGAACGAGAAGCGTGCCGGGGCGACGACGCCAATGTTCCCAGATCGTCTCCATCGAGCGGCGGCTCACGGCAGGATCATAGGTCATGTCCGCGGTGAGCGAGAGAAGCTCGGCGCGATTCTTGGCGGAATCGCCGGTGAAGAGAATATCATGCTCCGCCATGGACAGAATGAAGAAGAGATGGCCGGGGGTGTGGCCGGGGGCAGCAGCGGCCGTCATGCCCGGAAGAATCGTCTCGCCCGGTGCAATCCGCCGCGTGCGCGGATCCTGATCAAGCGCGCGCACATAAAGCTCGGGCACCGTGTTGTGCCCCCAGGGCTGCGCCACGGACCAGGCGAGCTCGTCGGCGCCGATCCAGGTGGTCGCCTTGGGAAACATCACCCAGTTCACCGAATGGTCCCAATGGGAATGCGTGAGGATGACATCCGTCACATCGGCGGGCGACAGCCCGCGCGCCTCAAGCCGCTGGCGGATCAGGCCGCGCTGGGCGAAGGAGCCGACATCGATGAGCGCAACGCGGCCCTCACCGCGCAGAAGCGCGATCGTGCTCCAGCCGAGTCCGCCATGGCAGACCGACTTTCCGGGATAGCCCTGGACAACGATATCGAGATCGTAAGAGCCGGCGCGCATCTTCTCCCCCATGATCGCTGAAATCTCACCGTGGCAGACGCAGCAAAGGAAAGGCACTCATGACATGCGGCTCGGTCACCGGCGCTGCCGCGTGCACATAGCTCCGGTCGAGCGCGGCGGTGCTCGTCAGGCCGAGCAAGGCCAGGCATTCGATCATCTCGATCTCGAGCAGCTCCAGCACGCGGAGCGCACCGGCCTCCCCCGCCGCAGCAAGGCCGTAGCAATAGAGCCGCCCGATGCCGACCGCCTCCGCCCCGAGCGCCAGCGCCTTGACGATGTCGCTGCCGCGAGAAAATCCGCCATCGATGAAGATTCGCGCGCGGCCGGCCACCGCGCTCACGATCTCGGGCAGCACATCAAGCGTGCCGCGACCATGATCGAGCTGGCGCCCGCCATGATTGGAGACATAGATCCCTTCGACCCCATGCTCGCAGGCGATCACCGCATCTTCGGCGGTCGCGATTCCCTTGATGATCAGGGGCATCGCGTGATTGTCCTTGAAACGCTTGATCTCGTCCCAGCTCAGGGCGGCCTGAAATTGCATCCCCGCCCCACCCCGTCGCCAGGGCTTGGCGAAACGCCTGGTGATGTCGCGCTCACGGCGGGAATAAACCGCCGAATCCACCGTGTAGCAGAACGCCTCATAGCCGGCACCGATCGCGCGGCGGATGAAATCATCGGCATAGGCCTCATCGCCGCGCTTGTAGAGCTGGAAGAACCGGCGCGCCGGCGCGGCCTCGGCCGTCGCCTCGAGGCCCGGCTGTGTGACCGAACTCACCATGATCGGCACGCCGAACATCGCCGCCGCCCGCGCCGCCGCGGCGGCCCCGTCCGCATCGAAGGATTCGAGCGAGCCCACGGGCGAGAGGAAAACCGGCAGGCGCGCGAGCCTGCCAAGGATCGGGCCCGCGGCATCAACGCGCGAGACATCGCGAAGAACGCGCGGCCGGAACGCAATCGAATCGAGCGCGGCGCGGTTGCGCCGCAGCGTTGTCTCGGTCTCGGTGCCGCCGGTCAGATAGTCCCAGGAATGATCGGGAAGCCGCGCCCGCGCCGCAGCCACCAGCTCGTGCAGGCATTGATACTCGCCGCCGATGGCATCCAGTTTCGCGATATCGACCACGTCCCCTCCCCTTTTTGAGATTACGCAACCGCAGCGATCTCCGGCGGCGAATGAACCTTGATCGGCGGCAGCGCGTCCCGCCAGCGCTCCACCTGGACGAGGCAGCTATGCGCCGATGGCCCCTGGCCGAGCCGCGATGTACACCTGTCCTGGGTCAAAACATTCGGATTTCCATGCACGCAGAGACTGCCGGGCTTGCCCGGCTCCAGCGGATCGAACCACGCCCCGGTCGGCAGCACCACCACGCCGCGCAGAACATCCTCCGTCAGCGCAAGACCGGCAAGGCAAGCCCCTCGATCGTTGAACACACGCACAACATCGCCGGCAGCAAGCGCGCGCGCCGCCGCGTCCGCCGGATGCATCGAGAGCGGCTCTCGCCCTGCGATCTTGCTTTCCAGGCTGAGCGCGCCCTGATCCATCTGCCCGTGCAGCCGGGTTGCCGGCTGGACCGAGACGAGATGAAGCGGGAATCGCGCCGCATGCGGCGCTCCGAGATACTCCCGCGGCGCCTTCCAGACCGGGTGTCCGGGACAATCATCGTAGCCGAAGCCGGCGATCGTCTCGGAGAAGATTTCGATCCGTCCCGATGGCGTGCCGAGCCGCCGGCCGATCGGGTCTCGCACGAAGGCGGAGTACGGCACACGCGATGCCGCCGGGGCGGGGATCTCGACAAAGCCCGCCTGCCAGAACCGGTCGAAATCCACGATCTCGATGCCCATGCGGCCGCAAATCATGCGTGTGTGCTCATACATCACACGCAGCCACGTCGCGGCATCGCGCTGCTCGGTGAAGCGCGGCCGGACGCCGAGTACATCGGCGATATCGGAGAAAATGGCGAAATCGTCGCGGGCTTCGCCTTGCGGCGGAATCGCCTGATGCATCGCCAGGATATAGCGGTCGTTCGCGCTCGCGCCGATATCGTCGCGCTCGAGCGAGGTGGTCGCCGGCAGCACGATGTCGGCATGCCGCGCGAGGGGAGTCCACCACGGCTCATGCACGACGATCGTCTCCGGCTTCGCCCAGGCGCGCAGAAGGCGGTTGAGATCCTGATGATGGTGGAACGGGTTGCCGCCCGCCCAATAGATCAGTCTCGTGTCCGGATAGCGGAACCGCCGCCCATTATAATCGTATTCGCCCCCCGGATGTTCGAGCATCTCGGTCAGCCGCGCGACCGGGATGAAGCTCTCCGCCGGATTGGTGAGTGCCGGCAGCCTGACCGTCGGCACCTCCGCGCGCGGCGCGCCCATGCCGCCGATGCTGCCATGGCCAAAGGCAAAGCCTTGGCCCGGCTTGCCAATGCCGCCAAGCATCGCAGCCAGCGCCACCAGCATCCAGAAAGGCTGCTCGCCATATTCCGCGCGCTGCAACGCCCAGGTTGCGGTGAGCATGGTCGGCATGCGGGCGCAATCGCGCGCGAGCGCCACGATGGCACCCGGAGCGATTCCGGTGATCGGTGCCGCCCACTCGGGAGTCTTTGCAACCCCATCCGTCGCGCCACGGACATAGGCGGCAAGCCGGTCGAAACCCACGGTGCAGCGCGCCAGGAAATCCCGATCGGTCCGGTTCTCGACGAGCAGCACATAGGCCATCGCGAGCATCAGCGCCGTATCAGTGCATGGACGGATGGGCAGCCATTCGCCGGGCGCATCGCCCCGCAGCGGCGAGACGCTGACGAGCCGCACCCCGGCCGCCGCCGCGCGCTCGGCCGAACGGCGCATCAGATGCTCGCCACCGCCACCCGAATGCACCTGGCCGTTGCCGTAGCGCATGCCGCCGAAGCAGACCATCAGCCGGGCGTGGCGCGCGATGTCGCGCCACTCGGTCACCGGCCCCGTGATGCTCGCATTGTCGCCAAGGATATGCGGCATCAGGGTCATGCCGGCAGCGTAGGAATAGTTGGTGAGCTGACCGGTATAGCCTCCGGCGGCCGAAAGCAGGCGGTGCAGCTGCTGGCGCGCATGATGGAAGCGGCCCGCAGAGGACCAGCCATAGCTGCCGCCGAAGATGCTTGCCGCGCCATGTGTGTCGCGCACGCGGGCAATCTCGCCGGCAACGAGCACGATCGCCCGATCCCACGACAAGGGGACGAACCGCTCACCGCCGCGCAGCGTCCCCCCCGCGCGGTCACCGGCGAGCCAGCCTTCCCGCACATAGGGCCGGTCGATCCGCGAGGGCGCATGCACCGAAGATGGAATGCTGCGCAGCAATCCCGGTGGCGCAGGGTCCCGGCCGAATGGGCGCACCGACGCGAGGCGGCCATTCGCCACCACGGACGTGAACGCGCCCCAATGCGCGGCATGCGGTCTCAATTCCGTCACGCGATGCATCTCCAACGACGAAACCTGCGCCGATCACACCAGCGCGACAAGGAGGCCGGCGGTCGGAACGGGGCGGGGTTCACCTGGGAAGGGCAGAGGAGTAGAGTATGATGAAACGTGGAACGCCTGGCGCGACCATCCGTCCGCCTGGACGCCCCGATGGAGAGATCGAATGACCCCGCCTCGCGCGAATTCGGCCGCTGCCCGAGATATCGCCAACGCCATCCATCCCTATACGGATCTCAAGGCGCATCTCGAGACCGGTCCGCTCGTCATCACCCGTGGCAAGGGCGTGCGGGTATGGGATGAGACCGGCAAGGAATATATCGAAAGCGTGGCCGGGCTCTGGTGCGCCTCGCTCGGCTTCGACAATGAGCGGCTGGTCGAGGCGGCGGCGCGGCAGATGCGCAAGCTGCCCTTCTATCATGGATTCACCGCCAAATCGCACGAGCCGCTGATCGACCTCTCGGAGATGCTGATCGAGCGGGCGCCGGTGCCGATGAGCAAGGTGTTCTTCGCGAACTCCGGCTCGGAGGCGAACGATTCGGCAATCAAAATGATTTGGTATTTTAACAATTCACTGAACCGGCCCAAAAAGAAGAAGATCATCGGCCGGCTCAAGGGCTATCACGGCATCACGCTCGCGGCAGCTTCGCTTACCGGCCTGCCGGCCAACCATCGCTCGTTCGATGTGCCTTTGCCTGGTTTCGTGCACACAATGACACCCCATTTCTATCACGGCGCCAAACCGGGCGAGTCCGAGGATGAGTTCGCCACGCGCTGCGCCGAGGAGCTGGAGAAGCTGATCCTCGCCGAAGGGCCGGACACGGTCGCGGCGATGTTCGCCGAACCGGTGATGGGTGCGGGCGGCGTGATCGTGCCACCGCGCGGATATTTCCCGAAAATTCAGGCGGTTCTCTCCAAATACGATGTCCTGCTGGTCGCCGATGAGGTGATCTGCGGGTTCGGCCGCACCGGCAACTACTGGGGCAGCCAGACCCTCGATATCCGGCCCGACATCCTCACCTGCGCGAAGGCCCTTTCCTCATCCTTCCTGCCGATCAGCGCAGTGATGGTGAATGAGCGGGTGTTCCAGGCGCTCGCCGAGGAATCGCACCGGGTCGGCACATTCGGCCATGGTTTCACCTATTCAGGCCATCCGGTCTCGGCGGCGGTTGCCATCGAGACACTAAAGATCTACGACGAGACGGATATCATCGGCCATGTGCGCCGCGTCGGGCCGCATCTGCAGCAGGAACTGCGGCGCCGCTTCGCCGGGCATGAGCTCGTGGGCGAAGTGCGCGGTGTCGGGCTGATCGCCGCGCTCGAGCTCGTCGAAGACAAGGAAAGCCGCAAGAATTTCGAGCCATCGCGGAAGATCGGGCCGCGCTGCTCAAAGCTCCTCGAAAAGCACGGGGTGATCGGCCGCCTCATGGCGGGGGACGTGATGGGGCTGAGCCCGCCGCTCATCATCACCGAAGAAGAGGTGGACGAAATGCTGACCCGCATCGGCCATGCCCTCGACGAGCTGGCCGTCGAGGTCCGCCGCGAGAAGCTCGCCCTGGTCA
>DASZQO010000287.1:0-1888 GCA_035549615.1 Acetobacteraceae bacterium
GTTTCCCATGGCATCCCGCGCGTCGCCTATACCGACAACGGCAAGGACTTCGACGCCCGCGCGCTGACCGGCGTGACCAAGCGCCAACGCCGCGAGATCAAAAAGGCGCGCAGCCTCTGGCAAAAACGCCACGTCCGGATCTATCACGATCAACAGAAACTCGGCGGCATCTATGCATCGCTCCGGATCGAGCATCTCCATGCGTGGCCCTATCACGGGCAGTCCAAGCCCATCGAGCGCTTCTTCGGAACGCTCGAAGATCGGTTTGGCCGGCTCTTCGAGACCTACTGTGGCGCCAGCACCGATCAGAAGCCCGAGGACCTCGCCGATGCGATCGATCGGGGCCTTGGCCCGACGCTCGATGAGTTCGTCGAGAAATTCGCCGCTTGGCTTGAATCGGATTACCACCAGCGCATCCACACCGGCGATTCGATGGACTGCACGCCCGATCAGGCCTTCGCCGTCAACCTGCAGACGCGCCGCACCGTCCCTGATGATCTGCTCAAAGTCCTCGTCCAGCCGCGCGTCGGCCCCATGAAGGTCGGGCAGAACGGCATCCGCCACGGCTGCATCAGCTACGGCGCCGGCGAACTCAATCACCTGCTGGGCCAGGATGTCTTCATTCGCACCGATCCTCGGGACATCGGCCGCGTCTCGGTCTGGACCGCCGATGATAAGCCCATCGCCACCGTCTCCGCCAACCGCTCTCTTCCTTTCCTCGCCGACAAGCAGCTCCTCGACGCGGCCATCGCCGACAAGCACCGCCGCACCAAGGCCCTCAAGGGCGCCGCCGAAGCCCGGCTGCGGCTGCATGAGGACGTTTCCGACACGATGCTCCGCATCGCCCAGGCGAAGGCCCAAAAGCCACGCCTGCCCGCCGGCACGGATGATCCGCCCCCCACAATTTCCCCGGTTCGAACCGACCTCGAAGCCGCTTTGCCCTTCATTCGAAGCCAGCAGGAGCGGCCCCTGAAAAAAGCGGTGGGCGCTCCGGAGTTCGATTTCGCGGCGGCGATGGAGGATTTCCCGCTCGATCCGGCTATCCCCGCGCGGCGCGCAG
The DNA here is from genome assembly GCA_035549615.1 of Acetobacteraceae bacterium. Taxonomy (GTDB): domain Bacteria; phylum Pseudomonadota; class Alphaproteobacteria; order Acetobacterales; family Acetobacteraceae; genus JAKAWQ01. Next base: position 1,061 of record DASZQO010000287.1, read on the forward strand.
CGTTGCCGTCGCTCGCCGACATCTACGAAGACGAATGAGGAGGTCTGTCATGCAGGACAAAGATGACTTCATCGCTCGTCTCACGGAGGAGACCCGCATTTTAGGAGAGGCACGGATGCTTCGAGACGATCAGCCCCTGACGCCCGAAATCACCGCGGAGATCCTGCGCCGGTTCCAGGAACTCCTTGCGCGCATCAAGCGGACGCAGGATTGGGCCGGGCGGTCGATGGCGATTTCGCCGACCACCATCAGCTCCATCATCAACGGCACCTTCGAGGCTGACCCCGAGAAGCACATTCGAGCGATCGACAAGTGGCTTGAGACCCAGTACCTCAAAGAGCATGCCCCACGTCCCTCAGGCTTCGTCAAAACCGAAGTCGCCCGGCGCATTTACGCCGCCGCCAAGGTCGCCATCGAAAGCTCCGGCATCGTCCTGGTGCACGGCCCCGCCGGCATCGGCAAATCGATCACCGCCCAGGCGATCCGCGCCGAGACCCCTGGCAGCATCTTCACTTCCATCAGCACCGCCGGCCTCTCGAAGATCGCGGTGATGGAGCTGATCGCCCAACAGCTCCGCGTGAGCGCCCGCTCGACCTCGGCGCAAATGTTTGACGCCCTTCGCTCGGCGCTGCGCGACACCGGGCGCCTACTCATCGTCGATGAAGTTCACAAGCTCGAAGGGCGCCGCAAGGACGAGGCCCTGCACTGCCTGCGGGATCTGCACGATCAAACCGGCATCCCGATGCTATGGCTGGGCATGAGCAACATCGCCGATTACATCCAGCGCGGCGAATCGGCCGGGTACGAGCGCCTCGACCCGCTTTTCTC
>DASZQO010000288.1:0-3006 GCA_035549615.1 Acetobacteraceae bacterium
TGACGCTCTGGCCCCCGGAGACGAGGCCGACATTGAGTGTGATGCCGCGAGCGAGATCGGTAAGGGCATGAATCGCGACGATCTTGCGCGCCAGTTCCTCGGTCGCGCTGACGCCCTCGGCAAAATGGCTGCCGGAATGCGCGGCGCGGCCGATGACGCGCAGGGCCATGAAGATGCCCCCCTTGCGCCGGCTCACCACATTGCCGGAGAGGCGGCCGGGTTCGGCATTGAAGACGGCACGGGCGCCGCGCGCTTCGGCCTCGATGATGGCACGGCTCTCCGGGCTGCCGACTTCCTCATCGCCGGTGAAGAGGCCGATGAGCGGGCGCGGTGCGCCGCCATTTCGGGCGAAGGCGGCGAGCAGAAAGGCGTTCATCACCAGCCCGGCCTTCATGTCCGCGACACCGGGGCCGGTCGCGACTCCGTCCGAGATCGAGAAAGGGCGGCGAGCGGCTTCCCCGTCCGGATAGACGGTGTCGCGATGGCCGAGCAGCAGGATCTTGCCACTGGCAGGATCCCGCCCCGAAACGAGGGCGCGCAGGCAGTCCCCATGGGTCTTCTGGGGAATGGTTTCGACCGCGATGCCATGGTCCTCGAGAAAGCGGCGGAGCACGGCCCCGACCGCATCGGTGCCAGGCTTGTTGTGGCTGCCGCTATCGATCTCGACGAGCTCGCGGAGCAGCCCGATCATCGCGGACTGCTGCCCGGCGAGCCAGGTGATGACCGGCTCATCCGTGGTCGCGGGGGGGCTCGCGGGGGCCGTCGCGGACAGGCCCGGGCTTGTTGCGGGTGCGTTCATGAGGCGCCTCCTCTCGTCACTCGGGCGTGGCGCAGCCAAGAGGGTCGGAGAGACGCTCGATCGCGCGCGCGGCACGCAGAACGAGATCGTCGCGGTAAAGCGGCGCGGCGATCTGCACGGAGCGCGGCAGTCCGGTATCGTCGGTGCCGAGCGGCACGCTGATCGCGGGCTGGCGGCTGAGATTGAAGGTGAAGGTCCAGGGCGCCCAGACCTGCCAGAGCGCATCCAGGGGATCGATGGTCGGCGCGTCCGCGAGCGGTGCCCGGATCGGCACGGTCGGGCAGAGCGCCAGGTCATAGCGCTGGTGCAGCCGCGCCATGGCATGGGCGAGCTTCAGACGCTGCGATTCGTTGTCGAGAAATTCCGTTGCCGTCATCGTGCTCATGCTGGCCGCAACCTCCACCAGGCCGGGATCGAGCAGGCGGCGGCGCGGTTCGGGGAAGGACGCGACCAGGCGGGCATTCGCGGCCCCCCAGAGCCGCCCGAAAATCTCGCGCGTGTCGGGCAGCTCCGGTTCGGCCTCCTCGACGATCGCGCCGGCCTTGGTGAGAAGATGCGCAGCATGGGTCAGCGCTTCGCGGCTGGTGGCGTCGAGCGGTGCGGGGAACCCGTGCGAGGTGAGCAGCGCAACCCGCAGTCCCGCCACCCCCTCCTCGATTCCGGCGCGCCAGTCTCGCGGATCATCGGGCAGCGCATAGGGATCGCGGTGATCGAAGCGGGCGATCACGGAAAGAAGAAGGGCGGCATCACGCACCGAGCGGGCGAGCGGCCCGGCGACCGCGACCGAGGCGAAGGCGCCGACGGGCCATTGCGGCACGCGCCCGAAGCTCGGCTTGAGGCCGACGACGCCGCAAATGGCGGCAGGGACGCGGATCGAGCCGCCGCCATCCGTGCCGATATGCAGCGGCCCGAATCCCGCGGCAGTGGCGGCGGCGGCGCCGGCCGACGAACCGCCGGAGGTGTGGCGCGGGTTCCAGGGATTGCGGGTGATACCGGTCAGCGGGCAATCGCCGGGTCCCTTCCAGCCGAACTCGCTGGTGGTGGTCTTGCCGAGGATGACCGCGCCCGCCGATTTGAGAGCGAGCGCCACGGGCGAATCCTCGGTGGCGGGATCGGCGGAGGTAAGGCGGCTGCCGCGGCGGGTCGGCAAGCCGGCAAGGTCGATCAGATCCTTGACGGTGCAAGGCACGCCGTCGATCAGGCCGAGCGGGCGGCCGGCCTGCCAGCGGCGCGTGCTCTCCTCGGCGGCCTCCGTCGCCTTGGGATTCATCACGACGAAGGCGTTGATCAGCGGATTGTAGCGCTCGATGCGTTCGCGCACCGCGGCGAGGGCATCGAGCGGGGTCAGAATGCGGCGGGCATAATTGTCGAGCAGCTCCTCGGCGCTCATCAGCGCCGGATCGGTCGCGTCCATTCCCTCCTTCCCGCGTGATGGCGTGCCGCGCCGTTCAGATCCGGCTGCGGGCGAGTTTCGCTCCGGCGCCGAGGGCGGCAAGCTTCGCCATCGCGATCTCGCGCCGCATCGGGGCCATGCCGCAATTCGTGCAGGGATAGATCCGTTCCTTGGGCACGAAGCGCGCCGCGGCGAGGATCGTTTCCGCCACCTCCTCCGCCGTCTCGACCGTATCGCTCGCGACATCGATCGCGCCGACCAGCACATCCTTGCCCTTCAGAAGCCCGATCAGCTCGAGCGGCACATGCGAATTGCGGCATTCGAGCGAGACCTGATCGATACGGCTCGCGGCGAGGACCGGGAAAATCTCCTCATATTGGCGCCATTCCGCGCCGAGCGTCTTTTTCCAGTCGATATTCGCCTTGATGCCGTAACCATAGCAGATATGCACCGCCGTCTTGCAGCGGAGCCCTTCGGCCGCGCGCTGGAGTGCAGCGATGCCCCAATCCTTGACCGCGTCCATATAAACATTGAAGGCGGGCTCATCGAACTGGATGGTATCGACACCATCGGCCTCGAGGCCGCGCGCCTCCTCGTTCAGAAGCTCGGCGAAACGCATCGCGAGCTTCACCCGGTCATTATAATGCGCATCCGCGATCGTATCGACGATGGTCATCGGCCCGGGCAGGGTGAATTTCAGCTTGCGCCTCGTATGCGCGCGGGCAATACGGGCCTCTGTGGCATGCACGCGGCCGGTCAGATGCGGCTCACCGGTGACTGTCGGCACCATCGCCTTATAGCGGTTGTCGCGGAT
>DASZQO010000289.1:0-11783 GCA_035549615.1 Acetobacteraceae bacterium
GCCGAGGAGAACGGGGTTTCGCATTTCCTTGAGCATATGGCTTTCAAAGGCACCGAGCGGCGCACGGCGGCGGCGATTGCCGAGGAGATCGAATCGGTCGGCGGCCATATCAATGCCTATACCGCGCGTGAGCAGACCGCCTATTACGTCAAGCTGCTCAAGGAGGATCTCGCGCTCGGCGCCGACATCATCGGCGATATCCTTGCCCACAGCACGTTCGAGCCGGAGGAGCTTGAGCGTGAGCGGGCAGTGATCCTCCAGGAAATCGGTCAGGCGAACGACACGCCCGACGACATCATCTTCGATCACTTCCATGAGGCGGCCTATCCGGAACAGCCGATCGGCCGGCCGGTGCTCGGCACGTCCGACGTGATCGAGCGAATCAAGCGTGGCAGCCTGCTTTCGTACATGCACGCGCATTACGCGGCCGGGAATGTGGTGCTGGCGGCGGCGGGCGCACTCAAGCATGAGGACGTCGTCTCGCTTGCCGAGCTTCATTTCAGCGACATCGTCGAGCGCGTGCCGCCGCCCGCGGTGCCGGCGCATTATCGCGGCGGGGAGTATCGCGAGACCCGCGAGCTCGATCAGGTGCACGTGGTGCTCGGCTTTCCATCGGCCGCCTATGCCGATCCCGATTTCTACGCGGTGCTGTTGCTCGCGACGCTGCTCGGCGGCGGCATGTCCTCGCGCCTCTTTCAGGAGGTGCGGGAAAAACGCGGCCTGGTCTATTCGATCTACAGCTTCACCGAGCCTTATCGGGATGGCGGCCTCTTCGGTATCTATGGGGGCACCGGCGAGCGCGAGGTGGAAGAGCTGATGCCGGTGGTGCTCGAGGAGCTGCGCAAGGTCCAGAAGGACGTGGCAGAGGTGGAGCTTGCGCGGGCCCGGGCACAGGTGAAGGCCTCGCTGCTGATGTCGCTCGAAAGCACGGGCAGCCGTTGCGAGCAGCTCGCCCGGCAATGGCAGGTCTTCGGCCGCATTATCCCGGTCGCCGAGACGGTGGCGAAGATCAATGCGGTGACACCGGAGGATATCGGCCGGGCCGCCGCGCGGCTGTTCCGTGCGCCGCCGACGCTCGCCGTGCTCGGCCCGGCGGCGCGCGTGCCGGAACTCGCGGCGATCGCCGGACGGCTCGCTGCATGAGCGAGCCTTCTTCGCTCGAACTGCTGGCCGATCTTCTGGCCAAGGCGAAGGCCGCGGGCGCGGACGCGGCGGACGCGGTGCTGGTCGGCAATGCCTCCCTCTCGCTCGCGCGCCGCCTCGGCCGCGTGGAGCATCTGGAGCGGGCGGAGAGCCGCGATCTCGGACTTCGGGTCTTCGTCGGAAAGCGGGCGGCGATCGTCTCGACCGGGCGTGTCGAACCCGGAGAATTCGCCGCGCTCGCTGCGAAGGCGGTGGCGATGGCGCGGGTGGTGCCCGAAGACCCGCATATCGGGCTTGGTCCGGCCGCCGCGCCTCCGGATCCGGCTCCGCTCGATCTCGTCGATCCGGAAGAGCCGTCGGCCGCCACCCTGATCGCCCGCGCCGCGGCGGCGGAGGACGCAGCACTCGCCGTGCCGGGTGTCACGAACAGCGAAGGTGCCGAGGCGGGCTGGGGACGTGCGGAGGTGACGCTCGCGACATCGGCGGGATTTGCCGGTTTCTATGTGCGCACCAGCCATTCGCTGAGTGCGACCGCGCTTGCCGGCTCGGGGACGGACATGCAGCGGGACTACGACTATTCGAGCGGTGTGCATCTCGCTGATCTTGAGGATCCCGCGGTGATCGGCGCCAATGCAGGGCGCCGGGCGGTGGCCCGGCTCAAGCCGCGCCGGCCGCCAACGGCTCGTCTGCCCGTGATCTATGAGGCCCGGGTCGCCGGCAGCCTGCTCGGTCACTTCGCCGCCGCCATCAATGGCGCGACAGTCGCCCGCGGCACCAGCTTCCTCAAGGACCGGATGGGGAGCGCGGTCTTCAGGCCGGAAATCACCATCCGCGACGATCCGACCCGCCCGCGCGGCCTGCGCTCACGCCCCTTCGACGGGGAGGGAATCGCGACCTCCGAGCAGGTGCTGATCGAGAACGGAACGCTCAGAAGCTGGATCCTGGATCTCGCGAGCGCGCGGCAGCTCGGTCTCACCTCGAACGGGCGTGCGGCGCGCGGAACCTCGGGGCCGCCGCAACCGGCCCCAAGCAATCTCTATCTCGCGCCCGGTTCTGTCTCGCCGGAGGCGCTGATGGCGGATATCGGCGAAGGCCTGCTGGTGAGCGAGCTGATCGGCATGGGCGTGAACGGCATCACCGGCGATTATAGCCGTGGAGCCGCCGGCTTCATGATCCGCCACGGCGCGATCGCCGAACCGGTGGCGGAGATCACCATCGCCGGCAATCTCATTGATATGTTTGCAACGCTCACCCCGGCTGACGATCTTCGCTTCCGCCGCGGCATCGATTCGCCGAGCGTGCGCGTGGAAGGCCTGACGATGGCCGGCGGCTGACCATCCATCCACGTGTGACGGCAATGGTTCCGAAGCGTCCGGAATGACGGGCCTCGCGATCAGCCGGCACTTGGCGTTCGCGGCCGCGCTGGCAGTGATCTCTGCGGTCGTGGTGCGCCTGATGATACGGTTCGGGCCGATCGATCACCCGGATGCACGCAAGGGACACGCGATTCCAACGCCGAAAGGTGGCGGTGTCGGGATTGCCGTTTCCTTCCTGATCGGGATCGCCATCCTCTATCGCTTCGCCGAATTCGCGCGGCTCGCCGATCCCTATTTCCGCGGCGTGATTCTCGCCGCGACGATGATCGCGATCGTCTCCTTCCTTGACGACATTTTTGACTGGCCGTTCATGGTCAAGCTCGCAGCGCAGCTTGCCGCGGCCGCAGCGGCGGTGGGCAGCGGGCTCTATCTGCGGGAGCCGCGCATTCCCTATATCGGCCCTGTCGATATCGGCTGGCTCGGACCCGCCGCGACGCTTTTCTGGATCGTGTTCGCGACCAACGCGATGAACTTCATCGATGGGCTCGATGGGCTCGCCGGCGGGGTCGCGCTGATCGCCTGCTGCTTCTTCTCCGGCATCGCCGCCGCGCAGGGAGCGTGGTTCGCCTATTTCGCTTCCCTGCTGCTGGCGGCGGGCTTGATTGGCTTTCTGCCGTTCAACCTCCCACCCGCGCGCATCTTCATGGGCGATGTCGGCGCCCAGTTCTGCGGCTTCGTGCTGGCGATGCTAGGCGTGGTCGCGGCCCGCTTCGAGACGGTCGAGCTTTCCTTCGTCATGGTGCCCATGCTGCTCGCCGGCCCGCTCTTCGACGTGGCCTTCACGCTCGCCCGACGAATGCTCGCCGGGCTTGCGGTGACGCGGCCGCATCGCGGCTTCATCTTCCACGTGGCCCAGCGATCCGGCGTCCCGGACCTTGCGATCGCGGCCGCGCATTGGGGATTTACGCTGTTCGGAGGTGTCTGCTGCCTCGCGTTCCTGCATGCGAGACCGCTCTTCAAGCCGCTGATCTCGCTGCTGCCGCTCATCCCGCAGCTCGCCTGGCTCGCCTATGTGCAGCGGCGCGCAGCGCGCTCGGCACTCGCATCCTGGGATTGACGCCAGGACTGAATGGCAGAGGGAAAAAAGGAAAGAACCCGAAAACGCGAAGGGCCGGATTGCTCCGGCCCCCCGTCGCTCATGAGTGAAATGGAAGCCATCTCACTCGGCCCACACTCAGAGCCTATCGACTGATTTAGTGGCCCGAGCCGGTTGCGTTGACCAGGCGCATCGTGCTGTCCCGCACCGGGACATAGTTGCCGAAAGCACCAGGGAAGCTCGCGCTTACCGCCACAGTGGCCGTATTATTCGCCACGGTCGCTGGCGCAGCGCTGCCATAGGTCACCTGAGCCGGGGCGGTACTGGCGAACTCGGTGCCCGTTGTCGCCTGGCTGGCGGGAGAGCTCGGTGTCGCGGCCATTGCCGTGCCTGCGATGATGAGCGCGCCAAAGGCGGCACCAAGGAAAGTCTTCATCGGAACAACTCCTAACTTCTTTCTGTCGGCGCTAGGCGCGCGTTGCGGCTTCGTCGACAGCCGGGAGTTGGGGAGAGACTGAACCGTTCAGTATGCCCAATTTCTGCCAGCAGGCATGCACAATAAGCATGGAATAGTCACAGCTTACGCTTTTATTGCATAACGAGGCAGAAACGAACCTGCCTGGCAATCCGGTTTGCGGCATATGGCGGGCCACGCACAAGATCACAGCCCGCAGCGGCTTCACAATGAGACGGAGGGAGGGATCGCCGCGGTGACGAAATTCGTCCTCTCCTATGAATGGAGAGGATTTCACCTTGTTCTTTCCTCTTGCGTCGTTCGCCCGCTTTGCCTATGTGCCGGGGCCTTGGCCCGCCGGCGCGGAGCGATGATTCCGCACCGAGAGGCTGTCTGCTGGTTGCAGGGGTACGCGATGAACGCACTTGCTCAACTGGGGATGGTCTCGGAAAGCTCCCGAGAGAACCAGGAAAACACCCTCGCCCCCGGGGCGAAGGATTATTTTGTCACGCGTGATGGGCTTCAATTCGCCGGCACGCATCTGCTGATCGACCTATGGGGAGCGGAGAATCTGACCGATCCTATCGAGATCGAAACAGCTCTCGCCGCGGCCGCGCGTGCCGCCAATGCGACGATTCTGCACACGCACCTGCATCATTTCGGAGCGGAGTGCGGCGTGTCGGGCGTAATCGTGCTGGCGGAGAGCCACATCTCGATTCACACCTGGCCCGAGCGCAGCTTCGCTGCGATCGATATTTTCATGTGCGGCGCCTGCGATCCCTACCGATCGGTGCCGCTTATCAAGGCAGCTTTCCGCCCGCGTTCGATTCTGCTCTCGGAGCATCGGCGCGGCCTTCTCACCTGACGCGCCGATGGCGCTCGACGCCTGGGTCAATGAAAGTCTCTATCCCGCGTGGGGCCAGCGCTTCCGGGTGAAGCGCTGGCTTGCGCGGGCCGAGAGCGCATTTCAGGACATCGCAATCTTCGAGAGCGAGACGCATGGCCGCGTCCTGATGCTCGACGGCGTGGTGCAGATTACGGAAGCGGATGAGTTCGTCTATCAGGAGATGATCGTGCATGTGCCGCTGCTCGCTCATGGCGCGGCGGAACGCGTGCTGATCATTGGCGCGGGTGATGGGGGCGTGCTGCGCCGCGTGCTCGCGCACCGCACGGTAAGCCGCGCGGTGATGGTCGAGATCGATGGCGAGGTGATCCGCCTCTCCCGCGAGTTCCTGCCGGATATCGGCGGCACGGCCTGGGAAGATCCGCGCGCAGAAGTGATTGTCGGCGATGGCATCGCCTATGTGCGAGAGGCGCCGGACGCCTCGTTTGACGTCATGATCGTCGATTCGACCGATCCCATCGGTGTTGGCGAGGTCCTGTTCACCGATGCGTTCTATGCTGAGGCCGCGCGTATCCTTTCCGCACGCGGCGTGGTGGTGAACCAATGTGGCGTGCCCTTCATGCAAGGGGAAGAACTGGCGGAGACGAGCCGGCGCCGGCACCGGTTTTTCCCCCATGTCGGCGCCTATGTCGTGGCGGTGCCGACCTATGTCGGCGGTTTCATGACGCTCGGGTGGGCGGCGAAGGAATCCCCCCTCTCGGCACATCCATCCGCCGAAATCCGCGCGCGTGCGGAGGCCGCCGGGATCCTCGGCAAGACCCGCTACTGGACACCCGAGATCCATACCAGCGCCTTCCACCTGCCGCCCTATATCGCAGCCCTGCTGCCGCCCTGACCTTCATGGCCGGATCGGCGCCACCGCCCGACGAGGCCGCGCTGCACCAGGCCGCGCTCTCCCATCTCGCCCGTTATGCGACCACGAGCACCGGGCTCGAAAAGGTGCTGTTCCGCCGCATCGCGCGCTGGGCACGCCAAACGAATGGCGAGCGCGCGGCGATCGGCGCCGCCGTGGCCGCAGCACAGAGAGCGGCGAAGGAGGTGGTGCGGCGGCTGGTCGCGGCCGGTGCCGTCAACGACGCCGCCTTCGCCGCCGCCCGGGCCCGGCGGCTCGCGCGCAGCGGAAACTCCCGCCAGCGCATCGCTGCCCATCTCGCCCGCCACGGGATCACGGGTGACGTCCTCACTGCAGCAATGCCCGCCGATCGGGCGGCCGAACTTCTGGCCGCGCTGATGCTTGCCCGGAGGCGGCGCATGGGGCCGTTCCGTGCGGGTCCGTCGGCAAAGCCGGATGCCGCACGGCGTGAACTCGCGGCCTTCGCGCGCGCCGGCTTTCCGCGCGTCGTGGCAGATGCCGTGCTTTCCATGTCGCGTGCGGAGGCGGAGGAGCACATCGCCGCTGCCCGCCTGGCGACGGAATAGACCCGTTCAGAGCGTGATCATCTGAGGTGGAATCAAAGAAGATGTTGGAGGGTGTTCACGCTGGGGCGAGTGGGCAAAGCCGGGGTTGGGAGAGCACCCGCCACCGGGTTGGGGATGGCGCTACGCTCAGCCCTCGTCACGACGTCGGTATCGCTTTCGGTTTCTGGCGGGGGGCAACAGAAACGGCCAAGCGCTCCAGCGCGCCACCTTCCTGGACCTTCCAGCTTTCCTCGAACAGGATGGTGTCGTTGAGATCGACATACTCGACCGTGAGTGTTTCCCGCCGGAATGTCAGCCGGGCGAAGCCGTTGAAGCCGATCTTCAGATTCTCATCGTTGGGATAGGGCCGATAATCCAGGAACTCGGCCTGGCATTCCGGATGAATGACCTGATCGGGCGGCAGCGCGATCGGCATGCCGCCATGGCCGATGCACCGGCCAAAGGCTGTGATGCCTTTTCCGGTCTGAAATTTTTCGTAGATCGCAAGCCTGTGCTCGTGCCCCCAGAACCAAAGGACGGGGCGCTCGATGAACTCAGCCAGTTGCTCCGCCGGCCGCGTGTACCATCCCTGGAAACAGGAACAATATTGGTGATGGCTGAGAAGGATGATGCCGCGCTTGTCCCCCGGACGGAAAACACTCTCGCGCAGCCACGTAAGGAGGGGGCTCGGCAAGGCGCAGTCGGGGGAAAAGAAGGGAATGTCTTCGATGAGCGGGATACTGATCGATCTGTAGCCCGTGTCGAGGGCAACCAGCCGCCAATATTGGTTCTCGAGGCAGAAGAAGCTGGCCTTCTGGCCTTGCGGCCGGCCATGGATGTTGAGCCCAAGCTCTGGCAGCATCAACGGGAAATAGCCGTACCCGCGCGCATACATTTCATGATTGGCGTTGAGCGAGAAGGTGCCGCGGGACCCCTTGGGCCAAACACACGGCTTATACGCATGCTGTGGATTGGAGATTCCGAGGAAGTTCTCCCTGACCTCGGTTGGATCGCCGACGAAATAGATATCGCCGAGATGGATGGCGTAATGCGGGTTGAACGATTGGATACGCTCGGCCACCATGAAGGCTTCGTCCGTGCCGGTGCCCCAGTCGCCGGCCAGGGCGACGCGGATCTCATCCGGATCATGTTCGCCATCACCTTCGAGGCGATAGATCCCGTTATCGCGTTCCGGGTCTTCATAGCAGAGAAAGGGGTGTTTGCGTCCGATCCGGTAGCGCAGATATTCGCTTATCCAGCGCCATTGATTCTTTGGCAAGAAAATCTTCATTTTTTGGAAGACACTGGGAAGAACCCGGACGCCTTTTTGACGCGGCGCGTGTGAAAGGGCCTGTTTCTGCAGATAGGCCACGATGGGCGCGTGCGACAGGCCTACGAAATCTCGAAGGTCTTTTCTTTGGTACGACCGACTGTCATTTGGAGTCATGGACGGCACTCCCCGACATCCTATCCGCCACAGATGACATGGTTATAGGCGCCTTTATAGACGCCGCGTTTCAACGGCGCGTCAAGCACCGCTTCACCGCGGGAATGCGAGCGGATCGGCAGCAGCGTCGAGGGATGCGATGCGGCTCCCGCGCGATCAGTATCTCGACGGGATCAAGCCTTTGGAGCAGGGGGCGATGAGATCAATAGGGCCTTGGCGAACCGCTTCGCGATCCGCCAAGGCCCAAAGGGAGGTCATGAATTTGATCGAGAAAGCAAAGTGAGAGCGTGATGATCCAAAATCATCCGCCCGTAGCGTGGACGAACCCCCAGCCCATGACGATGAGCATGATGGCGATATAGACTCTGAGGCCCCAAAAAACGGCGCGCTGCCAGGGGCGCAGAGTGATCCGCGTGATCGGCGGCAGAGGCTGAAGCCAGCCTTCCGCATGGGCGATCGCAGCGATCGCCGGGCCCAAATCCAGGCTGGCCGGTTGACGATCTTCGTAGCGGAAAGAACGGGCCTCGCGGGGCATGGCGGCCTCCTACAACGCGTTGGGGAAGATTGTGGTGATGCCGTAGAGGCCGTTGCAGATGATCAGCATGACCATCACGCCGATCGAAAGCGCGTTGCGCAGCCTGGAGTTCACGTGCTCCCCCATCAGCTCGCGATCATTGAGGAGCATCAGCAGGAAGAGCATGGCTGCCGGCATGAAGACCGTGGCAACGACCTGGACCGTGAGGTTGAGGAATCCGACGGGCACGCGCGGCAGCATCAGCACCGCGGCGGCGATGGCCGTGCCGGCAATGGCGGGCGCATAGAAGATGAGCGAGCGGCGTGGGGAGACATTGATCGAGCGCGGAACGTCGAAGGCCTCGCCGATCGCCCATGCGGTGCTCGCGGTGATGACGATCGAGGCGATCAGTCCCGCCTCGACGAGGCCGAGCGCGAACACGGCCATCGCGCCCTGCCCGAGCTTTGCGCCGATGCCGGCGAGCACGGAATCATCGCTCAGCGAGGATGCGTTTGGCAGCCCATGCAAATGCTGCCCGGCGAGCACGATGATCGCGATGGCGACCAGCACCATTCCTGTGACGCCCAGCATCAGGTCCCGCCGGCTTGCCGGGATGTCCTTCGGCAGCAGGCCTTTGTCCACCAGGCAGGATTGCTGGAAGAAGAGCTGCCAGGGCGCGATCGTGGTGCCGATATTCGCAGAGACAAGGATCAGGAACGAGGCCGAGAAAAGCCCACCGGGAAGAGCCCAGCCGCTGCCGGCGAAGGTACGGCCGATCGCGGCCCAGTCCGGGTGCGACGCGAGAGCCAGGGGCACGAACACGAGATTGAAGGCGGCGACGAAGAGGGAGATGCGCTCCCATCGCGCATAATCGAGGAAGAGAAGGATGCCGACGATGAAGGCGAAGGCGGCCGGAATCGTCACGAGATAGGAGAGGTGAAAGATCTCGCTCGCGACACGGATGCCGATAAACTCGGTCATCAGTGTCAGCACGTTCGCAACCACGAGATCGATCAGCGAGAAGGCCCCCCAGAAGGCGCCATATCGCTTCCAGATCAACTCGGCATGGCCGCGGCGGGTGACGGCGCCGAGGCGGATCGTCATCTCCTGCACGAGATAGGCGATGAAGCCGAGGGGGATCATCAGCGGGATGAAGAGGCTCAAGCCATAGCTTGCCCCGGTCTGGGCATAGGTGATGACGCCGCCGGCATCATTGTCGCCGAGCATGACGAGAAGCCCGGGCCCGATCAGCGCGAGACCGAGAGCGAGGCGGTTGGCAAGGCTCTGCTTGCCGCTGCGCAGCCGCTCGAGGCGCAAGCGGTCCCTGAGCCGCGCCTCCATGCCATCGGGGATGGTGATGGGGTTGGCCTCCAGCGGCAGGACAAGTTCGGTTTCGGCGGACATGGCGCGCCTCCAGGACGAAACGGGAGGAGTGGGGAGAGGCTTCGATGCGGGAGCGGGAGTGAGCTTCGGGAGGCATCAACTCCACGGTTTGCCTGGAGGCTCGCGCACAACTCTCCAGCGGCAGGAGAGCCGGCCAGAGAGGTCCTGCTGCCAGCGGGCGATGAGCCGCGCCCGGCACGACACCGCGCGATCCGTCGCGCTGCTGGGGATCGGCCCACGCGGCCGCTCCATGGGGGTGCTGTGGAAGATCATTGCGATCCCTCCTTCGAGCAAGCGTTGGCTTGAACCCGGGAGGGATCGACGGCTTCGGTCTAGCGCGTGGCGCGCGCTCCTTCGGCCGAGTCTCCGGCCCGGGTCATCATCCAATCAGCGGCAAGCGACAGAGCGGGCGCCTCGCGCCAACTATGGTCCTCCGCAGACTGGCTGGCTGAACGGGGTTTCATGTGATTACTGACTGAGGTTTCTGGACAAGACCGACGGGATCCGCAGCCCGCCAGCCACGGTGGCCATATACTCCCCTCCAGTATGGGTTCAAGGGGCAATCCGGCGTGCAGTACACGGATCAGAGAGGCGAAAGCTCACCCACCGGTTGAGCCGGGTCCGCACGCCTCTCGCCGCTTCGCGGCAGAGCGAGGCCGAGCGTTCACAGGCCACGGAAGAGCTCAACCACGTGGTCCACGCCGATCTGGCCTGAGCGGGAGAAGCCGGAGTCTGCGGCGGACGCCCGGGCGGGTGCTGGCGAAGGAAAGCGCCCGGGGATAGTTTCTTCTCGTTTCGGGTCCGATAAGGAAAGCCGGCGGAGACCATGCTCCAGGGTGTGATGCTGCTATGGTTCGTCCTAACCGGGCTTTCGGTCGTGTTCGTCGCTGTCGATATTCGTGGAACCCCGGAATCCACAGTGCTCAAATGGGGTTTCGTGCTGGTGACGCTCTATACCGGGCCGATCGGGGCGTTCCTCTATGTTCTCGGCTGCCGCGAACCTTTGCCCGGTCTGCATGAGCGTTACGTGGCGGCGACCTGGCGGCAGGTTCTTGGCTCAACGATGCATTGCGTGGCCGGTGACGGGATCGGGATCATTGCCGGGGCGGTCATCGCCGGGCTGCTCGCGCTGCGGGGGCCTGGGGAGATGGCGCTCGAATATCTGCTGGGATTCGGATTCGGCTGGGCGATCTTCCAGGCGCTCTTCATGCGCGAGATGGCCGGAGGCTCCTTTCTGCGCTCGCTCAGCCAGACATTCATGGCCGAGCTGCTCTCGATGAATCTCCTGATGGCGGGAATGCTTCCCGTGGCCGCCGCCTGGCGTGCCGCAGTTCCCGCGGCGGCGGATGCGGCACGGCCCGTATTCTGGTTCGCGATGAGTGTCGCGCTCTTTGTTGGGTTTCTGCTCGCCTATCCAATGAACTGGTGGCTGGTGACGAATGGGCTCAAGCACGGGATGATGACGGTGCAGAAAGGCGCGCACGAGGCGGCCGTCCACGCGCCGGGGCACGAAATGATGCGTCACGGCAAGGGAGGAATGGGCGGGATGGAGGGGATGCACGCGATGCCTGAAGCCACGCCCCGCATCGCGCCGATGGCTGTCCTCTCTTTCGTCGCTCTGGCCATTGGCGTGAGCGTGGCGCTGCGCCTCTACGGATAGAAGGCTCAGCCATCAGGCAGGGCGCGGGGCGCGGACGAGCGAAGCGAGGCCGGCGATCAGTGCGAAGACCATGAGCATCGCAAAGCCGCTCTCGATGGCCTTGAGCAGGTACCGGCCCTCGAAGACCACCGCGCTCGACTGAGCGCCGGTCCGCGCCTGGATCTGCCATGACAGCATCGAGGAGGCGGAAACGACACCGAGACTCGTGCCGAGGACCCGCATGAGATTGACCAGGGCGCCGGCCTCTCCGGAGAGACCGGGCGGGGCCGCGCTCACCGTCGCGGCGGTGTTGGGCGCGATGAACACGCCAAGCCCGGCACCGAAGAGAGCAAGCCCGGCTCCGTCCACGAAACGGCTTGCCTGCGGGTGCGTGGCCGCGATCGAAAGAAGGAGCAGAGCCAGGATGGAGACCGCCATTCCCCCCACACTCGGCAGGCGCGGGCCCAGCCGGTCGGTCAGCGCGCCGCT
>DASZQO010000290.1:0-3499 GCA_035549615.1 Acetobacteraceae bacterium
GACCGGCTCACCGCCGGCGCGAAGGAGGCGCCGATCGGGCTCGTCACGATCGGCAAGGCGCATCATGACGCGATGCGTGCGCTCGCCATGCTGGGCCTTGCGGCCGGCAGCCGCATTGCCCTCTACAAGCTTGGACTCGCCTGGCCGGTCGATGGTGAGGGGCTCCGGCGCTTCGCCGCCGGCAAGCGCGCGCTGCTGGTGATCGAGGAGAAGCGCGGCCTGGTCGAGGTGCAGGTGCGCGATGCGCTCTACCACCTGCCCGCCGATCGCCGGCCTGAGGTGGCAGGCAAGCGGGACAGCGACGGTTCGGAGCTACTCCCCTCGGTGATGGAGCTCTCGCCCGAGATTCTCGCCCGCGCGCTCGCGCGCTTCCTCCGCCGCCACGGTCTTGCGGTCACCGATCCCGTCCTGCCCCAGCCGCCGGAGCGGCCTGCGGGGCTTCTCTTCCGCCTTCCCACCTTCTGCGCCGGCTGCCCACACAACAGCTCAACCAAGGTGCCGGAGGGGAGCTTCGCCGTCGCCGGCATTGGCTGTCACACCATGGCGATCGAGAACCCGGGCCGGACGCGCAGCTTCACCCATATGGGTGGCGAAGGCATCACCTGGGTCGGGCTCGCTCCTTTCGTTGAGACGCCGCATCTCTTCGCCAATATGGGCGACGGCACGTACCAGCATTCGGGCAGTCTCGCGATCCGCCAGGCGGTCGCCGCGAACGCACCCATCACCTACAAGCTCCTCTACAATGACGCGGTGGCGATGACCGGCGGCCAGCCGGTCGAAGGTCACCCGACCGTGGCACAGATCGCGCAGCAGCTTGCCGCCGAAGGGGTCCGGCGCATCGCCCTGGTGGCTGACGATCCGGCCCGGCTGCCGCCGGTCTCCTCACTTCCGCCCGGCACCACCCGCCATGGGCGCGACGCGCTCGATGCGGTTCAGCGCGAATTGCGCACCGTTCCCGGCGTCTCGGTACTGATCTATGATCAGGTTTGCGCGACCGAGAAGCGCCGGCGGCGCAAGCGTGGCCGCCTCGCTGAGGCCGGGCGCAGCGTGCTGATCAATCCGGATGTCTGCGAGAACTGCGGGGACTGCACCGTGCAATCCCATTGCATCGCGATCGAGCCGGTCGAGACGGCGCTCGGCCGCAAGCGCCGGATTTCGCCCACCGCCTGCAATGCCGATTTCTCCTGCCTCAAAGGATTCTGCCCGAGCTTCGTCACGGTTGCGGGCGCGCATCCGGAGCCTGTACCCCCGCCGGTCCTTGCCCGTGAGGCAGAGCTCGCCGCCACGCTTCCCGAGCCCAGCCTTCCGGGCACGACGGAACCGTGGCGGGCGCTCTTCGCCGGCATCGGCGGCGGCGGAGTCGTGACTGCGGCGGCAATCGTCGCGATGGCCGCGCATCTCGAAGGGCGGGCGGTGCGCACGCTCTCCTTCACCGGGCTCGCCCAGAAGAACGGGCCGGTGATCTCTCATGTCCAGATCGCCACGGCCGAGGATGCGCTCGACGTTGTGCGCATCCCCCTTGCCGCGGCCGGCTTCATGCTGGCGGCCGATCTAGCGGTGGCCGCGAGCGGCGGCGTGCTCGATCGCTGCCGGAGGAATGCCGCAGTGATCGGCAATCTCGATCTCCAGGCAACCGCCGCCTTCCTCAAGGACCGTGATCTGCCCATCGATGCCGAGCGGCATCGCCGGACGCTCGTGCGAGCGACCGACGAAGCACGCTCGCGCTATCTCCCTGCCGGCCGGCTCGCCGAGCGCCTGTTCGGAACCGCGCAGGCCCTCAATATGCTGTTGCTCGGGCTTGCCTGGCAGCGCGGCCTCATGCCCGTGGGTCACGCCGCGCTCACGCGCGCGATCGCGCTCAATGGCACGGCCGTCTCGATGAATCAGCGCGCCTTCCTCTGGGGCCGGATCCTTGCCGAACGGCCGGAGCTCGCGGGCGAGATTCTCGGAGAGGATCCCGCTCCGGCCCAGCCGCAGAATCTCGAAACCATCGTCGCGAGACGCGCGGCGGCACTGGCGGCGTACCAGGACGAAGCTCTGGCCGAGCACTATCGCGCGAAGGTCGCGGCGGTTGCCGCCCGCGAAGCAGCCCTCTCCGGCGCGGCCGGGCCGCTTGCGCGCGCGGTCGCGGAAAATCTTCACCGCGTGCTCGCGTACAAGGACGAGTACGAAGTGGCGCGCCTGCATGCCGCCGCTCGATATGGAAAAGCCCCTCTTTTCCTTCTTTCTCCGCCCCTGCCGCTCGGCCGCGACCCGGCCACCGGCCGGCGGCGCAAGATCGCCCTGCCCGGCTGGGCGGCGCTGCCGCTCTTCCGGCTGCTCCGCCATGGCAAGCACCTGCGCGGAACGGTGTTCGATCCGTTCGGCTGGCAGAAGGACCGAAGCCGGGAGCGGCAGATGATCCGCAGCTATTATTCTGATATAGAAACCATTCTCCGCCTGCTCCAGCCCGGCACCATGCCGATCGCGGTGGCCCTCGCTTCATGGCCGGCCACGGTCCGCGGCTTTGGGCCGGTGAAGGAGGAAGCGCGCCGTGCGGCGATGGAAGAGCGGGAACATCTGCTCGGCCAATTCACGACCCCTCCCGCCGCAAGGCGCGCGGCCTGATGGGCGGAGGCATTCCGGCGTCTTGCCCGCCGAAAGCGGCTGGCGCAATCTCAAAGCGCGAAAGGGCTTGAGATGCTGGAGCGCACGGGGGGTGAGGCAGACCTTGCGGTCATTGAGACCGTCAGGCGCTTTGCTGCCGATCGCCTGGCACCCGCCGCCGCGGCGCGTGAGAAGACCGGCCGGATCGAGCCGGAGCTGATCCGCGCGCTCGGCGAGCTCGGCCTCTTCGGTGCGAGCACCGATCCCGATTGGGGCGGCGCGGGTCTCGATCCCGTCACTTATGCGCTCGCGCTGGAGGAACTCGCGGCCGGTGACGGCGCGGTCTCCACCATGGTCTGTGTCCACAACGCACCGACCTGCCTGGTGATCGAGCGCTTCGGAACCGCGGCGCAGAAGGAGCGCTGGCTGCGCCCGCTGGCGAGCGGCGCCGCCGTCGGCTCCTTCGCGCTGACCGAACCGGGCGCGGGCTCCGATGCAGCCGCCATCCGCACGCGCGCCGTGCGCCGAGGCCATGCTTACGTGATCGACGGCGCCAAGCAGTTCATCTCGAACGCGCGCATTGCGAGCACCGTCGTCCTCTTCGCCGTCACCGACCCCGGGGCGGGCAAACGCGGCATCTCCTGCTTCGTTGTTGCAACGGACACGCCGGGCTTCCGGATCGCGAAGATCGAGGAAAAGCTTGGCCAGAAAGCGTCCGACACCTGCCAGCTCGTCTTCGAAGCGATGGAACTGCCCGAGGATCAACGCATCGGAGACGAAGGCGAAGGCTACCGAATCGCGCTTTCCACCCTGGAGGCGGGCCGCATCGGTGTCGCGGCGCAGAGTGTGGGCATGGCGCGCGCCGCGCTCGACTGCGCGATTGCCTATGCGAAGGAAAGAGAGACTTTCGGCA
>DASZQO010000291.1:0-8434 GCA_035549615.1 Acetobacteraceae bacterium
TCAGCGTACTGCGCTTCCGAAAGTCGCTCGATTAGAGCCCTCTTGCGGTTTCCGTGGAATCGGGGAAGCGGAGCCACAAGAAGAGAACGGGTTCTTTCTTGAAAGAAAGAGCCAAAGACCTTTATCCTTTCATTCGTCGTCAATCGGCCCTATTTCCATTCGGCACAGAAGATTGTGCCCGCTCAGGTCATGCTTGCGGGGGATGGCGTTCGAGGGCCGCGTTCAGCTCCGCCCCCAGCAGCACCACATAGGCTGAGACATAGAACCACAACATCACCCCGACCACTGCCGCGAGCGGCCCATAAGTGACATCGAGCCGCCCAACCCGTGTCACATAGATTGAAAAAAGCATTGAGGCGATGAGCCAGCTCACCGTCGCGGCAAGCGCGCCCGGCACCACCACGTGCCGCGCGCCCGGCGCCCGCGAGGGGCCGAAGCGATAGAGCAGCGTCAATGAGACGAGCACGAAGAGCGACACGCCGCCAAGCCCGCCCGCCTGCGCCAACCCGCCCTGATAAGCGGAGAGCCCGAGAAACCCGATCGCGGTCGGCAGCCCGAGCAGCACGCCAAGCTCCAGCACTGCGGCGATAATGGCCGCCAGAGTCATGCCGAGCCCAGCGAACTGGAAGGCCAGGAAGCCGCGCTGCTCCACCTCGCCATAGGCGAGATTGAGAGCGGAGAGCAGTGATTTCGTGCCGGTCGAGGCGCTCCAGTAGGTCACCGCCGCGCTGATGACGAGGCCGAGGCGGAGGCTCGCCCCCGTGCGCGTGACCAGCGCATGAATGCGCTCCTCGATCAGCGCGTAGGCGGGGGGCGGGACGAGCGTGCGCAGGTTCCGAAGCTGCGGCTCGACCGTATGCGGGTCGAAGACGAGGCCGTAGATGAAGACCAGCATGCTGATCGCCGGGAAGAGCGCCAGGGTGGCATAGAAGGCGCAGCCCGCGGCCGACAGCGAGACGCGGTCGGAAACCATGAGCTGCATCGCTTCGACGAGCGCGCGGGCCAGGCGCCTGGGGTGCCACCCCCCCGCGGCTGGAGGCGGCCGCGCCCCGGCCCGTTTCCCCCGGCCCTCTTCCGCTCTGCGTTCGGCGGACATGCCGCCTCTCTAAGCCTCTGGCGGGCGCATCTGCAACCGCACCCGCATTTCTGCTTGCAACCGCCGCAAGAGGGCCCTATGTGCGCCCCACGCAGCAACGCACGTGCCTCTGGCCCTCGTGGTTACGCAACGACGTCAAGCGTTCTGGCAACTCGTTTTGGTCGCTGGTTCGTTCGACCGTTTCGTCAACTCCGCCCGTCGCCTTCAAGAGACGGACGTTCACCGAGGGAGGCCCCGAACGTGGGGGCCTGAAAGGGAGGCCGGTGCCATGACACCGAAGATCGCCCGTTTTCTGGCTGGGGAGCCGCCGGCTTCGCCGTGCCTTGTCTTCGATCTCGAACGGCTCGAGACAAATTTCCGCAATCTGCGCCAGGCGCTGCCGCTCGCGCACATCTACTACGCCGTGAAGGCCAACCCGGCCACGCCGGTGCTGGAGCGCCTCACCACGCTCGGTTCGTCCTTCGATGCCGCGAGCATTGAGGAGATTCGTGCCTGTCTCGCGGCGGGCGCCGCGCCCGCCGCCATCAGCTTCGGCAACACCATCAAGAAGGCGGCGGCAATCCGCGCCGCCTATGAGGCCGGAATCCGCCTGTTTGCCTTCGATTCCGCGGAAGAGCTGGAAAAACTTGCAACCCTCGCGCCGGGCGCGCAGGTCTATTGCCGCATCATCGTCGCCAATGAAGGGGCGGACTGGCCGCTTTCGCGCAAGTTCGGCGCCGAGATCGGGCTCGCGCGGGAGCTGATGCTGCGCGCCGGCACGCTCGGCCTCGATCCCTGCGGCCTTTCCTTCCATGTCGGCAGCCAGCAGACCCGCACGGACTCCTACGAAGCCGCGATCGGCCGCATCGCCATGCTTTTCACCGACCTCACCGAGGCCGGCGTCAATCTGCGCATGGTCAATCTCGGCGGCGGCTTCCCCGTCCGCTATCGCGAGGCCGTGCCTGGCATCGAAGATTTCGCGGCCGCCATCATGCGCGCGATGACCAGGCATTTCGGCAATGCGCTGCCCGAGATGCTGATCGAGCCGGGCCGCTGCCTCGTCGCCGATGCCGGCGTCGTCGCCTCGGAGGTCGTGCTCGTCAGCCGCCGTTCGCACGGCGATCCGGTGCGCTGGGTCTATCTCGATATCGGACGCTTCGGCGGCCTTGCCGAGACCGAGAACGAGGCAATCCGCTATCGCATCACCACCCCGCATGATGGCGGGCCGGCTGGCCCCGTCGCCATCGCCGGCCCCACCTGCGACGGTGCCGACATCCTCTATCAGCGCACACCCTACCGGCTGCCGATGGCCCTCGCCGCCGGCGACCGCGTGCTGCTCGAAGGCACCGGCGCCTATGTCACCACCTATGCAAGCCAGCGCTTCAACGGCTTCGCCCCGCTGACCGAGCATTATCTCTGAGACTCGACTTCTAAGACCTGGCAGCGGGGAGTCCCGCGCCCACTTGTCAAAAACGTGGGCGCGGGGTTTCTCTCAGGGCAAAGGCTCGGGCCACTGCCTCCGTGGCCGAGCCATCGCCCACGAAATTCGGCTATCCGGTTCCCCCGCCCGGAGTCTTCCATGCGCTTCACCATCGACCGCATCGATCACCTCGTGGTCACCTGCGCCGATCTTGAGAAAACGGCCTCCTGGTATCAGCGCGTGCTCGGCATGGAGCGTGAGAGCTTCGGCGCGGATCGCCGCACCGCGCTCCGCTTCGGCAGCCAGAAGCTCAACCTCCACCAGGCCGGCGCCGAGTTCCAGCCGAATGCCGCCGCTGCCCGCCCCGGCACGATCGATATCTGTTTCATCACCGGCATTCCCGCCCCCTCGATCGTCACTCACCTCACGGCCTGTGGCGTTCCGATCGAGGAGGGACCGGTTGAGAAGATCGGCGCACTCGGACCGATGAGCTCCGTCTATTGCCGCGACCCGGACGGCAACCTCATCGAGATCGCCTCCTATCTCAGCCTTTGACCCCCGGATGGACTGCAGGCTCGCGCGCCGGCTTGGCCTTTTCTCGTTCGTGGGCTTTCTTGCTCTCATCCCGCTCGCCAACTGGATGGTGCTGCACATCGGCACGCGCTGCGTCCCGCACGGCCCCTGCGTCATCCCCGTCGCACCCGGGATTGCCCCGGGCCTTCTCGCACCCTCCGGCGTCGTCACCGTGGGTGTTGCGCTGGTGCTGCGCGATATCGTGCAGCGCTGCCTCGGACCCTGGACGAGCCTTCTCGCCATCGCCATTGGCTCGGTGCTCTCCGCTCTCCTTGCGCCAGCCGCGCTCATCATTGCTTCGGCCGCGGCCTTCAGCCTGAGCGAGCTCGCCGATTTCGCTGTCTATACGCCGCTCCAGCGCCGCCGCCTGGGCCTCGCCGTCATTGCCTCCGCCTGCCTCGGCCTCACCATCGATTCCGTCGTCTTCCTCTGGCTCGCCTTTGGCAGCCTCGCCCTCCTGCCCGGCCAGATCGTGGGCAAGTCCTGGGCGGTTCTCTTGAGCATTCCCTGCATCCGCGTTCTGCGCCGCGTTGTCCCCACTCCTGCCTGAGACTTCCCTTGCGCCTTTCCGATTTTTCCTTCGACCTTCCGCCCGAGCGCATCGCCCAGCACCCGGCCAATCCCCGCTGCAAAGCGCGCCTGCTTGAGGTCACGCCCGATTCGCTCGCCGATCACACCATCCGCGACCTTCCGTCTCTTCTCGCGCCGGGGGACATTCTCATCGCCAACGACACGAAGGTGATCCCGGCCGCGATCACCGCCCATCGCGGCAAGGCACGCGTCTCCCTCACCCTCGATCATCCGATGCCGGACGGCTCCTGGCTTGTGCTCGCCCGTAATGCCCGCCGCCTACATCCGGGTGACATCCTTACCATCACGCCTTCCCTTTCGGCGACCGTCCTCGCCCGGATGGAGGACGGCAGCGTGACACTCCGCTTCAGCGCGCCCGATCCAACCATCGCCGCACGTCTCGCCCTGCCGCCTTATATCGCCCGCCCCGCCGGCCCTTTGCCCGAGGACGAGCAGGACTATCAGACCATCTTCGCCGCCCATCCCGGCGCCGTCGCCGCGCCCACCGCCGGCCTTCATTTCACCGCGCCGCTTCTGGCGGCGCTTCGCGCGCGCGGCATCCTCACCGCCACCATCACGCTGCATGTTGGAGCCGGCACGTTTCTCCCGCTCCGCACCGAGGATATTTCGCAAACCCGCCTGCATGCCGAGCGCGGCCACATCTCCGAAGCCGCCGCCCGCACCATCAATGAGGCCCGTGCCCGCGGCGGGCGCATCGTCGCGGTTGGCACCACCTCGCTCCGTCTGCTCGAATCCGCTGCCGACCCGGCGGGCTGGGTTCACCCGTTCGATGGCGAGACGAATCTCTTCATCCAGCCCGGCTATCACTTCCGCACGACGGATCTTCTGTTCACCAATTTCCACCTGCCGCGCTCGAGTCTTTTCGTTCTTGTCTCGGCATTCTCCGGCATGGCCCGCATGCACGCGGCCTACCGTCACGCCATCGCGCGGTTCTATCGTTTCTATTCCTACGGCGATGCCTGTCTCCTCCATCGCAGTCCGGACGAAGCGGACAGCGCGAAGGCCTAGTGAACTTGTCAGCTACGCGTCGGCGTGGGGTCGATCGCGTTGGCGCAGGCATCCGGCGTCGCGGCGGCGACCGGGCCGACGACGGGCACGATCTTCAGCCCGGCGGAAGTGACCCGGCACGGCGCTGCGACCAAGCCACAGCCCGCAAGCGTGCTCAGCGCCAGCAGGGCCGCGAGACGAATGAGAGTGCGCATGACCAAATCCTGTTTGGCAGATTCGGCGCCGAATGGGGCATAATGGTGGCCTGATTGGCTGTTCCGCCCGAAAATTGTCTATTCCCCTGGCGAGGCTCCATGCAAGCAACCCTCAAAGGCCGCGTGATCGCCGAGAGCGACGATATCGTCGAAACTGGCGGCTATTTCTATTTCCCGCTGTCCTCTGTTCACATCGAATGGCTTGAGCGCGCACCTAAAACCGAATCCGACCTCGCCTGCCCGCATGGCGTCCAGTTTTACGACGTCGTGATCGATGGCGAGCGCCATCCCCGCGCTGCCTGGTCCTACGAATCCCCCCGCCCTTCCATGCAGAAGATCGGCGGACGGTTTGGCTTCTGGGAAGACGTCCAGGTGGCTTGAAACATCCGGCCGACCGCCATGATGGCGGGCTCGCACGCCGTCATCGGCATGGTGGCCTGGAGCTGGGCCGCGCCCCATCTCGGTCTTCCGCCGCTCGCCCCGGCTGCGCTGGCTCTCGCCTGTGCGGGGGCGTTGCTGCCCGATATCGATCATCCGCGCTCCTGGGTCGGGCTCCGTCTCGGTATCGTCTCGCGGCCCATTGCCGCCGCGCTCGGCCATCGCGGCTTTACCCATTCCCTGCTCGCCGCTCTCGCCTGCCTCCTCCTGCTCCATGACGAGGGCGCGAGCCGTGCCATCGCCGCGCCTCTTGTCGTCGGCTATCTTTCGCATCTCGTGGCCGATCTTCTCACCCCGGGCGGCCTGCCTCTTGCTTGGCCTCTCAAGCGGC
Organism: Acetobacteraceae bacterium; assembly: GCA_035549615.1. Taxonomy (GTDB): domain Bacteria; phylum Pseudomonadota; class Alphaproteobacteria; order Acetobacterales; family Acetobacteraceae; genus JAKAWQ01. The sequence goes on from DASZQO010000291.1 coordinate 5,631, forward strand.
GCTTTTCCCTTCCCCTCTGCAGAACGGGCTCTCTGCTCGAGCCTTTGATCGTCGCCGGCCTGGCACTCGGAACCGCCGCCGCGCCCCTTGCGCTCCCTTGGAAGCTGTTACGCACTGTGATGAAGTATTAGAAAGAACGAGACTTTTTTTGTGAAGAAAAAGAAGCAAAAATTCTTTGGTTCTTTCTTTCAAGAAAGAACAGCCTTCTTTGCTTACTTTGCTGACCGCACAAGACACGCCGGACATATCGGCGGTTGATTCGGGCGGAGTCCATCGCCTGTGACCCTGAGCTTTTCCCGTTTCGCGGCTCCCCGCCCCCGTCGCAATATCTGCCTGCCGGTCCAGCGGCCCCAAACAGAGGAGGAGTTCATGAAGATCGCCATCATTGGCGCGGGCAATGTTGGCGCCGCGCTCGGAAGGCTTTGGGCGGCCAAGGGACGTGAAATCACCTTCGGCGTGCGTGATCCGCGCAGCGCGAAGGCCGCGGACGTGGTGAGATCCGCCGGCCCCCAAGCCCGGGCGACGAGCGTCGCGGACGCAGCCTCGAGCGCCGATATCATCGTCCTCGCCACACCCTGGTCCGCGGCCGAGGAGGTCATCCGCTCCGCCGGCGATCTTTCCGGAAAGATCCTTATCGATTGCATCAATCCGCTGCTGCCCGATCTTTCAGGCCTCCTCCTCGGCACCGATACCTCTGCAGGGGAGCAAGTGGCGAAATGGGCGAAAGGCGCCAGAGTGGTGAAAGCCTTCAACACGACCGGCGCTGGGAATTTCTCCGCCCCGCGCTTCGGTTCGGAAAATGCGAGCATGTTCATCGCTGGCGAGGACAAGACGGCCAAGGCGGTTGTCGGAGCGCTCGCTGCGGAGCTTGGCTTCGATGTCGTGGATACGGGCCCGCTGATAACCGCGCGCTATCTCGAGCCGCTGGCCATGCTCTGGATCCATCTTGGCTACCGGGAAGGACTCGGGCCCACGGGTCACGCTTTCAAGTTGCTGCGCCGATCGGAAGGGGCCGGTTAAAGGAAATTGACGGAAGGAATTGACGGGCGAAGGGCAATGTCCGAGGGCAAAGCCCCCGGACACACGATGTGATTTGCACAAATTTCCAGTACCGCCCTATTTCCTCGGCGCGGGGGTTTCATCGACGAAACCCACCACCGCCCGCAGCCTTCCGTCCGGCGCGAGGGTCACGAAATCGGTGCCGCCGATATAGAGCGGCGCCTCCGCCGTTCCGCCAGCGGCATAGCGGAAGCGCGCGAAATCGTTATGTGTCTCGATGCCGCTGATCAGGTTGACGCGATAGCCGGGAAACTGCTCCTGGGCTGCCTCCACCAGGGCATCGATTTCCTCATGGCCCGCGCCGTTGCGATGCGCGTCGATATAGATCCCGTCATCAGTCCAGGTCTCGGCGATAAGGGCGCGGCGGCGCTTCGGATCGCGTTCGTTCCAGACAGAGATATAACGAATGACGGCTTCATTGACGTTGCTCATTGCGCGTCTCCTGGCTTCGGTTGCCGGCCTTCGCTGGCCGTGCATCGAATTTCGTTCCTTTGAAGACCAGAAGCGATTACCTGGGAGGTAAGAAAAAACGCGCAACTCACGCCGCAACACCGGCCACACGCTTCGCCATCCGTCGCACGGCCTCGTCAGTCTCGCCATCCGCCGGGAAGAACAATTCAAGCGCGAGCTCGGAGAGCATCACGTCGACCGGCGTTCCGAAAACGGTCGTCATGCTGAAGAAGGAAAGAATCCCTTCCGGCATGCGGATCCGGAATGGCACCGCCACTTCATGCTCAAGTCCTGTTGGCGCAACCGCCGGTCCGGCCGGCGCGGGGTAGTGGCTCACCTCGCGCAGCAGCGCGATCAGCGCCGGATCTGCGGTCAGCTCGACCTGACGGCGCAGGCGAAACAAAAGATGCGCCCGCCATTCGGCAAGATTGGCAATGCGAGGCGCCAGGCCATGCGGATGCAGGGAAAGTCGCATCGCGTCGATCGGTGGCTCCAAAAGCTCCGGCGCGACGCCCTCATAAAGCTCCGGCAAGGCGGCGTTGCTGGCGATGACACGCCAGTGCCGATCGAGTGCGAAGGCGGGATAGGGCTTTTGCCGTTCCAGCACGAGATCGATGGCGGCACGCGCCGCCGCGAGCGCAGGGTCCTTGAGCGCGCGCTCGGGAAAGAGAGGCGCATAGCCCGCCGCGACCAGCAATATATTCTGATCTCGTATCGGAACCTCAAGCCGCTCGGCAAGATGCAGCAGCATCTCGCGGCTCGGCTGCGCGCGGCCTGTCTCAACAAAGCTGAGATGCCGCGTCGAGATATTGGCTTCGCAGGCAAGCTCGAGCTGGCTCAGGCGCCGACGCTGTCGCCATTCGCGCAAAAGGCCACCGACAGGCCGTGGGCGGTCGAGCATCTCTCTAGCCTAGCGCTCTTTGCGGCGGCTCTCCAATAACCTCCGAGGTCTAATATCTTCCGGCGGTTTGTCGAGGAGGGCGCGCGCGTCATCGTGACGGATGTCGCGACCGAGCAGGGGATGGCGGCGGCCGCAGGGCTTGGTCCGAACGCCTTCTTTCAGCGCCTCGACGCAAGCTCCGAAGCCGATTGGCAGACTGCGATTGCGTTCACGGGCGCGGAGTTCGGCCCGCTCCATGTCCTCGTCAACAACGCTTTTCGCGGAATCGGCCTCCAGACGCTGACGGCCACGCTCGAGGCCTTTCAGAGCCAATTCACGGTCACGACGAACGGGGTGTTCCTGGGCATGAAGCACGCCGCGCCTGCGATGACTGAGGGCGGCGCGATCATAAATC
>DASZQO010000292.1:0-13311 GCA_035549615.1 Acetobacteraceae bacterium
GTCCTGGCCACCGCAATCGCGGTGCTCGTCGCGGTACGAACAATCGTGAAGCCTCTACAAATCATTCGTGACCAGGCGGCCGGCGCCGATTGTGATACTTCCATGCTGTCTGACCGCCGCGATGAGATCGGGGATCTCGCCCGCGCGGTGTCGGAGGGGCGCGCTCAATGTGAACGGGAGTACGCTGGAAGGATTGCCGAGCTTTCCAGGAGCGAGGCCCAACTCAGGGTAACGTTCGAGAACATGCGCCAAGGTGTGGCGATGTACGACGCAGACTACAAGCTTGTGACCTGGAACCAGCGCTTTCGCGAGTATCTCGACATGCCGGATGAGTTCTTTTCGCGTGAGCGGAGCTTCGTCGATTACCTGCGTTATAACGCGGAACGCGGCGATTTCGGAGATCAGGATATCGAGACCTTGATCGACGAAAGGCTTGAGAAGCTGAAGAGGGTGCACTCGTTTGAGCGCACCCGCCCGAACGGAACCGTGCTTGAGATCTCACGCGCTCCGACACTCGATGGTGGCTTCATCGCGATTTATACGGATATTACTGAGCGCAAGAAAGCTGAAATCGAACTGACCAACGCCAAGCAGGCTGCCGAAGCGGCCAGCCGTGCCAAATCAGACTTTCTTGCGAATATGAGCCACGAGCTGCGCACGCCACTCAATGCCATCATAGGCTATAGTGAGATGCTTCACGAGGAGGCTTCGGACGAAGGCCATGATGCGTATCTGCCTGATCTGAAAAAGATCGAGAATGCTGGCAAGCATCTCCTCGCGCTCATCAACGATATTCTCGATCTTTCGAAGATCGAGGCAGGTCGGATGACGGTTTTCATCGAGCCGGTGAGTGTTGGAACGGTGGTCGCGGAGGTCAGCAGCATCATCGAGCCTCTCGCAACCGCGAATGGAAACACATTTGTCGTCGATTGCCCCGCGGATATCGGCATAATCGATTCCGACATCACCAAGCTCAAGCAGAGTCTCCTCAATCTGCTGAGCAACGCAAGTAAATTCACCAAGAACGGTTCTGTTACGCTAAGCGTTGCGCGCGCCGCTGAAGGACCGCACGAGGTCCTGACGTTCCGAGTCACCGATACCGGAATCGGCATGTCTTCGGAACAGATGAGCAGGCTCTTCCAAGCTTTCGTTCAGGCGGACACTTCTACCACGCGGCAATTTGGCGGAACGGGTCTTGGCCTCGCGATCACCCGTCATTTTGCCCGTATGCTCGGCGGCGACGTAACGGTTGTCTCCGAACCCGGCAAGGGTTCGACCTTCACCCTGAGCCTGCCCGCACGTCGGGCAAAGCAGGCCGCCGTGCCGGTGCAGGAGCCGTCGGCGCCGAGGCGTATGGTTTCGGGTGACGCCGAAGCGAAGCTTACGGTACTGGTCGTCGACGATGACGAAGCTGTCCACGAGACTGTCGGCACGATGCTGGGTCGCGAAGGTTATCGTGTCCTCCATGCGCGCAGCGGCCCTGAAGCGATTGCGACGGCACGAGAGATGAGCCCCGACGCGATCACGCTGGATGTCATGATGCCACAGATGGATGGCTGGTCGGTCCTGGCCGCGCTCAAGGCGGATCCGAAGCTCTGTGACATTCCGGTCGTTATCGTGACGATCCTCAACGACCGCGCCATCGCCTTCTCTCTCGGTGCCTCGGGCTTCCTCACCAAGCCCATCGACTGGGGGCGCCTTAATGTCACGCTAAGGCAGCACATTGGTGGTACTGTCTCCGGCCCCGTGCTCGTGATCGACGACGATCCGGAAATGCGGCGAATGACGCGGCAGGTGCTGACACGAATGGGGCTGCAAACCGAGGAGGCCGAAAACGGCGCGGTCGGCCTCGAGTGGCTTTCCTCCCATCCGCCTCCAGCGATCATTTTGCTCGACCTGATGATGCCGATCATGGACGGATTTGAATTTCTTGAGCGGGTTCGTACCCATGCGGAATGGAGCAAGATACCGGTGGTCGTTGTCACCGCCATGGATCTGAGCGAGACCGAACTCGATCAGCTCCAGGGACTGACACGCAGGGTGATCACGAAAGGAACGGCAACAGGGGTCGATCTGCGCGCGGCCATACGGGATATCTTCCGGTCTGACGCGCGTCGCGGGGAGGCGGTCCTGCGTTAAGGCATGTTCGGGCCGACGGAACGCGCCAGTCTCCCATTGTGACGAGGACTGATCCGCCGCCGGATCAGGTCACGGTTTCGGTTAAGCTCAATTTGCCGCGGGAGCCAAGGGCAAGAATGACGAAGATCCTATTGGTTGAAGACAATGAAATGAATCGCGACATGCTCTCGCGCCGCCTTATTCGTAAGGGCTATGAAGTCGTGCTCGGACTCAATGGGCAGCAGGGGATTGAGCTTGCGGAGACGGAGGATCCCGATCTCATCCTCATGGACATGGATCTGCCTGTCCTTGACGGCTGGGAGGCATCCCGGCGTCTGAAAGCGGCCGACGCAACCCGTGCCATTCCTGTCATAGCATTGACGGCCCATGCGATGGCAGAGCATCGCGAGAGAGCTCTCGCCGCCGGTTGTGATGATTATGATACAAAACCGGTCGATTTCACCCGTCTTCTGGGAAAGATCGAATCGCTTCTCGCGCGTGCTGTTGGCGGGTGATTGGCTGAGGGCAGCCATCTCAACAAAAAACACCTGCGCAATAGGCGAGGTTTCCAGCGCTCCAGCGTGCCCACCAGGCAAGCACGATGGGCGGAAGGCTTACAGAGTTCCATCAGGGGCGGCGTGATCATCAAATCCAGCTCCTCAGCGATGGTCACGGGGTATTGGTAAATCTTGGAATCTTGTGCGTGCTTTCCTGCGCCTGACCTGTGGGGAAAACATGCTCGCCCCTCTGCGCGGCACATTCGGGGCAAGGGCGTCGAGCGGCTGCCATCTGGTATCCTTTCCTGATCTCATTCAGTGGTGCGCATGATGCTGAACGCCATAATTTTGATGATCGCCGGCCTTGGGCTTTTCTTCGTCGGCGTCAAAGGGCTCGGCGCCAATATGAGCCAGCTTATGGGGCGAAGCCTGCGCCAATGGCTTTCGCGTTCGACCGGAAACTATCTGCTTTATGCGCTCGGCGGGCTTCTATCCGGTGCGGTAACGCAGAGCACGAAGGCGGTTACTGTCATTCTCATGAGTCTTTCCTCAGTGAATTTGATTCCTTTGTCGAGTGCAAAACCGATCCTGGCATGGGCCAATGTCGGGACAGCCGCGCTTGTTTTCCTCGCCACGATCGATATGCATCTCGTCGTCTACGCGCTCGTCGGCGCAACGGGGTTTTGCTTCTATCTCAATCTCGACCGGTCGGCACGCTGGCGCCCTTTGGTGTCGGCGGTTCTCGCGGTCGGGCTTCTCCTTCTTGGAATCGAGTTTATTCACGATGGCTCGAACAAGTTTGCCAACCTTGGATGGCTGCGTGGCGTCTTTCTCGATACCGCGCACTGGTCGCTTCTGACGTTTCTGGCCGGGATCGCGCTTGCGCTCATCGTGCAATCCTCGGCCACCGTTACCGTCATTGCAATCGCCCTTATTTCGGCGCATCTCCTGACCCTTGGTCAGGCCATATTGACCGTCTATGGCGCCAGTGTCGGTTCCGGTATTTCCACTTATCTCGTCTCGGCGAATATCCGCGGAGCCTCAGGTCAACTCGCCATTTTCCAAGTCGTTATCAAAGTTCTCAGTGTTGTGATACTGGTCCCGCTCTATTTCCTGGAGCGTTCTTTTGGCATCCCTCTTGTTATCGCCTTTGTCCAAAGGTTGGCCGCGGATCCGGCACGGCAGATTGCCTTTGTATATCTTGTTTGCAATCTTGTCGCGGTCGCCGCCGAGGCGGCCATGGGGCCGGCGCTTCTGCGGCTGCTTGAGAAGCTTTCGCCGCCACTTGCCCAGGAGGGTCTCGCGAAACCACGGTATATTTATCCTGAAGCCATCAGCGACCCGGAGACCGCGCTCACTCTGGTTGACCGTGAACAGGTGAGACTTTTCGCGCTCGTGCCGCTCTATTTCGGAATAACCGAATCTCTGGGTGATGAAGCCACGCTGCTCGATCGCGCCGAGGTCCTTTTGTGTGCCAGGGAATTGGGGCGTTTTATCAACGAATTCCTTAAAGATCTTGCCGATACTGGCGCAGAGCGTCGCGTGATCGAAGCGATTGCGGACCGCCAGGCGCGTAGCGCCTTGCTGGCTTCGATACATGATTCCCTTGCTTCCCTGGCTGAAAACCTGTCTCAACCATTCGATTCCCCGGTGCTGAAGGCACTCGGTGATGGTCTGCGCGAAGGCTTGGGCGCCCTTCTGGAAACCTCGGCGGAGGCGGTCGGCAGCCTGGACCCCACGACCCTAGAGCTCATGCGGCAGCTCACCAGCGATCGTGACAGCGTGGTCGTCCGCCTGCGGGAGAGCGTGCTCGCTGCTGATCAAGGGGTGTCCGCCTCCGATCATAAGGAGCTTTATGCGATCACCAGCCTCTTTGAGCTCATCGTTTGGATGCTCCGTCGCTACAATGCGCTGCTTGCTCCGCGGGTTATGCGGATGGAGATGTCACACCTCACGGCGCCACAAGCAGCCCATGCTCCGGCGCCCCCCTAACGCCTAGCGCATCCCGGCTGGCGCCGCACCGTATCCGAGCCCCCGTCCAACCGGCTTCGCCTCGGTCATGATGATAAGGCGCGCGCGGCGGCACCCCGCAAGACCGTAAGCGCCGCCACGACAACAACCGCATTCATCAGGGCGGCAATCAGGAAGACAAGATGCCAGCTTCCGGTACCGGCGGTAAGCACATTGGCAAGCGGCACCAGGAAAGCCGCCGCCCCTTTCGCCGTGTAAAGAAGGCTCGCATTGGCGGTTGCGTACTCGGGGCCGAACATATCCGTGCACATTGCCGGAAATAGTGAGAAGATCTCACCCCACGTGAAGAAGATCAGCCCGGCGAAGAGAATAAAAAGCCACGGGTTCATCCCGAACGAGCCAAGCAGCCAATAGCTTACCGCGCCGATGCTAAAGGCGAGCGCCATGGTCGTCGGCCTGCCGATATGATCTGAGACCCAACCGAAGAAAGGCCGCGCCAGTCCGTTCAGAACATTGTCGATAATCAGTGCGACTGTGAGAACGCTGCCGCCAGCCAGCACGATGACCCCAGCCACCCCGTAAGTCCGTGCGATTGGCGCAAGCTGCGCGGTCACCATCAGGCCGCTCGCGGCGATCATTACGAACATCACCCAGAGTATCCAGAACACGGGAGAGGCCAAAACCTCGTGCGGCGGGCGGCTACGGCGGCTCTGCTGCACCTTTGCCGGGCGGGCGGCGGGAACGAGCTGCTGGCGATTGGGCGCCCGCAAGAACTGCGAGATCAGGAGGACGATCCCGCCCTGAATCAGACCGAACCAGAAAAACGTGGCGCCATAGCCGTGGCTCGCGATCATCAAACGAATCGGAATAATGGTGAGAGCCGCACCGGCGCCGAATCCGCCGGCCGTCAAGCCAACCGCCAGGCCCCGCCGATCCGGGAACCATTTGGCGGCATTGCCGACGGCGGTCGCATAGACTGCGCCCGCACCGACGCCCGAAACCGCCGCACCAAGATAGAGCATGGGGAGAGAGCCCGCGGCCGAGTTGATGATCCAGCCCAGGGCGACCAGAACCCCACCCGTTCCCGCCACGATCCGCGGCCCGATGCGGGCGCCGAGCCGGTCAACGGACCATCCCGCCAGCGGCGTAAGCCATGTCTCGAGCGCGACAAAGAGGCTGAATGCAACCTGGATGCCGGCAATCCGCCAGCCATGAGCCGAATGCATGGGGCCGACAAACAATGTCCAGGCATATTGAAGATTGGCGATCAGGATCATGCAGATGATCCCGATCACAAGCTGGCCCCAGCGATTCACCTCAGGTGAAATGGCCGTCTCGCCAGGTTTTGATAATGCGCCGCTCATGGATGGCATCGCTGAATCCCTCTTGTTCGCACAGGGCGTCAAAAACTCACCGTGCATTCTTGTTTTTCCGCAACAATATGTAGCGGAATATCTGGCGGCGCCACAATCATTTTTGCGTTTTTTGCATCGCAATATTGCCAGAGTGGCGTCTTCAACGGTACGGCTGGATTACATCGTTTGCCGCGACATGGCGCCGTCAACCAATTTCCGAACTACCTCTCGAAAACGTGAGGATGCCTCATCGTGAGGAGCGCCCAGGCATGGTCTCCTCGGCGAGGGACAAGGCCGCATGGGGGCGTTCCACATCCGGCGATCAGAATATCGCGGCCTCGGAAGAAGAAAGCCGCATGCCGAAAACATTGCCGTCAGAATCGATACAGGACGTGGGCGCGCTGAGGAAAACTTCGGGAAAAACGTCTCATGCCCGGCCCGCAGCGCAAAGCCGTGATCTCGGCGATCAGGGAGAAGGGCATTCGCAGCACCGCGCCGGGGCGCGGGCTGGCCTCGCGCTGAAAACGGTCTCGCTCTACCTCGCGCCGCCTCGTCAGGCCGTGTAGGGCCTCGCCGCCCGGCATTCCCGGGCAACCTGCCGCTTGAACGCAACGCGATGGGATCGGGGCTTCGCCATGGCTTCCATCGCTCGAAAGCCGGCCCCCCGGTCTACCCACGCCTGTGCCCCCGTCCGGCCCCAGGCGCCCCCCTCCTGGGGACAACCGCGGATGTCAGGATCGGATGGGGTGGGATTCGAACCCACGAACCCTTGCGGGTTGGCGGTTTTCAAGACCGCTGCCTTAAACCACTCGGCCACCCATCCTTGCCTCGTCTTCCGGGGAAGGCGGCAATGTCGGCGGGCGATGCCTTCGCCACCGGATTGCCACCATGGCTCCTGGGCACGCTCCAAAGCCTGTTGTCGATACGGGCGGCGGTAGCGTCCCGCAAGTCCGGGACGGCATGGCCTGAATATCCAACGCGATCGCCGCGCTGGCCCGTCCCGGGCCCTGCCGGCCGTGCCGGCCCGGCATGCTCGCCTGGCGGGCGTGCCGGCGGCGCAAAGCCGGGCTCAATTGTCGCCGGTCTTGAAGTCGCGCGTCTCGAAATAGGCAGGTCGGTCGATGTCCGCGATGAGCCCTGGCTGTGTCGGCTCCCAGCCCAGCAGCGCCCGCGTTCGCGCGCTCGCAGCCGGCGCATCCATTTCCGCGAACCGCGCGAACCAGCCGAAATGCTCGGCTGCCTCTGCGGGTGACTTGGCGACGATCGGCACGTTCAGACGGCGGCCGATCACCGCGGCAATGTCCTTGAACGGCACGCCCTCTTCGGCGATCGCGTGATATCGGCCTCCGGCGGCGCCGCGCTCGAGCGCAAGCCGGTAAACGCGGGCGGCATCGAGCCGATGCACCGCGGGCCAGCGGTTGAGCCCATCGCCGATATAGGCGGAGACGCCCCTTTCGCGCGCGAAACCGATCAGGCGCGGCACAAAGCCATGATCGCCATCGCCATGGACCGAGGGAGGAAGACGGATCACCGACGCGCACACCCCACGTTGAACAAGCGCGGCGGCGGCCGCCTCGGATCTGCGGGGATAAATGGAAGAGTCGGGAGGCGGCACATCTTCCTCGGTCGCGATGCGGCCCGGCGCGAGGAGCGCCACACCAGAGGTGACGAGCAGCGGGCGGCCGGATCCTTCGAGTGCGGCGCCGAGAGTCTCGATCGCGCGGCGATCCGTCTCGCAGTTTTCCGCGAATTTCGAGAAATCATGGTTGAAGGCCGTATGGATCACGCCATCCGCCGCGGCGGCGCCGCTGTGCAGGCTATCGAGATCTTCAAGCGAACCGCGATGGATTTCGGCCCCCGCCTCGGCAACGGCGGCTGCCCCCGCATCCGAGCGAGCAAGGCCGAGCACCCGATGGCCCGTGGCGATCAGTTCCCGGACGATGGCGGAGCCGACAAAGCCGGTCGCGCCCGTGACAAAGACACGCATAAGGAAAATCTCCGGATCAAGCTCGGATCCCACTGTCGCCACGCGGATTATTCTGGTAAAGTAGTGACATTATAGGGGTATAATAACTACCAGGATGAGCGTTCCGGAAACGAACAAAAATTTGCTCGGGGCCTATCTCAAGGATCGCCGCACGAAGCTTGATCCGGCGGCCTTCGGCTTTTCCGGGGCGAGACGGCGCACGCCCGGCCTGCGCCGCGAGGAAGTCGCGCAGCGCGCCAGCATCAGCCCGACCTGGTACACGTGGCTCGAACAGGGGCGGGGCGGCGCCCCTTCGGCCGATGTGCTCGACCGGATCGCCCGCGCCCTGATGCTGACGGATGTCGAGCGCGAGCACCTCTTCCTGCTCGGCCTCGGCCGCCCGCCGGAGGTCCGTTACCAGGCGGCCGAGGGTGTCACGCCACGGCTGCAACGTGTGCTTGATGCGCTGGAGCTTAGCCCGGCCATCGTGAAGACCGCGACATGGGATGTCGTCGCTTGGAACCGCGCCGCGTCCACGGTGCTGGCCGATTACGGATCGCTCTTGCCGGAGCAACGCAATATCCTGCGCCTTGTCTTCTGCAATCCGCGCGTCCGCGCCGCGCAGTTCGATTGGGAAAGCGTGGCCCGGTTCGTGGTGGCCGCGTTCCGGGCCGATGCGGCGCGCGCGGGGGCCGCGGCGAAGGTGGGAGCCCTCGTGGACGAGCTCTGCCGGCGCAGTCCCGAATTCGCAGCGATGTGGCGCGACAACGACGTCCGCAGCTACGGCGAGGGCATCAAGCGCCTGCGGCACCCGATCGCCGGGCCGATCGCCTTCGAATATTCGGCCTTCGCGGTCGATGGCCGGCCCGATCTCGGCATGGTGGTCTACAATCCGGCGACGCCTGAGGACGCGGAACGGATCCGATCGTTGATCGGACCTCGGCCAGCCGATCGATAGAAATGGTCGCTTCTGCACGGGACTATAACGCCGTTTCGCACCAATTATTACCAATATAAAATAAATTCCGTGCGTGGCGCGGTTGCGTCCCTCTCCATCCTTGCGCCCGGTGTTGCCGGTGGAACCGCATCTTCGTATCGTTCCGGTTGCCGCGGCGGATGCATCATGGTGCGCGTGATGAAGATAAACCGCGCGAGCGGCCCCGGGGGGAGGAGGGAACAGAATGAACAGGGATGTCGATCGTCGGCACGCCGTGTTTGCCACATTGGCTGCGGCGAGCTGGCCTGCCGGGGCACGGGCCATGCATGCCAATTCCGCCCGGAAATTCTGCTGAAGTGACGCTGGTGCCGTTGCACGGCGGCAAGGTGGCTCGGCGCCGGGCAGAAAATGCCGGCGCAACATGAAAGTGCGCGCTGTCATGCGCGCTCGGCGATAGCGGAGGATTGTGTGGGAACGCTCGTTGGGATCGATGTGGGAGGCACGTTCACGGATTTTGTGGCCTATGATCGTCTTACCAATATCATCGCCACATGGAAGGAGCCATCGGTCCCGGCGGATCCCGTGATTGGCATCCTGAGAGGGCTCGATCGGCACCCGGATCGAGCCGGCATCGCCAATATCCGCATTGGAACAACGGCCGCCACCAATGCGTTGCTGGAACGCAAGGGCGCAACCGTTGCCTATATAACAACGCGCGGCTTTCGGGACATTCCCTTCATTCAACGGGGCAACCGCAAGTCACACTATGACATGAGCTGGGTCAAGCCCAAGCCACTTGTCGAACGCTGGCGGTGTTTCGAGGTTGACGAACGCCTGGATGCTTACGGACAGGTTATCACGCCACTGAATGAGCTGGGACTGTTGGAAATAGCGGGCACCATCGCGCAGGACCCTGAGATCCAGGCCATCGCGGTCTGCTTTTTGTTTTCCTACCTTAATCCTATCCACGAGCGGCGTGCCAAGGAGATTCTCGTTCAGCGGCTGCCGGATCGGGCGCTCTCGATTTCCTACGAGATTCTACCAAAGTGGAAGGAGTATGAGCGATCCTCAACGACCATCGCCGATGCCTATCTCAAGCCGGCGGTAGGCAGACAACTGGATACCATGCGCCGGCGGCTCGGCGAGGCCGGGGTGGAGGCGCCGGCCGTGATCATAAAATCCAACGGGGGAGAAATGACGTTTGCCGCCGCGGCGAACGCGCCTGTCAACATGGTGGTTTCCGGCCCCACCGGTGGTGTCATTGCCGCGCGTCACATCGCTCACCTTTGCGGAATCAACCACCTCGTCACTTTGGACATGGGCGGGACCTCCACGGACGTATCAACGGTTCTTGGCGGGCGCGAGAGCTTTACGACCGGATTCGAGATTGAATGGGGTCTGCCGATACAGATCCCGATGGTCGATATCCGCACCATTGGTGCCGGAGGCGGCTCAATCGCCTGGATCGACAAGGGGGGCATGCTTCGTGTGGGGCCCGAGAGCGCGGGCGCCATTCCGGGACCCGCGTGCTACGGCAAGGGGGGCGCCAGAGCGACCGTCACGGATGCCAATGTCATCCTCGGGCGGATCGATCCGGACAATTTCCTGGGGGGCCGTATCCGGCTTGATCTCCGGGCTGCGGAGACCGCGATAGAGCGGGTGGCTTCAGCGCTCGGCGAATCTCTTGTCGCCACGGCGATGGCCATTGTGCGGATCGCCAACAACAACATGGTGGGCGCCCTGCGCTCGGTGCTGATCGAACGCGGCCTCGATCCCAGGGATTTCACGCTCTGTGCCTTTGGCGGCGCCGGTCCGCTGCACGCAAGCGAACTGATCGCCGAGATGGGGATACCGCGCGCCATTGTCCCCAACTATCCAGCGCAATTCTCCGCATATGGCTTCATCATGACCAACCCGCGCGTTGACCGCCATCGCACGACACAGATCACAAATGTGCGATTCGATTCCAGGCGCGCGGCAGAAGTCATGGAGGCCCTTGTCGCGGAAGGCCTCAGTGAGCTTTCGGAGCAGGGCTATACGGAGAATATCGAAATCCATCGTGCGCTCGAGATGCGATATCTTGGCCAGAACTATGAGCTGGAGCTGCCGATCGCCGCCGATGCGCTGGCTCCGGACCGGGTGGAGCGCCTGTGGGACTCGTTTCACAATACCCACGAGGCGCGCTTCGGCTTCAAGACACCGGGGGAGATCATCGAAATCGTCAATTACACGACGACCCTTGTCTCGCGTACAGCTTTACCCGATCTGCCACGGCTCCCGGTGGCCGATGGCCCGCCTGTTCCGGCGCGATGCCGGCGGGTCACCTTCCCGGACGGCATCCGTGAAGATGTGCCGGTGTTCGACCGGACGAAGCTGGCTGCCAGGCATATGATCGCGGGCCCGGCGATCGTCGAGGAAGAGGCATCTGTGACGGTCCTCAATCCCAATCAGCGGCTCACGGTCGATGCCTTCGGCCAGCTCGTCATCGAATTGGTCCGCAGCTAAAGGGAGGAGCCGGTGCGTTTTTCCGAGAATGGCTATTATGTCGAGAAATACGTCAAATGTGCAAATTGCGGTCTGCTCATCTATGGGCCGGGAATCAAGGGGAAACGGAATGAGCGGCCGGCGCTTTTTTGCTCCGATTGGTGTGTCGAATGGGCGAGGCTTACGGATTCCGGGGTGAAGGACATCCGGCTGCCGATCGTGCATCCGAAATTGTCAATCGAGCTGGCGCACCCGGCAATCGCCCGGAGCGGGCCGCCGGACATGGTCATGATGAACATCCTTGATTCCACCATGGTCTCGATCTGCCGGGAGATGGGGATCGTCCTTATGAAGACGTCGTACTCGACGATCTTCAACGAGGGACTCGACTTTACCTGTGCGCTCGCCGATTCAAAAGGAGACATGATTGCCTGTGCCGAATTCTGCCCGACCATGATCGGCGGAATGCCAATTCTGATCAAAAGTTGCGCCCAGGAGATTCCCTTCGATACTCTGCAGGAGGGTGATGTCATCGTTCACAACGATCCCTATCGCGGCGGCCTGCACGTCCCCGAGCACACTTTCTTCAAGCCGTTCTTCGCGGACGGCGAACTGCTGGGCTTCGCGGTGTGTATCGGCCACATCGCCGAGATCGGCGGCACCGTGCCGGGTGCCTTCTGCGGTGAAGCAACCGAGATCTTCCATGAAGGACTGCGCGTCCCGCCTATCAAGATCATGAAGGCCGGCCAGGATGTCGAGGAAGTCTGGAAGCTTCTGCTCGCGAACGTCAGGACCCCGCGGCAGAATTATGGCGACCTCCGGGCGATGATCGGAGCCGTCAATCTCGGGGTCGAGCGCGTGAGTGATGTGGTGCGGAAATACGGCACCACCGTGTTCCGCCAGACCTGTGAAGACCTGATGGACTATGCCGAGCGGCGTATGCGTGCGGAACTTGCCCAGTTCCCCGATGGTACATATTCTTTCGAAGACGTCATCGAGAACGATGGTATTGAGGCCAGGCCGTACACCGTGGCGGTGGACATCCACGTGCAGGGCGATGAGGTGGTCGCGGATTTCAGTCGCAGCTCACCGCAGGCAAAAGGACCAATCAGCGCCACACTGGGGGTGACGACGGGTGCGACCTACAATGGGCTTCTGCATCTGACCGACCCGACAATCCCCAAAAATTCGGGCTGTTTCCGGCCTATTCGCGTTGTTTCCCCGCCCGGCCGCGTGACGAACGTCGATTATCCCGGCCCGCTGGTTGCCGGCAATACGGAAACCCATCCCCGGCTCGCATGCATTGTGATCGGGGCCATGGCGGCGTGCGTGCCGGAGCGGGCCATGGCGTCGGAGAGCTGCACGGGAACCAACTTCGTATTCGGTGGAAACCACCCGGACTATGACGAATATTTCGCCTGCTATGATTTGATGTCGGGCGGATGGGGCGGCCGCTTTGGGGCCGACGGCAACAATTGCGTGATCTCCATCAACGGAAATTGCCGTTTCAACCCGACGGAAGTTTTTGAAACCCGCTTTCCGTTGCGCGTGGAGAATTGCGAGCTGGTCGTAGATTCCGGCGGCGCCGGACAGTGGCGCGGGGGACTCGGCTTTCGGCGAACGCTCCTGGTGACCCAGGTGCCGATCACTGGCAGCCAGTGCAGCGACCGGCACCAGGTGAGGCCTTGGGCGCTGTTTGGCGGCCAGCGCGGTGGAAATGGTGCAACGCTCATTCAGAAGGCCGGAGATGGAGAATGGCGGACCGTCAAGGAACTTTACGGCAAGGTCTCGAGCAGCAAATACGCGAACGTTCAGTTCTTGCCCGGTGACCGTATCCTCCTGATTACCCCCGGAGGCGGCGGATATGGAGATCCCCGGTCCCGTGATCGGGAAGCCATCGCCTTGGACCTGTTGGCTGGGTTTATCTCCCCGGGCGCCGCGAAGGATATTTACGGTTATGAATTGATTTCCGATGCCGGGCTC
>DASZQO010000293.1:0-8103 GCA_035549615.1 Acetobacteraceae bacterium
CGAAGACCCCCCCCGCGCCGCCGCCGCCCGACGACGGACCCTGGCTTACCGTCAGCGTGCGCGTGCCGCCGCCGCTGCCCTGGCACTCCCCCTCCTTCCTCACCGCCTTCAGCCTGATGACCGCGGTCGCGGCGCTGCTCACCGTCTGGGCGGTGCGCCGGCTTACCCGGCCCGTCAGCACTCTAGCCGCCGCTGCGGAGCGGCTTGGCCGCGATGTCAACGCGCCACCGCTCTCCGAGGACGGGCCGACCGAAATCGCGACCGCGGCCGCCGCCTTCAACACCATGGCCGCGCGCATCCGCCGCTTCGTCGAGGACCGCACCTTCCTGCTCAGCGCCATTGGCCATGACCTGCGTACCCCGATCACCCGCCTCAAGCTGCGGGCGGAATTCATCGAGGACGAGGAGCAGCGGCGGAAGATGCTGGCCGATCTCGATGAACTCGAGAAGATGGTTGCCGCCACGCTCGACTTTGGCCGCGATACCACCGCCGCCGAGCCGGTGGTGCCGTTCGATCTCGCTCTGCTCTGCCAGACCGTCCTCGATGAGGCTGCCGATGTGCGGCCGGAAGCGACGGAACGGCTTCTCTATGCCGGGCCTGCGCATCTGACCGCGCGGGCCCGTCTCATCGCGCTCAAGCGGGCACTCGGAAACCTGGTCAGCAACGCGGTCGCCTATGGCGGCTGTGCGCTGCTCACCCTGACCCCGCCGGAGGGCGGTCCGGGGGGCGTGGCGCGGATCGAGATCGAGGATGAAGGGCCGGGCATCCCGCCGGCCGACCTGGAGCGTGTCTTCCAGCCGTTCCAGCGGCTGGAGGCGAGCCGCAACCGGGAAACCGGGGGCACCGGACTCGGGCTGCCGATCGCGCGTAACATCCTGCGTGCCCATGGTGGTGACGTGATCCTGGTCAATCGCCCACGTGGCGGGGCCAAAGCCATCGTCACCCTGCCTGTCTAAAATAAGAGATGAGGCATATGCCTGGGCAATCGACCACGGCCCGGCGGGGCTGGTATTCTTGCCTGCCCCAACCGCCCCGCCCCAGCGGCAAGGAGTGCAGAGACTGACTGAGGCCCGTCTCTCCGACCTTCGGATCGGAGCAATCATGCGATGACGCAAGAGCAGGAGCTTGCGCGCGCGAACGCGAGAAGGCGCCGCCGGCGCCTCCGCCGCATTGTCTTCACCGTGATCGTGATCGTGGTCCTCGTCCCGATCCTCGCCGTCGGCGTCTTCGTCGCCCGCTTCGACCCGAATGCGTATAAGCCGCAGATCGAGCAGGTGGTCGATCAATCGCTCGGCCGGCGGCTCACGCTGAACGGTCCGCTCTCGCTTGCCCTCTCCCTCACGCCGACGATCACGGCCGAGGACGTGGCCCTCGCCAATCCCCCCGGCTTCTCCCGCCCGGAAATGGCGACTCTGGAGCGGCTCGATGCGCAGCTATCGCTGCTGCCCCTCCTGAGCGGCAGGCTGGCCATCCGCCGCATCGTCCTGGTGCGGCCGGTGATCGCGGTCGAGATCAACCGGGCCGGCGAGACCAATCTCTCCTTCGCCAGGCAGGCTGCCTCGGGCGCCGCACCCAAGGGGCCGCCGACTGCGCCCACCCCCGCGAACATCGGGCAGGGGCGCCCCACGGGTCATCCCGTCGCGATCGATGTGCGCGCGATCCGCATCACGGATGGCAACCTCACCTGGCAGGATGACCGTACCGGCCGGCACGGGGCGCTGGCGCTCGCCTCCTTCACGGCCACCACCGCTTCCAGCACGGCGCCGATGAAGCTCGCGGCCGAGGCGAACTACGCCGGCATGCCCTTGACGCTGCGCGGCCAGACCGGCCCGCTCGCCCGCCTCGCCGGGGCCAGCGCCGAATCCGGCGGTTCGCCATGGCCGGTGCAGCTCGCGTTCACGCTGGGCACGGCGCAGCTTTCGCTCGATGGCATGGTCGCCGATCCAGCCGCCCTGCGCGGCTATCAGGTCCGCCTGCAGGCCGGCCTGCCGGCGCTCGAGGCGCTTTCGCCGCTCTTCCCCGGCCAGAAACTGCCGGCGCTGCACGATGTGAAGCTGGCGGCGAACCTCACCGATTCCGGCACCACGCCGAGGACCACCTTGCCGGAGCTCAGCGATGTCTCGCTCGAGGCCGGAAAATCGGACCTTGGCACGGTCATGCCCGGCCTCACGCTCAGCGATCTTTCCTTCACCGCGCCCGCGCTCGATCAGCCCTGCAAGCTCATGCTCACCGGGCAAGTCGGCACCACGCCTTTCTCCGTCTCGGCGACGCTCGGCCCGCCGGCCGCGCTGCTTCCCGCCGGCTTTGGCCCGCCCCTGCCAGCCGCGCCCTGGCCGGTCGCATTCCAGGCGGCGGGTGCCGGGGCCAATCTCGCCATCTCCGGCTCGGTGACGGAGCCGAGAAGCCTGGCCGGCGCGAGCCTTGCCGTCTCCGCACAGGTGCCCGATCTCGCGGCCCTCTCGCCCCTGGTCATGCGGACGCTGCCCTCGTTCGCCCAGGTCTCGTTCTCCGGCCAGATCACCGATGCCGAGACGGGATGGCGGCAATGGGTGCGGCTTTCCGATTTCACCCTCACCCTGCCCCAGGGCGATCTTTCCGGCGATGCGACGCTGGCGCTCGCCGGCGCGCGGCCGGCGCTGACGGCCACGCTCACCTCCAAGCGTCTCGATCTGGATGCACTGCGCGCCGCCATGAAGCCGGCGAAATCAGGCCCGGCTCCCGCCGCGACCGCTCCGCCCGCGCCGCCACCGGTTCCACCGCCCGTTCCGTCTTCTTCCCGTGGCCCATCGCCGGTGCGCCTCATCCCCGACACGCCGCTTCCCTTCGCGACGCTCAAGGCGGCGGACGCCGATCTCACCCTCAGCATCGGCGGCCTGACCACCGGCGGCATTACGTACGGCAATCTCGCCGGCAAGCTCGTGCTCAAGGATGGCAATCTCACGCTTGCCCCATTCGGCGTCCAGGCGCCGGGGGGACATGTCGCGCTCACCGCCGCGGTGAACGCTGCGCCTCAGAACCCGCCGGTCTCGCTCACGATCGATGCCCCGGCGCTCGCGCTTTCCCCGCTGCTGAAAGCCTTCGGGCTGCCGGCGGAAGCGAGCGGAACGGTCCAGCTTCAGGCGCATCTGAGCGGCGCGGGCAGCACACCGCACGCGATCGCTTCCCGCCTCGACGGCTCGCTCGGCGTGGCGATGGCGGGCGGCAGCGTCAATAACGACGTGATTCGCTCCCTGCTCGGCTCGGTCCTCCGCGCGGCCGAGGTGCCGCCCGCGCTGCTCGGCCCGGGGCAAAGCGAGGTGCGCTGCTTCGCCGCCCGCTTCGATTCGACCAATGGGTTTGTCGATCTGCGGGCCTTCCTGCTCGAGACCGGAAGGCTCATCATCACCGGCGGTGGCGGCCTCGCCCTCGGGCAGGAGACGTTGTCCCTGCATCTCGAGCCCTCGTACCAGTATGGCAGCGGGGCGATTTCGCTGCCGGTACGCGTGAACGGCACCTTCCTGGACCCGAAGATCGCACCGGATGTGGGCGGTGCTGTCAATGGCGTGACCAAGCCCAACGGGCTGCTCGCCCAGATCCTGGGAGCCCTGCATGGCGGGCCGGCCAGCAATGTCCCGGACTGCGGGCCGGCCCTGGCGCTGGCCCGCTTCGGCGCGCCCGGCCCCGCCGCGCCGCCGCCCCCTCCGCCGCCCGAAACCGGCGGCAAGCCGGCCGCGCCGAACAACCCGCTCAATCTCCTGCGTGGCCTTTTCCACCAATGATGAAGGGCGCGCAGCGGATCTGGGATGAGGCGCGCGCGGCACCCGCCCCGGGTGGCGCCGGCCCCGGAGGCTTCGCGATCTTTCTTGATGCAAAGCCGCTCCGCGTGCCGGGTGGCGGCCCGCTCATCCTGCCCACGAGGCCGCTCGCCGAGGCGATTGCCCGGGAATGGGGAAGCCGGCCCAAGGGTGAGAGGATCGGGGCCGACGATCTCCTTCTGACCCGTCTGGCCGCGACGGCCCAGGAACGAATCGCGCCGGCGCCGGGCCCGACGATCGCCGCCATCGCCGCCTATGGCGGGTCCGATCTGCTCTGCTACCGCGCGGCGGAGCCGGAGGCGCTGGTGCGGCGCCAGGATGCGATGTGGCAGCCCTGGCTCGACTGGGCGGCACGCGAGCTCGGCGCCCCTCTCAGGATCACCACCGGCGTGATGCCCCTGGCGCAGGATCCGTCCGCCCTCGCTGCGCTGGGCAGCGCGGTGGCGGCCGCTAGCGTGCCGGCCCTCGCCGCACTTGGGCTCGTCGTGCCAGCGCTTGGCAGCCTCGTGCTCGGGCTCGCGCTCATCCGCGGCCGGATCGGCGCCGCAGAAGCCGCGAATGCCTCGCTCCTCGATGAGATGTTCCAGGCCGAGCTCTGGGGCGAGGACCCGATGGCGGCGGAACGGCGGGATGCGATCCGCGCCGAGATCGCCATCGCCACCCGCTACGTGGCCCTGGCCGAAGCCGGGAAATGAGAGCGCGGCTTCTTCTCATCGCCGGGCGCGTGCAGGGTGTGGGTTATCGTGACTGGATGGTGATGCGGGCCCGGAAGCTCGGGATCGCGGGCTGGGTGCGCAACCGCGCCGATGGCCTTGTCGAGGCGCTGGTGGCCGGCGAGGAAGCGGCGGTGGAGGAGATCTTGCGTGCCTGCCGCCGCGGCCCGGCGGCCGCGGAGGTGACCTCCATCACCGAGGAATGGGCAGAGCCGCCCGCGGATCCGGGGTTCTTTCGTCGCTAAATTCCGGAAATTCCGGGCTGAATTCGGGCGCGACGTCGCCCCCGAACACGTCTGGCCAGGCGGCCAGCAGCGCCACATCGAGTTCCCCCATGCCCGCTTCGTGCCCGAGAGCGGCGAGGCTGGTCACCCCATGCTCGCGGATGCCGCAGGGCACGATGCCCTGAAAATGGGAAAGGTCTGGCGCGAGATTGATCGCGACCCCGTGCGAGCTGACCCAGCGGCTGATGCGCACCCCGATCGCCGCGATCTTCCTTTCTTCTCCTCCCGTGCGCACCCAGAGCCCGATCCGGTCCTCCCGCGGCTCCGCCGCGACGCCGAGCCGGGCGAGCGCGCGCATCACCCATTGCTCGAGCCCATGGACATAAAGCCGCGCATCGCGTGGCGGCACCGTGCCATGCGGGCGGGTGAGATCGAGCATCACATAGGCGATGCGCTGGCCGGGACCGTGATAGGTCCATTGCCCGCCGCGGCCGGTGCGGAAGGTGGGAAAACGCTCCGGGTCGGTCAGATCCTCCGCCCGCGCGGAGGTTCCGGCGGTATAGAGCGGCGGATGCTCGGTGAGCCAGACGCGTTCGGCCGCTGTTCCAGCGCGGATCGCGCTCGCCAGCGCCTGCATCCGGGCAACTGCCTGCGGATAGGCGACGGGAGCGGGCGAGCGCTCAAAACGGAGCGTGCCGGCAATTGAAGGGTCGAAAGGCATCCGCTATATCCGCCCCCCGCCGGGCGACCGATGCAAGGCCGCATCGGGAGCGTGGTACGAGCGGTCGTGGCGGAATGGTAGACGCGCAAGCTTGAGGTGCTTGTGGGGGCAACCCCGTGGAAGTTCGAGTCTTCTCGACCGCACCACTTCGCTGATCCTCCGATGCCCATTCTCCCGATAACGGACCTCTGTTGCCGGAATGGGCCGTTCCGTCGATGGTCCCGCCAAGTTAGGAGACTGCGATGGACGAGGCTATCGGCAAGGAAGCGCTTGACTATCACCGGCTGCCGCGGCCGGGAAAGCTCACCATCGAGCCGACCAAGCGGATGGCCACCCAGCATGACCTCGCGCTCGCCTATTCGCCGGGCGTCGCCGCCGCTTCGCTCGCCATCGCCGCCGATCCGGCCGCGGCTTACGACTATACCACCCGGGGCAATCTGGTCGCGGTGATCTCCAACGGCACCGCGGTGCTCGGGCTTGGCAATATCGGCCCGCTCGCCGCCAAGCCGGTGATGGAGGGCAAGGCGGTCCTCTTCAAGAAATTCGCCGGAATCGACGTGTTCGATATCGAGGTCGCCGCCGCCGATCCCGAGCGATTCGTCGAAGTTGTGGCCGCGCTTGAGCCGACCTTCGGCGCCATCAATCTCGAGGATATCAAGGCGCCCGAGTGCTTCACGATCGAGGCGGCGCTGCGAAGCCGGATGGATATTCCGGTCTTCCATGATGATCAGCACGGCACCGCCATCACGGTTGCCGCGGCGGTGCGCAACGGGCTTCTTTTGCAGAACAAGCGCCTCGAGGAGGTCAAGCTCGTCACCTCCGGGGCCGGTGCCGCGGCGCTCGCCTCGATCGATCTCCTGGTGGCGATGGGCCTCAAGCCCGAGCATGTCACGCTCACCGATATCAAAGGTGTGGTCCATGCCGGACGTCCGGGGATCGAGGCCGAGAATCTCGCCCGCTATGCGCGCAAGACGGATGCGCGGCGGCTTGAGGATGTGCTCGACGGGACGGACATTTTTCTCGGCCTCTCCGCGCCCAGGGTCCTGAAGCCCGAGTGGCTGGCGAAGTTCGCCCCCCGGCCGCTCATCCTCGCCCTCGCCAATCCCGAGCCCGAGATCATGCCCGAGCTCGTGCAGGAAGTGAGGCCGGATGCCATCGTCGCCACCGGGCGCTCGGACTATCCGAACCAGGTCAACAACGTGCTTTGCTTTCCCTTCATCTTTCGTGGCGCGCTCGATGTCGGCGCGCGCACGATCGATCAGGGAATGCAGATCGCCGCGGTCGAGGCGCTGGCCGGGCTCGCGCGGATGGAGGCGAGCGAGGCGGTTGCGGCCGCCTATGGCGGGGCGGCGCCGCTCTTCGGGCCCGACTACATCATTCCCAAGCCCTTCGATCCGCGGCTGATCCTGGAGATCGCGCCCGCCGTCGCTGAGGCTGCGACGAAGAGCGGCGTGGCGCGCCGGCCGATCGCCGATCACGCGGCCTATCGCCAGGAGCTCGCGCGCTTCGCCTTTCGCTCTGGCGCGCTGATGCACCCCGTCTTCGAGGCGGCGCGCAAGGCGCCGAAACGTATCGCCTATGCCGAGGGCGAGGATGAGCGGGTGCTGCGCGCGGTGCAGACGGTGCTCGATGAAGGGCTCGCGGAGCCCGTGCTGGTGGGAAGGCGCGAGGTGATCTCGGCGCGTGTGCGTGAGCTCGGGCTTCGGCTGCGCATCGGCGAGACTGTCGAGGTGGTGGACACGCTGGCCGATCCCGGGCGCATCGAGGGGATGCTGCCGGATTATGAGCGCCTGGTCGGGCGGCATGGCATTCCACCCGCCGATGCCGCCGTGCGGCTTCGTCGCATCGGCACAGTGACTGCGGCGATGATGCTCAATTCCGGGAAGGTCGATGCCGCCGTCTGTGGCGGCAATGGCGAGTGGTGGCGGCACATGCAGCATGCGCTGCCGCTGGTGCCACGGCTGCCGGAGGCGACGCGGGTCTATGCGCTTTCCGCGCTGATCCTGCGCAACGGGGTGCTTTTTGTCTGCGACACGCAGATGATCCTCGATCCGACGGCGGAGCAGATCACCGAGATGACATTGCTCGCCGCGAAGGCGGTGCAGAATTTTGGCGTGGCGCCCAAGGCGGCGCTGCTCTCGCATTCGAGCTTCGGCGGCTCGCGTTCCGAATCCGCGCGCAAGATGCGCATCGCCCTCGCGATGATCCGCGCCCGTGCCCCCGATCTCGAGATCGATGGCGAGATGCAGGCCGATGCGGCGCTTTCAGAAGCGATCCGCAGTCGTGCGGTGCGCGATTCGCGGCTGACCGGCTCAGCCAATCTGCTGGTGATGCCGAATCTCGATGCCGCAAGCATTGCCTTCAACATGCTCAAGGCGGCCGCCGAGGGGCTCACGGTCGGGCCGCTGCTGCTCGGCCTCGCCAAGCCGCTCAATGTGCTGGTGCCGAGCGTCACCGCGCGCGGCATTGTCAATGTGAGCGCGCTCATGGTCCGCGCCGCGCAGGAGCCGGCGAAGGACGCCATCGCGTCGGCTTGAGCCACGGCGCGAGGCCGTCGTGAAGCGTCGCGCCCAGCGGGGGCTCTATGGATCCAAAAGATAGCGGGGCCGATGATAAACCCGGACAAATTCCGCTCTCAGCATGCTCCGTTG
>DASZQO010000294.1:0-4314 GCA_035549615.1 Acetobacteraceae bacterium
CGTAGTCTGGTGCTCTATCCAATTGAGCTACGGGCGCCAGCGGCGCGGTCTAGCCGATGCCCCGGCCGGCGGCAAGGGCGCCGGATCAACCGGCCCCGTCTACCCCATGCCCGCCTGGCGCCGCTTCTGCAGATTGTCGAAATAGACCACGAAAGCAATCAGCAAGCCCTCGATCACCATCTGCCAGAAGGAATTGATCCCGAGCAGATTTGCCCCGTTGCCGATGGTCGTGAAAAGCAGCGAGCCGATAAAGCAACCAAGGATCGTCCCGCGGCCGCCGAACAGGCTCGCCCCCCCGACCACGGCCGCGGCGATCGCCTGCAGCTCCGAGCCGGTTGCCGCCGTAGGCGTGCCCATCGAGAGCCGGGCGACGAGCAGCAGGCCGGAGATTGTGGCAAAGAGGGCCGCGAGCGCATAGGCGATCGTCGTCACATGGGTCACCCGGATGCCGACCCGCCGCGCCGCCTCCGCATTGCTGCCGATCGCGTACATGTATCGTCCGAGCCGCGTATAGGCGAGCAGGAAGTGCGCGCAGAGCCCGATCACGGCCATCAACAGGAAAAGCGTCGGCACATGCGCCACCGAGGAAAGCGAGAAGGCCTGCAGCCCCGCCGGCATCCCGGAGATCGTCATTCCTCCCGAAAGCAACAGCGCCAGCCCCCGATAGCCCTGCAGGCCGGCGAGCGTGACGATGAAGGGCGGAATCCCGAGCCGGTCGGTTGCCCAACCATTGATAATGCCGATCACGATCCCCATCGCCAGGGTCGCGACGAAGGCGACCAGCAATCCCTGTCCCGCGTTCGCGATCAGCATGCTGAAGACGACGCCGCTCAGCCCGGCGACCGAGCCAACCGACAGATCGATCCCGGCGAGGATGATCGGGAAGAGAGAGCCGAAGGCGAGAATCGCGTCGATCGACACCTGGCGGAGGATGTTGGTGATATTGCCCGCGGTCCAGAAATAGGGCGAGACGATCGCGAGCAGCACCCAGACCAGAACCGTCAGCGCAAGCACATAGGTTTCGAGCGGCAGCCGATGCCTGAGCTCGGCCAGGAACGTTCCCTGAGCCTCTTCCTCCGCCGGTCTCGTCAAGGCACCCTGGCTCATCCCTCGCCTATCCCCACGGCAAGCCCGCCTCTGATCCCTGCATGCCGCGCGCGGGAGCGGACGCCCGCCGCTCCCGCGCCGCCTTCGTCATCTCACGCCCTACTGCGCGCCCAGGAACGGCGAGAGTACGTATTTGCTCGGGTCGAGCAGGCCCACCATCTGCGGGCTGTCCATATTGTCCTTGGTGACCACGCTCACGCCGCTATCGACGTATTTCGGGAAGACGACGCCGTGCGCGGCGGCCAGCGCATACCATACGCCGGCATAGCCCATCATGTACGGGTTCTGCACGATCAGCGCATCAATGATGCCGGTACGCAGGAACTTGATCTCCGTATCGGAGGTGTCGAACGCAACCAGGCAAACCTTGCTGCCGAGCCCCTTCTCGGAAAGCGCGGTGCCCGCGCCATCGCCCTGAAGCTCATTGTCGGCGAATATGCCGACAAGATCGGGATGCCGGGTCAGCACGTCCTCCGAATCCGAGAGCGCGCGATCCGCCATGTTGTTGCCGACACGATGCTCGACAATCGTGAGGCCCGGATATTTCTTGAGCTCCTCGACGAACCCTTTGTCGCGGTCGTTCAGGGACTGCGCACCGGCGAGCGCCGTGAGATAGGCCACCTTGCCGCTTGCGTTGCCCGTCCGCGCCTTGACGCAGCGGGCCATCTCGTCAGCCGCTTTCTGTCCGCCTGTCTCGTTATTGGTGGCGAGGAAGGTCACGTACTGGTCCGTATTGGCGTTGGAATCGATCACGATCACCGGAATCCCTGCCTTGGTCGCCGCCGCGATCGGCTCGGCCAGCGCCTGGGCATTGGTCGCCGCGATCACGATGCCGGCAGGCTTCGCCGAGATCGCATTCTCCATGATCGAAACTTCGCCGGCGGCATCGAGCTCGCTCGGCGCGCCGAGAGTGGCGATCTGCACGCCAAGCACCTTGGCGGCCGCGCGCGCACCATCGAACACCGTCGCCCAATATTGCGACGTCGTCGCCTTGACGATCACGTCGATCTTCGTTTTCGAGAAATCCTGGGCCCTGGCCTCCACCCCCGCCTGAACCATCGTGCAGCCGAACGCGGCAGCCGCGATCAGCAGGATTTTTCTCATGCGTACCTCCCTCCTTTTGCCTGGCCGCGCGGGCCGGCTTGTGAAACCCGTCCGGCGGAAGCCGTTCAATTGGCCGCTCCCGCGAACCCTGTCATGTATTTGATCAGCTCCTGCTGGGTCGTCTCCCTGGCATTCGTGACATGAACGATCCGGCCCCGGTACATCACCGAGACCCGGTCCGCGACCTCGAGAATCTCGATCAGGTTGTGGCCGATATAGATCACCCCGGCCCCTTCGGCGGCGAGGCGGCGGGCGAGCCCGATCACATGCTCGCGCTCCATCACCGCAAGCGCGGCCGTCGGCTCGTCCATGATCACGACCTTGGCCTGCCAGTAGAGCGCGCGCGCGATCGAAACCGCCTGCCGCTGGCCGCCCGAAAGCCGTGAGACGCTCCGCGCCTTGCGGGGAATGCGGCTCTCGATGCGTGCGAGCAGCGCATCCGTCTCGCTCTTGATGCGTGCCTTGTCGATCACCGGGATCAGGCCAAGGAAGCGCCGCACCGGCTCGCGGCCGAGAAAGATGTTGGCGCCGACCGAAAGCTCATCGGCGAGTGCCAGATCCTGATAGACGGTCTCGATCCCGAGCTCGCGCGCCTTGCCCGGCGTTTCCAGCCGGACCGGCCGTCCTTCCAGCCGGATTTCCCCGGCATCCGGCCGGTAAACCCCGGCAATATGCTTAATCAGGGTGGATTTGCCCGCCCCATTGTCGCCCACCAGCGCCAGAACCTCGCCCGCGCCGAGCGCAAGGTCGACCCCATGGAGCACATCCACAGGCCCGAAACTCTTGACCAGTCCTTCCACTTCCAGAAGGGCTGCCACCCGACGTTTCTCCCCCAACTTTTGGCCGAGAATAGAGGCCCAGCTTCGGCCCGCCGTCAACCGGCTCTCTTCACCGTTTCCACTGCTTGATCAAAGCGCCTTCGCTGCCGCCATGACCTCGGCGGCATGCCCATCCACCTTGACCTTCCGCCACACCCGCGCGATCCGCCCATCGCGGTCGATGAGGAACGTGCTTCGCTCGATCCCCATGTATTTCCGGCCATACATCGATTTCTCGACCCAGGCGCCATAGGCTTCCGCCACCTTCCCCTCGACATCCGAGGCCAGCGGAAAGCTGAGCTTGTGCTGCCTGGCGAAGGCCTCGATCGGCTTCATCGGGTCGCGCGACACGCCGATCACGCTGACCCCGATCTTGCCGAGCGCCGGCAAGGCTTCCTCGAAAGCGCAGGCCTCGCGCGTGCAGCCGGAGGTGTTGGCCTTGGGATAGAAATATAGCACGAACGGCCTGCCCTTCATGGCACCAAGGCTCACGCTTCGTCCACCGTTCGCGGGCAGCGCGAAATCGGGTGCTTTGTCCCCTTCGCCAACGCTCATGTCTTTCGCTCCTCGATCGGGCGCTCGGTGAGAGGCCCCACATGATGCTCGAACAGAAGACGCACGGCGCGGCCCAGTTCCTCCAGGGTGGTTAGCAGGCCGCCCACGTCAAGCACCGCCTCTCCGCTCGCCCGCACGGCATGGAGAAGGGCTGTCGCCACCGCTTCGGGCAGCGCCGGCGGGGGCGGTGCGCGGCCCACCGCAACACGCAGGAGACCCATCACCGTGCGATAGAGAAGCTCCGCGCGCAACAGCAGTGCTGCCTCCTCGCGGCTCAACACGGAGGCCGCCGCGAGCCCGGCCAGCGCAAGGTGCGTTGTCGGGTTCCATAGCTCCGGCCGGGCGGGCGCATGGATGAGCTGGAGCACCTGGGCGATGAACTCCACCTCCATCAGCCCGCCCGGCCTCAGCTTCAGATCCCACGGGCTGACCGCCGGCAGCTCGCGCGCCACACGCGCCCGCATCAGGGCGGCATCGGCGCGGATCCGCTCCGGTGACCCCGCATTTTCGAGGGCGGCCCGGATCGCCGCCGCAACCTCGGTGCGAAATTCGCGCGGCGCCGCGACCACGCGGGCCCGTGTCAGCGCCATCCGCTCCCAGGTCCACGCATCGCTCGCATGGTAGCGGCGAAAACTGGCGAGCGAGACGGCCACGGGCCCCTTGTTGCCCGAGGGACGGAGCCGCATGTCCACCGCGAAGGCCGGCCCCTCCGCACCTGCCGCGGAGAGCG
>DASZQO010000295.1:0-3004 GCA_035549615.1 Acetobacteraceae bacterium
TGCCGGGTGGATGCGCCGCAAGCATGGCATCGAGCGAAGCCTCGATCTCTTCATCGTTGCGCACAGAGAACCCCGGCAACCGGAGCGCGCGCAGCCTGGCAAGCAAGGACCCGTCTTCGAGCGCCGCGCGCGTGATCCGGGACTCCGCCTGGGCTTCCGGATCCTCGATGATCCCGCTCATGGCCGGCACGCTGTCACGGCGTGATCATTCCACCGCCCTGTTGAAATGCACGGCGAGCCGGATTGTCGGCTGGGCTTCGCCGGTCCATGCCACGCGGTGGCGGCAATGGGCCGGAATGAGGGGATGATCGCCGGCCCGCAGAGTCCGCGCATTCGCCTCCCCTTCAGATGCGATTGCCGCCGCTCCGGAGACCAACAGCACTCATTCGCTCCAGTCCTGGTCATACCCAGGAGCCGGGCGCGCTCGCATGGCCATGCCAGACGATCCGTTCCACCGTAAGCCCAGGCCCGGTTGCGAGGACCTCAATCCCCTCCCTCTTGGAGGGAGGGGGAAGCATCCCGAAGAGGTTGCCCTGAATCGGCCGCATATGACCGCCTTCGATAGCGACGGCGGTGCTTCCGTCAAGCCACGAGGCGCGCGATCTCCTCGCGCGCGGCACCGATCGCCGCTTCCCGCCTGTCCGGTCCGAGATTGACACCTTCGGCGCGCACGAAACGCACATCGGTGATGCCGAAGAAGCCGAAGATTCCGCGCAGATAGCTCTCCTGGTGGTCGAGGAAGGCGGTGGGTGTCTCCGCCCCATAAAAACCCCCGCGCGAGGAGGCGATGATGACGATCTTGCCGCCCGCCAGCCCCTCCGCTCCCGCTTCGGTATAGCGGAAGGTCTTGCCTGGGATCGCGAGCCGGTCGATCCAGGCCTTGAGCTGGCTCGGCACCCCGAAATTGTACATCGGCGCGCCGACGACGACGATGTCCGCCGCGAGGAACTCTTCAAGCGCAGCCTGTCCCGCGGCAAGATCCTCCCGCAAGGCGGCCGCCTCGGGGACTGCCCCTTGGGCTGCCGCGAGATGCGCCCCGGAGAGATGGCCGACGGGCGCGGCCCCGAGATCGCGATAGGTTACGCGGGCAGCCGGGTGGCGGGCCCGCAGCGCCGCGACGATCTCGGCCGAAAGGACGCGGCTCACCGAGCCCGCGCCGAGAATGCTGGAATCGATGTGAAGGATATTCATGCGCGTGGTGCCCCAATCCCTGGGCAACAGCTTGGGAACAGCAAGCCTAGCGTGGTAGCCTATATTTCTCTATGAAAACCATCGTTGAGACCGATAGATGCTTGACGGCGTCTCGCTCGATCAGCTTCGCACCTTCATCGCGGCCGCCGATGGCGGCAGCTTCTCCGCTGCCGGCCGCCGCCTGCACCGCGCTCAGTCCGTGGTCAGCCAAACGCTCGCCAATCTCGAAGCACGGCTCGGGGTCAGCCTCTTCGATCGGAGCGGGCGCTATCCCGTCCTCACCCAAGCCGGTCGCGCCTTGCTTGCCGATGCTCGCGCCGTCGCGACCGGCATGGATCTCTTCAAGGCGCGCGCCAAGGGACTCGCGGAGGGACTCGAGCCGGAACTCTCCGTCGTGGTTGACGTGATGTTTCCGATCGAGATCGTGACCTCTGCGGTCGTCGCCTTTCAGGCCGAATTCCCGGCCACGCCGCTTCGTCTTTATGTCGAGGCGCTTGGCGCGGTGGTGGCGCCGGTGCTCTCCGGAACCTGCGCTTTCGGCGTCATGGGTTCGCTTCCGCTCGCGCCGCCCGAGCTCAGCCGCGAGCGCCTGCTTGCCGTGCGTCTCGGCCTCGTCGTCTCGCCGAGCCACCCGCTTCTCTCCCATGCTGGGCCGATTCCGAGTTCCGTTCTGGCCCAGCATATCCAGCTCGTGCTCACCGACCGCACGCGGCTCTCCGAGGGGCAGGAATTCGGCGTTCTCTCGCCGAAGACCTGGCGGCTTGCGGATCTCGGCGCCAAGCACGCCTTTCTTCGCGCCGGCCTTGGCTTCGGCGGCATGCCGCTCGCGGCGGTGCGCGAGGATCTCGCCCAAGGCACGCTCGTCGAGATCACGGCGGAAGACATGCCTGCCGACGGCACGCTGATGCCGATGTTCGCGATCTACCGGACCGACACGCCGCCCGGCCCGGCGGGACGCTGGCTGATTGAGCGCCTGCGGCAGATCCCGGCGGCCTGTCCGCCCTCTCCGGACCCGGCACGGCCGATCATTGCTGTTCCGTGAAGAACCATCGCCTGAAGATCCGGCGCGCGTTCATCGCCGGTCTTCGGGAAGCAGCACTTGCCGTCATCGCCGCGCGGGGCGACGGGAAAGCCTTCATCAATGCCCGAGAATCCGGCCGAGGAATGTCCTGAGCCGCTCGCTCTTCGGTGCGCCGAAGAGCTCCTTGGGCGTGCCGGTCTCGACGATCTCGCCCATATCCATGAACACGACGCGGTCCGCCACCTGACGCGCGAATCCCATCTCGTGCGTCACGCAGACCATCGTCATCCCGCTCCCGGCGAGCTCGATCATCACATCGAGCACTTCCTTGATCATCTCCGGATCGAGCGCCGAGGTCGGTTCGTCGAACAGCATGATCTTCGGCCGCATGCAGAGCGCCCGCGCGATCGCCACCCGCTGCTGCTGTCCGCCCGAAAGCTGGGGGGGATATTTCGACGCCTGCTCGGGAATCCGCACCCGGCTCAGAAATTCCATTGCCAGCGCCTCGGCTTCCACCTTCTTCATCCGCCGCACATGGATCGGCGCGAGCGTGCAGTTCTCGAGAATCGTGAGGTGCGGAAAGAGATTGAAGGACTGGAACACCATGCCGACGTCGCGGCGCACGATGTCGAGCGCGCGCGTATCATCCGAAAGCTCGGTGCCATCGACGGTGATGCGTCCCTTCTGGTGCCTCTCGAGACGGTTGATGCAGCGGATCATCGTCGATTTGCCCGAGCCCGACGGGCCGCACACCACCACCCGCTCGCCGCCAGCGATGGTAAGCGAAACGTC
>DASZQO010000296.1:0-6279 GCA_035549615.1 Acetobacteraceae bacterium
AGACGGCCGGCAGCTTCCAGACCGAGGCGAGATTCATGGCCTCGGCGGTGGTGCCCTGGTTGGAGCCGCCATCCCCGCAGAAGGCGATGCCGACGCCGCCGGTTTTCAGCAGCTTCGCGGTGAGCGCCGCGCCGCAAACGAGCGGCGGGCCCCCACCCACAATGCCGTTCGCGCCGAGCATGCCCTTGGCGATGTCGGCAATATGCATCGAGCCGCCTTTGCCGGCGCAGAGCCCGTCCTTGCGGCCATAAATCTCCTGCATCATCGCCTTCACGTCGCAGCCCTTGGCGATGCAATGGCCATGGCCACGATGGGTGGAGGCGATCACGTCTCGTTCAGTGAGATGAAGGCAGACGCCGACCGCAGACGCTTCCTCCCCGGCATAGAGATGAACGAAGCCAGGGATGCCACCGGCGGCGAACTCGGTATGCACGCGCTCCTCGAAGGCGCGGATCGTGCGCATCTGGCGATAGGCGCGCAGCATGTCATCGC
This sequence comes from Acetobacteraceae bacterium, assembly GCA_035549615.1. GTDB lineage: Bacteria > Pseudomonadota > Alphaproteobacteria > Acetobacterales > Acetobacteraceae > JAKAWQ01. Next base: position 493 of record DASZQO010000296.1, read on the forward strand.
GGTTGAGCTGCATGAACGTTCCCTCGTCTTTCGCCCTTGCGGCGTTGGACGGAAGGATAGGACGGAGCCGGCGACGACGCCAGATTGGGTCCGGTGCCAGCCTTCACGGCCAGCTTTTGGCGGCTCGTGGATCGTATCAGCGGAGCTCTGGCCTCATCGTTCCTTGTCCGGCGGCTCGCGCATATTCCCGGATCGCATTCCACACTTCATCCGCAAACGCCCGCCCGGGATCCGCGCGGTGAACCACGATGGCGCTCGGCGAACACGCCGGGAACGTCCCGAAATTTCGCGTGTAACACTGTTCTCGCGATACGACATCGGCGCGTAAGAACGTTCCGCTACCTCCTCCTCATCATGATGAGGAGAAGCGGAATGCTCCGTCCTTCCCGCAAGCTGCTTTCCCGCAAGCCGCGAGACGCAACCGAGCGGGTGGACAGCGTCATCATGAGGTTCCCTCGAGCCAAGGGCCTTCGCACGCCGGACACGGGCGGAACTGGGTGGGGGGCCCGCCTCTCCATGGGCATCTCCAAAATCGATGCCACCATCCTGGCCTGCTTCCGCGTCGCAGGACGGTCCTTTCTCGATGGCTTGGCTGGCTATGGCGCCGCATTTCACGGCATTCATCCGCATCTGCATCCGGATCGGGACGATGGGCGGCTCTCCTTGACACAGGAGGAACGCTTTGCCCGCGAAATCGCGGCCATGATGTCCTATGAGGAAATCCTGTTCGAGGAGCCGGCGACGCAGGAACCCTTCGTGCCCGGGCGAAGCGCCGGGTCTCGTCGCCAGGCGGCGCAAATCCGCCGGCGTGGCTGAGGCCCGAGACAAGTTCGTTTCGGTTTCACACCCGCCGCTCAGGGAAGGATAGCACTGGCGCGGGCGATCATCGTGAGCGCCTGGGCGCGCAAGCCAAAGGGCCCGAGAGCGTCCACCGACGCCCATGCCAGCTCACCCACGTCGGAGCCCGCCCGCGCTTCGCCAGCGATATATGCAGCGGCAAAATCGAGGATCGTGTAGTGAAAACGGATCCGCCCCTCTTCATCGTGGTGGATACTGTCGAAATATCCCACCAGGTGCAGATCGCCGACGGTCAGTCCGGTTTCCTCCGCGAGCTCCCGCCGTGCCGCCGCCTCCACGGTCTCTCCAAGCTCCTGCGCCCCACCCGGCAGGCTCCATTCGCCCATCGCCGGCGCCTGGCCGCGACGGACGAGAAGAACGGCCCCTTGCCGCAGGACAATGACACCAATGCCGACGAGCGGACGGGTCGGGTATTCCCGCCCTGTCACGTCTTCCCCGGCGGCGGCTTGGCGAGCAGATCATCGAGCGTGGGCGCAAGCGCGCTTTGACGCCATTCGTCGAGCCGGTAGCTCCAGTCACCGAATTTCGTGGTGAGCGCCTTCGCCTCCGCGTCCGTCCCGGAAGCCGCGAAGCGGGCCCAAAGGTGGCTCCCCTCCTTGGCAAGCGTCATCGCGACCGTCGTGCCGCCGGCAAGCGTGAAGATCGTATGTGCGAAAACCTTCCCCGGCAGCGCCGGACCCGCCCGGACGGAGGAGAAGGAGAGGTTCTCGAGCGCGCGCCAGACGTCATCGAGCTTGTAGGGTTCGAGGGGCCTCTGCTGGGCCGGCTTGGTCAATGCGAGCTTCCCGTCTTTCGGCGCGAAGACGAGCGTCTGCGGCCCGCGAGTGACCGTGATCCCCGTCACCTCGCTGTGGTCGATGTTCGTGAGGCTATGATCGATCCAGAGATCGGGCTCTGCATCGACATTGAGCTGGCCCTGGGCCAGCCAGGACTGGTTCTGGCCGGGCCGGCGTACATAGAGAGTCTCGGCCCCGTCGCCCGACATTGCATAATTCTGATGCCCGATGATCAGGCTGACGATCGCGCGCCCGGCGCCCCCGCTGACGGTGACGAGCGTGCCGCTCGCTCCCGGTTTCCCAGGATCATCGACGCCGAGTGTCGCGAACTGCGCGGGATCGGCCGTGCGCCGGCCCACCACGCGCAGCTCGGCAAGGCCCGCAAGCATCGCATGCAGCTTGGTCGCGATGACCGGGTAGAAGCCGAGGCTCGGCAAGGTCCAGACATCGCCCTTGCGAACAATGGCGAAGCGCTTGCCCGCGTGCGTGATCTCGATCCTCTCCGCCTTCGCCAGCGCCGTATCGAGCGCCGGAAAAAGCAACGTGCCTGTGCTTGCCTGCTCCTGCTCGGGCGAATTCTGATGCGGCCCGAAATACCAGCCCGCCGCGAGAACGAGCGCGGCGGCGGCGACAAGAATAAGGGTGGTGCGGGGTTTCATGCGCGGGCGTGCCTGCGGTGGCGGCGGACGAGGCCGAGCCCAATCGCGACCAGCACCAGCAGCACCGGTACCAGGACGACACAGAAGATGCGAAGCTCCGTCTCAAGCCGGGAGATGTTCCGGTCAAGATCGAACTCCACCCGGCGGAGCTGCTCGCGCGTCTGCACGATCTCTTGCTCGGCGGCGGCGATCGCCCGGGACTGGGCCGGCGTGAGCAATGCTTCGGAAGAAGCTCCGCCCTTTGTCCCACCGCTCGCGGTGCCGTTGCGAAGCGCCGACAGCTTCTCCTCGGTCTGCTTGAGCTTCGCCTGAAGCCCGAGCTCGGTGCGTCGGAAGCGCTCCTGGGCATTCGCCTGCATCGCCTGGATCAGGGTGAAGGGCCGGCTCACCGCGCCGGTTCCACGCAGCGAGAGCAGAAGATCACCCCCAGCGAGCGAGCCGACCAGGTTGGAGACAAAAGCGCCATTGTCGCTGAACGGGATGGCTTCTGGCTGGCCAAAGAAATTCTGCACCTGCACCCAGAACCGATCGGCGAGAATATCCGAATCGGCAACGACGACGAGATCGGCGGGCTTCTTCGTCACGGCGATATAGGGGGGCAGGTTCGCCGCCCTCTTGGTCCCCGCGGGCAGCGGCGGCGGCCCCGTGAAGGCCGAGTGTAAAATTCCCCGCACCCGGGCGGCGATCACGCGCGGCCCGCCCGCGGGCTTGAAGCTTGCGAGCAGCTTCGCCGGATTCGGATCGAGGCTCACCTCCTTGACCGGCAGCACCTCCGATTGCGGGCTCGATTCAAGAAGCGGCGTGAAGCGGATATCCGCCCCCTTCTTCTTCGTGATGAAGCCGGGCGACGCCACCGTAACCTGCGTCAGATTTGCGGTGGCGGGATCGGTATGGGAGAGTCCGCCGCGGATATTGAACCAGGCGACATAGGGCACCGCGGCGACGTCATCCGATTCGCTCGTCTGCACCTCGATCGCGCCGGTCAGATCGCACACCACCCGCTTCGGATCGTACGCGATGCCCCAGTCCGCGAGCAGCGGCTCGAGGGTCGAAGAATTGTCGAGAGAAGGAATTCCTTGCGGCCCCGGAATACCCGCCTCTGCCTCGCTATAGGGATCGACCATCACCATCAGCCGCCCGCCGCGCATCACGAACTGATCGATGGCATAGAGCGTGGGCTTGCTGAGATTCTGCGCCTGGGCGAGCAGCAGCACCTGGATCTTGGGGTCGATCACCTGGGTATCGAGCGGAACCTGCTCGACATCGAAATTCTTCTGTAGCTCGAGCATTGCCATCCAGGGCCCGCCCGGCTGGCCGGGCTGGCCTCCGCCCTCCGCCATCAGGCGTGGATCGCCCGCGAGCGGCAGCGAGGACATCACGCCGATGACGGGCGGCTTCGGATTGGCAAGCCCGGACACCAGCCGGCTCAAATCATATTGCAGGAAGGGCGCGCGGGTTGGATCGAGGAAGGGAATGGTCTTCTGGGTATCGATCAGATTGGTGCCGGCGAGGCCGAAATAGACCTTCGTTCCCTGCTGATCGAGCGGCACGCCCGTGAGCCCATAGCTCAGCGCCTGGTCCTCGACGCGGCTGAAGGGCTGAGGATCATAGAAATCGAGCCGGATCATGCCGTGCGCGCGGGCGGCATATTCCCTCAGCATCGCCTCGACACGGTCAGCATATTCGCCATAGAGAGGCAGGCGCGCCCCGAGCGCGCGGGAATAATAGAGCCGGAGCGTGATGGGCTGCTTAAGCTTGGCGAGGATTTCCCGCGTTCCCGGAGAGAGCGAATAGATTCGCCCCTCGGTGAGATCGAGCTGCACATTGGCGAAGCGTGAATCGACGAAGAGATTGACGCCGATTGCGATTGCCGCAACAGCGAGGACAGCGAGCGCAGAGGACCAGACTCGCCGGGCCGGCGCGGCCATCGCCTCAGCTCGCCTTGGCGTGGTCGATGACCACCGCGTTCACAAACAGCCAGAAGCCGATGAAGCTCGCAAAGAAGACGACATCGGGCAGCCGGATCAAGCCTTGGGCGAAGGATTGGAACCGCGCGATCAATGAGAATCTTCGCGCGATCTCGGCGAGCACGGGAAGGTTGCGGTCGAGAAAATCGGTGACCACGGGATAGGCCGAGAGCGCGAAGACGAAGGAGATGGCGATCCCGAGCACGAAGGCGATCACCTGGTTCTTCGTCATCGCCGAGGTCGCGGCCCCCACCGCAAGGAAGGCGCCGGAGACCAGCACGCCGCCGAGATAGCCGCAGGCGATCACGCCATTGTCGGGCGTGCCCAGGATATTGACGGTGATGACGAAGGGAAAGGTGAGCGCGAGCGCGATGATGCAAAAGACCCAGGCGGCGAGGAACTTGCCGATCACCGCCTGGCCCTCCGTCACCGGCAGCGTGAGCAGAAGCTCGATCGTGCCGAGCCGCCGCTCCTCCGCCCATAGCCGCATGCTGATCGCCGGCACCAGCAGCAGAAAGACCCAGGGCAGGAACTCGAAGAAGGGAACCAGGTCTGCCTGCCCGCGAGCGAAGAAATCCCCGGCATTGAAGGTGAGTGTACCTTGCAGGACGAGGAAGATGACGATGAACACATAGGCCACGGGTGTGGCGAAATACCCGTCGAGCTCGCGGCGGGCGATGATCAGCACCTGGCGCATTACGCGGCCTTTCGCAGGCTGGATGGAATCGTGACCGCCCGGAACACTTCCTCCAGCCGCCGCTCGGGGTCGCGCGCGGCAAGCCCGGCCGGCGTGTCATCCGCCACCACCCGCCCGCCCGCGATGATGATCGCGCGCGTGCACACCGCATCCACTTCCTCGAGCAGATGGGTGCTGATGACGATCGCCTTCTCCGGGGCCATGCGGCGGATCAGAGTGCGCACCTCATGCTTCTGGTTGGGGTCGAGCCCGTCCGTCGGCTCGTCGAGCACCAGCACCGGCGGATCGTGCAGAAGGGCTTGGGCAAGGCCGACACGGCGCTTGAACCCTTTCGAGAGCGTCTCGATCGTCTGCAGCCGCACGCTTTCGAGCTGGGTGAGCGCGGTCGCTTCGTCCACCCGCCGCCTCAGCGCCGCGCCGGCATAGCCGCGGATGCGGGCGACGAAGTGAAGGAAGCCGAGCACCGTCATCTCGGGATAGGTCGGCGCACCCTCGGGCAGAAAGCCCAGATGCTTTCGCGCCGCGACCGGCTCGGCAATCACATCATGCCCGGCGATTGCGGCCGTGCCCGCGGTCGGCATCACAAAACCCGCCAGCATGCGCATGGTGGTGGTCTTGCCGGCGCCGTTCGGCCCGAGAAAGCCCAGCACCTCGCCCTTGTCCAGCCGGAAGGAGACATCGTCCACCGCGGTGAAGCTGCCGAACCGCTTGGTAAGGCCCGCGATCTCGATCAGTGCCGCCACCGCGCTTTCCCCCTCCCCCGAACCCGTTGGGCTCGGGGTCTAGCCGAAATGACGAAGGTTGCAAGCGAGCCCGGCCCGTTCCTCGGA
>DASZQO010000297.1:0-4583 GCA_035549615.1 Acetobacteraceae bacterium
CTCCGCCCTTGTTTCGATGGCGGCGGACACGTCCTCGGCCCAGCGCGCATCGGCCGCCGCCAGACCCTCGGCACCCGCGCCGATGAGAAAGCCGGTGATGTCCGTCCGCACATGCAGGGCTTCAAGATGGGCGCCGAAGAGGGTGGCGAGGCGGCAGGCGAGCTCGGCCGTTGCGGCGCTCGCGCTGCCGCCGCTCAAGCCTGCAAGGATGGTTCTGATGGCCATGGGCGCCTCCACCGGCTGGGAGAATGGGACAATGCGGAGGGCGGCCGTGTATTTGATTTTGATCAAGCCAGCCGGCGCTGTGTAGCGCGCGGGCACACGCCTGCGATGGAAAATGTTCACGAGGTTGCGCGATGCATCCGCCGACAGCTTCGCCGCCGAGACGCCCCGCTTCTCCCCCCATGCCCGCGCAGGCAGGGTGGAAGAAGAAGGGCGGGCGGGATTGATCGAGATCGATCCGACCCGCCCCGCCCCCAGCGCTGGAAAGGGAGGAATTCGTTCAGGCGATGCGCTTGCGGAGCGCGGCGCTCAACCGCTCGGCGCCGATCACGAGGACGAACATCATGATCAGCAGCAGCGAGACGGTGCGGTACTGAAAGAGATTCATCGCGCTCAAGAGCTGAAACCCGATGCCGCCCGCGCCGACGAAGCCGAGGATGAGCGAGGAGCGGATATTCTCATCAAGCCGATAGAGCGCGATGCCAAGGAGCGAGGGCAGCACCGTCGGGACCACCGCATGGGAGAAAATCTGCATGCGGCGGGCGCCGGTGGTCCCGAGCGCCTCGATCGGCCCCATGTCCATATCCTCGATCACCTCGGCCAGCAGGCGGCCGAGCATGCCGACGGAGTGGACGGAGATGGCGAGCGCGCCGGGGAAAGGCCCGAGCCCGACCGCGGTGACGAAGAGGAGCGCCCAGACGAGATCCGGCACGGAACGGCAGACGGCGATGAGGGCGCGGGCCCCATGGTAGAGAAGGCGCGCGGGCGTGGTGTTGCGCGCGGCGAGGACCGCGAGCGGAAAGGCGATGATGACGCCGACCACGGTACCGAAGATCGCAATGTCCACGGTTTCGAAGGCGGGCCAGAGCTGTGGCCAGAACTGCGAGAAATCGGGCGGGAAGGAGCGCGCGAGAATGTCGGCCATTCCGCTTGCGCCGGTGAGCAGGTCCTGCGGCCGCGCCTCGACCACCACGCCCGATTGGATGACGATGACCAGGAACAGGATGATGTAGAGCAGCGTCCAAGCCGGGGAGCGGATTTCACGCAAGCGGCGGATGGGAGGGACAGCAATGGACTTGACGCGGACGGGCCCGCTCACTTCGGAGTTCATCGCGCCGTCCCCTCATAGAGCGCTTCGATCTCGGGATCGGTGACCTCGCCCGGCGGGGCGGCGAACCGGACCACGCCGCGCCGAAGGCCAATGATCCGATCCGCGTAGCGGCGCGCGAGATCCGGCTGATGGAGGACGCAGAGCACCGCCATGCCCTCGTTCGCCGCAACGTGCCGGAGCAGGCGCATGACCTGATTCGTCGCCTCGGGATCGAGGCTCGCCACCGGTTCATCCGCGAGCAGGGCGCGCGGGCGCTGGGCGAGGGCACGGGCGATCGCCGCCCTTTGCGCCTGGCCGCCCGAGAGCGTGCCCGCGCGCTGCGCGGCGAATTCCTGCAGGCCGACATTGGCGAGGCAGTGCATGCCGTGCGGAATCTCCTGCTTCGGCAGCATACCAAGCGCGGTTGCGAGATTGCGGTGGCGGCCGAGCGTGCCGCAGAGGACATTGGCGAGCACGCTTCTCCGCTTCACCAGATTGGCGTGCTGGAAGACCATGCCGACGGCCATCCGCGCATCCGCGAGCGCGCGGCCGGTGAGGCGCGTGATCTCCTGCCCGGCGATACGCGCGGTTCCCTCGGTGGGCTTGATGATACCGGCGACGATGCGGAGCAGGGTGGATTTGCCGCTGCCATTGGCGCCGAGCACGACGGCGAATTCGCCCGGCCGAACGGCGAGGCTGGCGCCTTCGAGCGCCAGCCAGCCGGTCGGGTAGCGCATGAAGAGGCCATGAGCCTCGATCAGCGCGTCGCTCATCAGGAGAGCTTGTTGAGGTCGATATGCAGGATGGTGATCAGATCGCGGATGCCATCATAGGCGCTGTCCGTCTGCGGGGCGAGCCTGCCGCCGGCGGCGCCGAGAATCTTCAGATCGGCCGGTGAGAGCGCGCTGAGATCAAGGTGCTGCAGCACCGCGGTGAGCTTCGCCGCAAGTGCGGGGGTGAGCTTGCCGTAGATCGTGACGGGATCGATAGGGATGGGATTCGACTGCCAGAGAACGACGAAGTTCTTGGGATCATAGTCCTTCTGGATGACCGCAAGCGCGATCTGCTGGCTGTTCAGCTCGCCCGCCTGGACCTTGTGATGGAGGATTGCCTCGTAGCTCGCCGTATGGGAGCCGGCATAGAAGGCCTTGACGCCGTGGTCAGGGTCGATGCCGGCCTTCTTCAGCGCATAGGCCGGAAAGAGATGGCCGGAGGTCGAGTCCGGATCCGAGTATGCAAATGTGTGGCCGGCGACGCCCTTGAGCGTCGTGATGCCCGAGCCGGGCCAGGTCACGATCGAGGCGGTGTAGGTGGAGGCCTGGCCATTCCTGTCTGCGAAGGTGGCGACCGCCTGGGCATCGGCTACCTTGTGGGCGAGCACGTAACCGAGGGGCCCGAACTCCCCAATCTCGAGCTTGCCGGCGCGCATTGCCTCAATCTCAGCATTGTAGCTGGTTGTGATGAAGATCTGGACCGGGCAGCCGACCTGTTTGGCGATCAATTTGCCGATATCATTGTATACAGGAAGGAGTGCAGCCGTGCTTTCATAGGGCTCCACACCGAAGCGCACGGCACTGCCGGCCGGGCAGATTCCCGCGGCGTGCGCGCTTCCGGCGGCAAGACTGAGCACCGCGCCGAGCGCAAGCGTGAGCTTGCTTTTCCGAACAGATTTCATTGCAAAAATTCTCCCAGCTTTTGACGGGCGAGCATGCGTGCCTGTTCCCGGCTGCCACAGCCAGACGATCCGCGTAAAGCCGGAACCGGGAGAAGCACGGCTCTGGTTACGAGGCCGATGAAGACATGATAATTGCAATATCGTGAAGGCTTGATGACGGATGGCGCGGATGATCGGTTCGCGCGCTGCGGATACTGATTATATCGATTTCGTTTCCATTCCGCTGATCGGAAGACCCGTCAGGAAAAATGGAAGACACCGGGAGAAGGATCGCCGCGATAAAGATGACGGGCGTGATGGACCGGGTTTTCAGCGCGATGCGCATGTCACCGTTGTCGCCGTTCTTGATCTTTACCGGCATTTCAGCCGGATGGAACAGTTTCCGCCAACCCTGATCGGCGCATTGCCAGGACACAAACTGCCCAAACAGGGCAAGGCTGCGCGGCAAGGATGACGGTGCATGAGCGAGCCTGCTCGGCCTCTTGATCTTTCCCTGCACTCTTTGCGCGAGATGCCTTTGCGAAAGTCCTGGCAAGATTCCGGCAGGCCAAATCGTGGTGCCATCGCGTTGCGCTGGGCGGTTCGTTTGCTTGCCTGCGTGGTGTGGGTGAGCAGCGGGATCTTCGGGCTCTACATCCTCGCCTTCTATGTGAGGAATGCGGTGGATGGCACGCCCGGCGCCTGGAACCTGGCGCTGCCGCATCTCTACGATGCCTCACGGCGGGCCGGGACCCTCGGGATCGGGCTGCATTTCATCACTGGAGCACTGCTGCTCGTGATCGGACCGCTACAACTCCTGGGGGGAGCGAGGCGCGCCTGGCCCGGCTTTCATCGCTGGCTCGGGCGAATTTATGTCGGGGCAGCGATGCTGGCCGGGCTCGGCGGGATCGTCTTCATCGCCGCGCAAGGCACGATCGGCTCCTGGCTCTATCGGATGGATGACGGCCTGTGGGTGGCTCTGGCCAACGGGGTCGGCCATGCTCACGATTTTCACGGGCCCTTCGACCGGATCATGGTGTTCTTCTTCTATGTGCCGAATCTCCCTGCTGGCGGAGATCATCATCCGCGGCGGGAGACTGAAGGGCGAGGCTGTGCAGGCGTTCGGCGTCGCAACACTTGGCACGGCGACCGCATTGCTGCTGATCGGCACCTACGACTTCACCCTCCGCTACTGGGGTCCGCCGATTGCGGCCCTGATGTGAGGGCGTTGAGAGCGTGATGGCCGGAGCTGAGATCACGCGCGGTTGAGCGCCTCCAGGCTACGGCCGGTGGTGAGCGGGCCATAGAGGCCGACGATCGCGGCCGAGGCGAGCCAGCAGGCGGCGATATAGACGAAGACGGTCTGATAGCCATAGCCCGCATAAAGCGCCGAGACGATGAAGGGGCCGATGACGTTTGCGAGCCGGCCGACGCCGTAAGTGAAGCCATGGCCCGAGCCGCGCATGCGGGTGGGATAAAGCTCGGGCGTATAGACATAGAGCCCGACCGCGAAGACCTGGATGCCAACGACCACGAGCGCGCCGAAGAGCATGATCAAGACGGGTTCGAATGTCATGCCATAGGCGAGGCCAGAGACAGCGATCAGCAGGGCGACCA
>DASZQO010000298.1:0-1796 GCA_035549615.1 Acetobacteraceae bacterium
TGGCGGCGATTCCGGCGGTGGTGATCTGCGCCGGCTTCTCGGTCCAGGGGCTGCCGCTCGGGGTACAGATCATGGGTCCGGCCTGGAGCGAGGCGCTGGTGCTGCGCCTCGCGCACCGGCTCGAGGAGGCGATGGGCACACGGGCGCGCCGGCCGCTTCTTGCGCAGGCGAGCGCGCCCGCGGCGCGCGTGGCTTGAAGGGGCGGGATCACACCACGGGCGAGCGGCCGCCATCGAGATTGATCGCGGTGCCGGTGATGTAGGACGCGGCATCGGAGGCGAGGAAGCAGGCCAGGCTCGCGAATTCCTCCGCGCGTCCCATGCGCTTGAGCGGCACGGATTCGCCCAAGCGGGCGACGAACTCCGCGAAGCTCGTGTTGCGGCCCTCATTTGCGTGCCTTCGTTCCCATTGCTCGCTGACAATGAGCCCGATGAGAATGGCATTGACGAGCACGTTGTGGGGCGCGCCCTCGCCGGCAAGGATTTTCGTGAGCGCCATGCCGGCTGCGCGCGAGACGGCGGTCGGCGCACCGCCGGCGGCCGGGGCTTTCGCCCCCGTATTGAGCACATTGATCACGCGGCCCCAGCGCCGCTCCTTCATTCCCGGCCAGACGAGCCGGGTGAGCCGGATCGCGGCGAAGAGCTTCAGATCGAGATCCTCCTGCCAGATCGCGTCCGTGATCTCCTCGAAGGCGCCGTGGCGCGCGGTGCCGGCATTGTTGAGAAGGATGTCCACGCGGCCAAATTCGGCCATGACGGCTTCGTGGGCGCGAGCGATATCGCCCGCCCGCGAGACATCGCAGGGGAAGGCAGCGACGCGCCCTTTGGCGATGCGGGCGATCCCTTCCTTCGCCGTTGCAAGCACGTCCGGACGGCGGGCGAGAATGGCGACATCGGCGCCGGAAGCGGCGAACTCGGTTGCCGCCGCGAGCCCGAGCCCCCGGCTGCCGCCGGTGACGAGCGCGACGCGGCCGGCGAGCGAGATTTCCATGACAAATTTTCCTTTCGCGATCGCCGCGGCGATGGTGCTCGACCGGCTCGGTCGAGGCAGGTACCATTTCTTGCATGTCGTCCGGACCGGCGAGCAAGGGAGGGGATCATGGCTGTCAATCCAACACCATCGAACGGGCGTCTGGCTGGAAAGATCGCTGTCGTCACCGGAGCGGCCAACGGCATCGGCCGCGCGACCGCGGAGCGCTTCGCGGCCGAAGGCGCGTCGCTCGTCCTGAATGATCGCGAAGCCGGCGCTGTGGAAAAATTCGCGGCCGAACTGAGCGGAAAGGGAATGACGGTGCGCGGCGTTCCCGGCGATGTCTCGCAGGAAGCGGATGTGCGCCATCTCATGGATGAAGCCGTTCAGGCTTTCGGCGGCATCGATATCCTGGTTGCCAATGCCGGCGTCATTCCCGAGGCCACGCTCGAGAGTGCAACGGCTGATCTCTGGGACCGGACCATGGCGACGAACGGGCGCGGCATGTTCCTCTGCTGCAAATATGCGGCCGCGGTGATGGCAAAGCGCGGCAAGGGCGCGATCGTCTGCCTCTCTTCCATTTCCGCTTTCGCCGGCCAGCCGGGGCAGGCCGTGTACGGGCCGTCGAAATTCATTGCCTCCGGCCTGACCAAGCATCTGGCGATCGACCTCATCTCGAAGGGCGTGCGGGTCAACGCGGTGGCGCCGGGCACAATCGCTACGCCAGCCGTGGCCAGGATGGAGAAGGAAGGCATCGACAAAGTGTTGCGGCTGCATCCGATCGGCCGCATCGGAAGGCCGGAGGAGGTCGCCAATGCGATCCTGTT
>DASZQO010000299.1:0-9151 GCA_035549615.1 Acetobacteraceae bacterium
GGCCGGGCCGCACGCTTACCTTCGCCGCCCTGCCCGAGGGCGAGGACCCGGACAGCCTGCTGCGCCGCGGCGGCGCCGGATCGTTTCGCCAAGCGATCAGCAACCCCGAGCCGCTCTTTCGTGCTCTCTATCGCCTCGTTCGCAGCCGCACCGGCGAGGCCACGCCCGAGCAGCGCGCCCTGCTGCGCGCCGAGCTCGAGGCAGCGGCGCGGCGCATCGGCGATGCCAATCTCGCGCGCGAATATCGCCGCACGCTGCTCGATCTCTCCTTCGCGTCCCGCGCCGCGCGCCCGGCAGCCCCGGTGGTGCGCCGCCAGCCCGCCGCGACCGCTTCCGACCGGCCCCGCCAGCTCGTCGCGGTTTTGATCCGCGAGCCGCGCCTTCTCCCTGAGATCGAGGAAGAGTTCCCGCAGCTCGCCCTTCCCGCCTGGCTCGATCCGGTCCGCGCCGCGATTCTGCAATGGGCGGAGGGGCTTCCGCCGCTTGACTCCGCGCAATTGATCGCCCACCTGCACGCGGTCGGCTTGGCGGCCGAGGCTTCCCGGATATTGGCCAGGGTTCCCTTGCCGGTCTGCCCGGCCAATATCGATATGGCGGATGCCCGTGCGCGGTGGCGGGAGATTTTTGACGTGCTGGTGACCGAGCCACGTCTCAAGGAGGACGTAGACGCCGCCGCCCGGTCTTTCGAGAGAGACCATAGCCCCGAACGGCAGCGCCAGGTGATTGCGCGCAAGGCTGCGCTTGACGCCGTGCGCCGCGGCGGGACGGAAGACGCGGCCGAGGGGCGGGGGGAGTGAGTACTGATGGGATCCCCTGGTGCACCTGCCGGGGCAGCCCCGGCGCAGGAATTTGACGGAGTGAACGAAGCGATGGCGACCAAGCCGGCCGTGAATACCGAGACCGCGCCCGCCGATCAGGACGCGGATACGACGCTGCTCGACACGCAGTCGGCGGCAGTGAAGCGCTTGATCGCGCGCGGCAAGGAGCGTGGCTACATCACCTTCGACGAGCTCAACGCCGTGCTGCCGCCGGACCAGAACAGCTCAGAGCAGATCGAAGACGTGATGGCGATGCTCAATGAGATGGGCATCCAGGTGGTCGAGAGCGAGGAGAGCGAGGAGGCGGAAACGCCGGCGCCCTCGGCAGAGAAAGCTCCCGACGAGGCCGAGGAAGAGCCCTCCGGCAATCTCGACGAGGAGAGCCTTGGCCGCACCGACGACCCGGTGCGCATGTATCTGCGCGAGATGGGCAGCGTGGAGCTGCTTTCGCGCGAGGGCGAGATCGCCATCGCCAAGCGCATCGAGGCCGGGCGGGAGATGATGATCGGCGGCCTCTGCGAGAGCCCGCTCACCTTCCGCGCGATCATTGCCTGGCACGATGCGCTCAAGGCCGGGCGGATGCTGCTGCGCGACATCGTCGATCTCGAGGCGACACAGGGTGCCGGCATACCCGCCGGGGAGGGGGCCGATGGGGCCGGTGACGGGGAGGGGCCTCAGCCCGCCGAGGCCTCGTTCGAAGCTCCCGAGGACGGCGAGGAGGGCGACGAGGGAGACGGCTCGGCGCTCTCGCTCTCCGCGCTTGAAGAGAAGCTCAAGCCGGAGGTGCTCGCCACCTTCGAGGAGATCGCCGCCCTCTACAAGAAACTCTCGAAGATGCAGAGCCGGCGGCTTGAGAGCATCACCAGCGGCGAGGAACTGCGCGCCCGTTCCGAGAAGAGCTATGAGCGCCAGCGCGAGGAGCTGGTGCGCAAGGTCGAGCAGGTGCGGCTGCACAACAACCGCATCGAGGAGCTGGTGGAGCAGCTCAAGGCGCTCAACCAGCGCCTCACGGCGCTCGAAGGGCGGCTGCTGCGCCTCGCCGAATCCTGCAAGGTGAGCCGCGAGGATTTTCTCGCCCAGTATCGCGGCTCCGAGCTCGATCCGGGCTGGGTCGAGCGCGTCTCGGCGCTGCCGGGCAAGGGCTGGAAGAATTTCATCGCCAAGTATCTCGGGGATATCAACCAGATCCGCAGCGATATCTCCGCCGTCGCCACCGATGCGGGCCTGCCGATCGGCGAGTTCCGCCGTGTCTACGCGACGGTGAGCCGCGGGGAGCGCGATTCCGCCCGCGCCAAGAAGGAGATGATCGAGGCCAATCTCCGCCTCGTCATCTCGATCGCCAAGAAATACACCAATCGCGGCCTGCAGTTCCTCGACCTCATCCAGGAGGGCAATATCGGCCTGATGAAGGCGGTCGATAAGTTCGAGTACCGCCGCGGCTACAAGTTCAGCACCTACGCGACCTGGTGGATCCGCCAAGCGATCACCCGCTCGATCGCCGATCAGGCGCGCACCATCCGCATCCCCGTGCACATGATCGAGACGATCAACAAGCTCGTCCGCACCTCGCGCCAGATGCTGCACGAGATCGGGCGCGAGCCGCAGCCCGAAGAGCTGGCGGAGAAGCTGGGCATGCCGCTCGAGAAGGTGCGCAAGGTGCTTAAGATCGCCAAGGAGCCGATCAGCCTCGAGACGCCGATCGGCGATGAGGAGGACAGCCATCTCGGTGATTTCATCGAGGACAAGACGGCGATCATCCCGCTCGACGCGGCGATCCATGCCAATCTGCGCGATGCGACGACGCGCGTGCTGTCGACGCTGACGCCGCGCGAGGAGCGGGTGCTTCGGATGCGTTTCGGTATCGGTATGAATACCGACCATACGCTCGAGGAGGTCGGCCAGCAGTTCAATGTGACGCGCGAGCGTATCCGCCAGATCGAGGCCAAGGCGCTGCGCAAGCTCAAGCATCCGAGCCGCAGCCGCAAGCTGCGCAGCTTCCTCGACGATTAGCGCGTGATGATGAAAAATCATCATCACCCTTCGGACTTTGTCTTGATGTTCGATTTTATGGCATTGCTTGGGGATTCCCTTGGCGCTTTGGCGGATTGCCTCGCCGATCCGCCAAAGCCATATTGATGCGGGTGTCATGGAGCCGGTGATCCGGGTCGGGGTGACGGTCACCTTTCTCCGGATGGCTGCGCCGCCCGCCGAGCCCGCACCGCTCCTGCCGCCGGACGCCACGGTGGTTCGCCTCGCCCAGCCGAGCGTCTCCTTCTATCGCTATCTCTATGACACGGTCGGCGGCCCCTATGTCTGGTGGCTGCGGCGGGCGATCCCGCCCACCGATCTCGCTTCGATCCTCCGCCACCCCGCGGTCGGCATCCATGTGCTCTACCAGGGCGGCGAGCCCGCCGGCTTCTTCGAGCTCGATGCGCGCCCGGTGCCGGACATCAATCTCGGCTATTTCGGGCTGATGCCGCACGCGATCGGCAAAGGTCTCGGCCACGCTTTCCTGCGCGCCGCGGTGGACGAGGCATGGGGCCGCCGCCCGCGTCTTCTCACGGTGAATACCTGCACCGCGGATCATCCGCGCGCGCTGCCGCTTTATCGCCGGGTCGGGTTTCGCCCGGTGCGCCAGGTCCCGGAACTCTGGGAGGTGCCGGTCCGGCTCGGCATGACGATTCCCGAGAGGCTCAGGATCTGAAAGACGCGCTCACCACGCTTGCGGCCGAGGCGCAGGCCTGCCGCGTGTGCGCCTCCGTCCTCCCGCTCGGCCCGCGGCCGGTCTTCCAGGTCTCCGTGACGGCGCGGCTGCTCATCGCGAGCCAGGCCCCCGGAGCGAAGGTCCATGAGAGTGGCATTCCCTACACCGACGCCTCTGGCATCCGGCTGCGCGAATGGCTCGGGCTTTCCCCCGAGCAATTCTACGATGCGCGCCACGTCGCGATCCTGCCGATGGGGTTCTGCTATCCGGGCCGCATCCCGAACGGCGGCGATGCGCCGCCACGCCCCGAATGCGCCCCCCTTTGGCGGGACCGTTTCCTCGCTGCAATGCCGGCCTTGCGGCTCACGCTCCTGATCGGCGCCTACGCCCAGGCCTGGGCGCTCGGCCGCGGCACGGTGACGGAGCGCGTCCGCGATTTTCGCCAATACCTGCCGCGCGCCTTTCCGCTGCCTCATCCCTCCTGGCGCAGCCTGCTTTGGGAGCGGAAGAATCCCTGGTTCCGGGACGATGTCCTGCCGGTGCTGCGCCGCGAGGTGTCTCTCGCCCTCACGCCCGCAGAAGCTTCGCCCGTTCGCGCAGCAGGTGCTTCTGAACCTTTCCCGTCGCCGTCCTCGGAAGCTCGCTGAAGACGATCGTCTTCGGAACCTTGAAATGCGCCATGCGCGCGCGGCAGAAGCATAGAATTTCCTCCGCGCTCACGGTCTGCCCCTCCTTGAGCGTGACGAAAGCGCAGGGCGTCTCGCCCCAGATCTCGTCCGGCCGCGCCACCACCGCTGCGGCAAGCACCGCAGGGTGGCGATAGAGCACCTCTTCGACCTCGATCGAAGCGATGTTCTCCCCGCCCGAAATCACGATGTCCTTGGCGCGGTCCTTCACCTCCACATAATGATCCGGGTGCATCACGCCGAGATCGCCGGTATGGAACCAGCCGCCGGCGAAAGCGGCCCGGGTGGCCTCCGGATTCTTGAGATAGCCCTTCATCACGACATTTCCGCGCGTCACGATCTCTCCCATGCGCGCCGCGTCGGGCGGAAGTTCCTCGCCCGCCGGCCCGATCACCGCGAGATCCGCCATCGTCGGCGTGCTCACGCCCTGCCGCGCCTGCCGCGCCAGCCGCTCCGCCTCGGGCAGATCGGCCCATTCGGCCTGCCATTGGCAGACCACCGAGGGACCATAGGTCTCGGTCAGCCCATAGGCATGCAGCACGCGAAAGCCGAGCGCCTCCATTCCCTTGATCACCGAAGAAGGCGGCGAGGCACCGCCGGTCACGGCAAGCACTTCCGAGGCAAGCGGGCGCCGAAGCTCGGCCGATGCGTGGATGATCATGTTGAGCACGATCGGCGCGCCGCAGAGATGCGTCACGCCATGCTCGGCGATCGCGGCAAAGATCGCGCCGGCCTCCGCCTTGCGCAGGCAGACATGCGTCGCTCCGGCAGCGGTGACCGCCCAGCTGCAGGTCCAGCCATTGCAGTGGAACATTGGCAGCGTCCAGAGATAGACGCTCTCCGGCCGCAGATGAAAACCAATGACATTGCCAAGCGCGCCGAGATAGGCGCCGCGATGGTGGCAGACGACCCCTTTCGGATCACCCGTTGTGCCGGACGTATAGTTGACCCCGATGGCCTGCCACTCATTCCGCGGCAGGGTCCAGGCCATCGGTTCCGCGGCGGCGAGAAAATCCTCGTACTCGACAGCACCCAGTCGCACATCCGGGGAACCGGCCTCCGGCGCCGCGGGATCGGCAATCTCGACCAGCGCGATCGGCCGGCCGAGACTCCTCACGACCACGTGCACCTTTTCCACGTGCGTGCGATCGAAGATCAGCACCTTGCACGCGGCATGGTCGAGGATAAAGGCGATGCTCGCGGCATCGAGCAGGGTATTGATCGGGGCCAGTACGCCGCCGGCCAGCGGCACTCCGTAATGCGCCTCCAGGAGCGCTGGAACATTCGGCGCCAGCACCGCGGCCGCCTCGCCGCGCTTGAGGCCCGCCCCGCCGAGCGCAGCGGCAAGGCGGCGGCAGCGCAGCGCGAATTCACGATAGGTGAAGCGCCGCCCGCCATCGATCACCGCGATCTTGTCCGGCCAGACAAGGCTCGCGCGCTTGAGAAAACTGAGCGGCGAGAGAGGCACGTGATTGACCGCGTTCGGCGCGAGATCGCGCTCGAACAATCCCTCTGCCCCCGTTTCCTGGGTGAAATCCTCCTTCATCCGCTTCCTCCTGCGGCCACGTTTTTTTGACGGCCCGTTTCGCTCAATATGACTTCTGGTGGAATTGCGAGGCAATCCGCCAAAGCCGTGAAATTGATCGAGAAAATAAAGCGAGAGCGTGGTGACCCGAAATCACTGCGCGCTACGGGCCCGAGGGTCGCAGATTCGGTTCAGCCCCGCCACATCCGCACGAGCACCGCGCGTCCAAGTAGATGGTGGCGGATCGCCGCCGCCGCGTGGCCCACCGCCAGCACGATGAGCGCGATGGCGAGCGCCCGGTGCAGAGCGAACACGATTCCGAACCAGGCCTGACTTGGGCCGGTGAGGGCGGGAAGCGGGATCACGCCGAGGAAAAGGGTCGGGATTCTGAGCGGAGCCAGCGAGGCGGTGAGATAGCCGAGCACCGGCGTCACGATCAGCAGAGCGTAGAGCGCGCGATGGGCCCAGCCCGCCAGCGCGATCTGCCAAGCCGGCAAGGCGGCATCCTCCGCGGGCCGGCCGCGCCGGGCGCGCAGGAGAAGCCGGACGAGCACCACCAGGAAGGCGAGGATGCCGAGCGTCTTGTGCACCTGGAAAAGAATGAATTTCAACAGAAGCTCGGCGAGCGGGACACCGACCATCACCCAGGCGATGACGAAGGCCGCCAGCACAAAGCCCGCGTTCCACCAATGCAGCGCCCGCTGCGCGCGGCTCCAGCCTGGCCCACGCGCGGGCTCAGCCGCCATCGGGCGCGGTGGCGAGCGTGAGGCGGATGAAGATCGCGAGATCGACCTTGTTGCCGACAAAGTTCCGGTTGGCCGTCATGCCATAGGCCGAGCGCAGAAGGGAACCATTCACCCGGAAATCGGCGATCACCGGGCCACTGGCAGGATCCTGCTCGCGCACGAGCGTGGCATCCAGGGTTTGCGGATGCGTGATCCCGCGGATCGTGAGATCGCCCTCGATGAGGAAATGGCCTCGTCCCATCTCGGAAATCGAGCGGCTGACAAAATGGATATCGGGGTAGCGCACGACGTCGAAATAGGCCGGCGAACGGAGCATCGCGACCGCCTGCGATGAAGTCATCGCGGCGGAGCCGGCCTTGATGGTCACGTCGATCTTGGTCCTGGTCGGGTGCGCCGCATCGATCGCGAGCTTGCCCGCGAAGCTCGTGAAGCGGCCATCGGCGCTGAAGATGCCGAGTTCGCTCACCGAAAATCCGATCGACCCGTAATGCTGGCTGATCAGGTAATCGAGGGCAGCGGCACGCGCCGGCAGGGCGGCGAGCAGGAGCCCCAAACCGGCAACGACCCCTGCCACGAAGCCGGGCGGGATTCGCATCGGTCTGCTCCGCTGGCGCCATCCCGGCGCCCCGAAGGCGCGCCGGGGGCAGTAGAGCCAGTGAGAAAGCGGGAAGGAGAGGATCACCAGGTTCCGCTCTTCTTCGGGGCGTCGTCGTCGATCTTCTGGCCGGCTGGCGCGATGAGGTACCATTTGCCGCCAAAATGCTCGATGCCCTGGCCGGTGGTGGCTCCGGCCTGCCTGTCGCCGACGAAGTAGTAGAGGGGCATGCCGGCATAGGTGACCTGCATTCCGCCATCGCGCGGGATCGTGCCGAGCAGGGAGGCGTTCACGCCCGCGCCCGCGATCGGCGCCCCGGAGCTCATCACCGGCGGCCAGGCTTGCGCGCAGGCACCGTGGCAGGTGCTCATGTCCTTGCTGTCCGCCGTGAACATATAGACGGCATGTCCGTCATCGTCGGAGACGTAGGTTCCGTAAGAACTGCTCTTCTGGACAACGAGCTTTTCCTGGTCCGCCTGTGCGGCCGAAGCGGCGGCGAGCAGTACCACGAGGCTGAGGGACGAGGCAATGACGGCTTTGCGGGCCATGATCTTGATTCCTCTGTTGCGAAGGAGCGAGGCGGCGGGAGCGCGCTTCGCCCTTGCGAGGAACAACACCTCGCGCGCGCTGCTATTCCCTCGTCAGGTGGTTTCGAGCGTCGAGCGAATCGCGATGGCGATCTGGCTCAGCTCTGCGGGATGCAGCCAGCCGACGAGCACATAGGCAAAGCCGCCATGCGTCCAGAGGGCGAGATCGACCCCGCTGCGCCGCGCCGTCGTCAGGGGCTCGTCATCGCCGGGCCAGGCGGTGACACAGACGCCAAGCGGATGGCGGGAGGCCCCCGGCGGTGCGCCGCGCTCGACATAGAGGAATTGGGCGACCGGGCTGCCATCGATGACGAGCAGGCGCGCGCCCCGGAAATCGAAGCCGAAGACCGCGAGATCGGGGATGGAGAGCTGGCGCCCCAGCAGATCGGCGAACCAGGTCTTGATCCGTGGCGCCGCGCTCGCCGGCACGATCTCGAAGCCGCGCGAATCACGGGCATAGACGGCATGGTACTCGGCCACCTCGTCCAGAAGCCGCGCCGTCGGGCTTGGCTCAGGCGTGAGAAGGTCGCGGATGCCGAGGCCGCCGGCAATTCCTGCCACGCAGGCCGCCAGCGAAGCGGCGATGGCCATGCCGTACTGGCGCCGGCCGATCTGCGGCCGCTGCGCCGGCCTCGGGGCCGGTCCCCTGGCCAGCCATCGCGCCCTGGGCTGGGCCACGAGCCGGCTCAGCCTCGGCGGCACCTCTTCCCAGGCCGGCCCGCTGAAGGCGGCGCGGATCAGCAGGGCGGAGCCGCGCAGCAGCCGCACCTTCTCGCGCACCTCCGGGTCCTCGGCAATCCGCCGCACCACCTCGCGCGCGGTCGCGGCGTCGAGTTCGCCATCGACGAACGCGACGAGTGTGCCTTCGTCTAGCTCTTCCACTTCCCTGCCATCCGGACGATGTTGTCAGGCTCGGCGGTGCCCTCTTCGCCGAGCGCTCTCATCAATGCGAGCCGCGCCCGGGCCAGGCGGCTCATCACGGTGCCGATCGGCACGCCGATGATCTCGGCGGCCTCGCGGTAGCTGAACCCCTCGACGGTCACCAGCATCAGTACCACGCGCTGCTCCGTCGGCAGGGCCATCACCTTGTCCGCGACCTGCGCGAGTACCAGGCGCGCCTCCGCCTCTGGCGTTGCGGTGCCTTCGGCGCTTCCGGCAATCGCCGTCCGGTAGCGCTCGCCCACCGCCCGCGCGCGCAGCCGGTTCAGCCAGATCGTCTGGGTGATCCGGAACATCCAGCTATCGAGGCGCGTATCGGGCTGCCACTGGGAGGCCCGGGCGAGCGCCCGTTCGCAGGCGGCCTGCGCGAGATCCTCAGCCTCTTCGCGGGAACGGGTGAGAGCCATCGCGAACCGCATCAGGCGCGGCAGCAGGGCTGCCAACTCTCGGTGGAATGTGCTGTCCACGTCCCTCTCGGCGATGATCCAGCTTGAAAACACTCGGTGCGCGATCCTATTCCCGCCCGTCCTCCCTCATTTCATCCCGTCATT
>DASZQO010000300.1:0-5655 GCA_035549615.1 Acetobacteraceae bacterium
CGATACGCTCCCGATGTTGTGCCGGCGGCGGAACGTGCTTGGTCGGCGGAGGAGGCGCTCGCCGAGATTTTGCGAGGCCGTCTGGAAGGCCTCGGCCCGGTCACACCCAGCAATCTGGCCGCCCCATTGGGGCTCGGCGCGGAGGCGGTCGCCGCCGCGCTCACCGCGCTCGAGATGGAGGGCTTCGCCATGCGCGGGCGCTTCACCCCTGGCGGCAATGAGGAGGAATGGTGCGACCGGCGCCTGCTTGCGCGCATTCACCATTATACCGTTCGGCGCCTGCGGGCGGAGATCGAGCCGGTCGTGACGGGTGACTTTCTTCGCTTTCTCTTTGCCTGGCAGCGCATGACGGAGGAGACACGGCTGGAGGGGCCGGACGCGGTCACGGCGGCGGTCGCTCTGCTCGAAGGCTTCGAGGCGCCGGCAGGCGCCTGGGAGACCGAGATTATGCCGGCGCGCATTGCTTCGTACGAGCCGGCCTGGCTGGATGATCAGTGTCTGGCAGGGCGTGTCGCCTGGGCACGGCTCAGCCCGGCCTTGGCGGGAAGCCGTGGCCCTGTGCGCACGACGCCGATCACGCTTCTCGCCCGCCGCCATCGTCCGCTCTGGACGCGGCTTGCCGGCGCGCCCGACGCGGCGGCACCAACCGGGCGGGCTGAGACGCTGCTCAACGCACTGCGTGCGCATGGGGCCTCCTTCTTCGATGAGCTCATGGAAGCAACAGGGCTGCTGCGCCCGCAGCTTGAAGAGGCGCTCGGCGAGCTGGTCGCGCTCGGCCTCGTCACCTCGGACAGTTTCGGCGGGCTGCGTGCGCTCCTGGTGCCAGAGGACCGCCGCCGGCCAATGGCGGGTGCGCCCCGGCGGCGCCGAACATTGGCCTTCGGGATGGAAGCCGCCGGCCGCTGGGCGCTCACGCGTCGCGCTCCTGCCGAATCAAGCGGTCCCGAGGCCAAGGCGGAAGCAACCGAGCACGCGGCGCGCACGCTGCTTACCCGGTACGGCGTTGTCTTCTGGCGGCTGCTCGCGCGCGAAGCCGCATGGCTGCCACCCTGGCGTGATTTGCTCCGTGTCTATCGCAGGCTGGAGGCGCGCGGTGAGATTCGCGGCGGCCGCTTTGTCGCGGGTTTTTCCGGCGAGCAATATGCCCTGCCCGAGGCGGTGGGCCTGCTGCGCGAGACGCGCCGCCGCCCGGCCCCCGGCGCGTGGATTTCGGTTTCGGGCGCTGATCCGCTCAATCTTGCCGGCATTCTCACGCCGGGGCCTCGCCTCGCATCGCTGACCGGCAACCGCCTGCTGTTCCGTGACGGAGTGCCTGTCGCATCGCTCGCCGGCGGTGACGTGAATTATCTCGTGGCACTCGATCCGGCCACGCAATGGGAAGCCCGCAAGCGCCTGCTGCGCTCGCCGGCATCAGCGCTGCTCGCCGATCTGGCCTGAGGTTTTCCCGATATCCCAGGCGCTGCCCGGCGCACCGGGCCTCCCAATCAGCGCGAGGATTTTGCGTGAGCGCGCCGGCTTCCCCCGTTTCCGCGCCTGCGGCAGTATTGTGGAAGATGCACCATAGGGGACGGCCCGCCGCGACGGTGTGCGCCATTTGTTGCGCGAACCGTGCAATCCTGTCAGGGCCATAGAAAATGTCACGCGCTTCGATGAAGTATCAGAAAGAAGGAGACCTTTCTGAAGAAAAAATCAAAAAAGACTTTTTTCCGTTTTCCGGACCGGGCGCCGGCCGGGGACTCCGAATGAAAGGGAAAAAGTTCCTTGGTTCTTTCTTCCCAGAAAGAACTACCTCTCTTCTCTTTGCTTGCCGCGTCCCGGTAGAACAGCAGCACATGTTCTCCCGATTTCGGGAGAGAAGACGCACGCAGCTTCGGAAGCGTCCAGCCCGCACAACCAGTATGAAATTGGCGGAGCATCGTACTGCTTTGTTGACCGGGCCATCCATTGCAGTCCTGACAAGATGGGGACCGGTTCGTTCCATCAGGTCCGGTCAATCCTGGGAATCCGCCGCCGCCGAAATCTTGCCCCACGCGGTCGCCCTTACAACACGAAGCGCAATAACGGGCAAACCGCCGATGTCCATCGCCGCGAGTTGCGGATACCGCCTCTTGAGGAGCGCCTGAGCCGCATTGTGCTCATCGCCATTCGTGATGATTTCGGCGTTCCCTCGAAGCATTACCCAGGCAAGGCGTGTCCAGTCCTCGTCATAGTGGTCGGCAATGAAGCAGGCGGCGGAATTTTCAAGAATATTGGTGATGCGCCGCAGCCGGCGGCCTGCTCGCTTGGGCTTTTCGTCGATCGTGATATAGAGCGTCTGCCCGTCAATGGCGAAGCAGACCGGGACGACATGCGGCACCGCGTTTCGGTCGGCAGTCGCGAGGTAGCCGACACGGCAGGTAGCGAGGAACCGGTGCTGGCGGTCGGTGATCATGGTGGCCATAGTGGCGCACAGGGCCGACACCTGCCAGGGCAAAGCGCCGCGGCGATGCAAGGAGAATGTAATGCAGTTTGGCGCATCGATGTTTTTCACTGATTATTCCATGGCGCCGGATGCTCTCGGGCGTGCTCTCGAGGAACGGGGTTTTGACTCCGTCTGGGCGCCGGAACATTCGCACATTCCGGTTTCACGGAAGACACCTTATCCTGGCGGAGGCGAACTGCCGAAGCCGTACTACGATGCGATGGACCCGTTCGTCACGCTGACCGCGGCATCCCTGGCGACGAAGTCGCTGAAAGTCGCGACCGGCGTGTGCCTGGTGAACCAGCGCGACCCAATTCAGACCGCGAAGCTTGTCGCCTCAATCGACCAGATTTCGGGGGGGCGCTTCCTGTTCGGCGTGGGAGTCGGCTGGAACCAGGACGAGATGGAGAATCATGGGACCGTCTTCGCGACCCGGGCGAAGCTGACGCGCGAGCGAATCGAGGCGATGAAAGAGATATGGACGAAGGAAAAGGCCGAATATCATGGCGAGCTCGTGAATTTCGATCCGCTCTGGGCCTGGCCAAAGCCGGTGCAGAAGCCATACCCGCCGATCATCGTCGGCGGAGCCTTTCCCCAGGGCGCACGCCGTGCCCTGCACTATGGCGATGAATGGATGCCGGTTAGCGGACAGATGACGGCAGAGGCTCTGGGCGCATGGGTGACGGCGTTCAAGGAAATGGCCGCGAAGGCTGGCCGGGATCCCGCGAAAGTGTCGATGTCAACCTTCGGTGCGCCGGACGATCTCGATCAACTCAAACGCTATCGTGATCTGGGCCTCATTCGTGTGATCGTCCCCCTTGCGTCCGAAAAGGAGGACAGGATCCTTCCCATTCTCGACCACTGGGCCAATCTCATCCGCCGCGTCGCGACTTGACGAGGGTCGCCCCCGATGGGGATCAAATCCCAAATCTGTCTCGGGCTGACCCAGACCGGCCGGCGTTCTGGAACCGTTCTGCCGCTGCCTGACTTTGGGAGCGCCCGAATTCCCTGGCTCCCGGAGTAGGACTCGAACCTACGACCCAGCGGTTAACAGCCGCTTGCTCTACCAACTGAGCTATCCGGGACCCGGTGCGCCCAGGGATATAGCCAAGCCCCGGCGCGCCGGCAATCGGCCCAGCTCAGAACCAGGCTCTGGCGGGAAACATGAGCCGCGCGGCCAGCAGCAGGCTGGCGGCAGCAATTCCGGCGAGCAGGTCGTCCGCCATGACGCCCGCGGCTCCGGGCAGGCGTTCCGCCCAGCGGATGGGGCCCGGCTTCAGGATATCGAAGACCCGAAAGAGGACGAATCCAGCAATCAGAGCGGGCGCGCCAGCCCGAACGGCAGCCAGCAATGCGATCCACTGCCCGGCAATCTCGTCGACCACCACCCAGCCCGGGTCATTCGTCACACCCAGCCTGTTGATCGCCCAGAAGCCGCTCAAGAGTGCCAGACCCACGCCAAGGGGGAGCAGGGCGGGCGAAATCGCGAGCAGACCCGCCGCGATAAGCGTGGCCGCAGCGGATGCGACAGTACCCGCAGCCCGAGGCGCCAGCCCGCAGCCGAAACCACCGGCCACCATGCGGGCAAGCCTCTTGGAGGCTCGCGGGGAACGCGTCGCGTGTGACAAGGGCGATACCGGGGAGGTGCGCCCTCGTGCCTATATCCGCTTCCCGCCCCGATGGCGAGCATCGGGGACTGGGGCGCTGACCCTTTTGGCGGCTGCCGCGAAAAGCCGTCCGGCGGATCGGCCCGCGAGAGGGGCCTTTCAGGATTGAAATCCTTGGGTCTGCCGGGGAACCATCCCTTCGTCGTATCGCCGGTGTAACCGGCCGCCTCCCGCCCGCGAATGGATTGGGCGCGATTTCATTCGAATGCCGTTCCTCCCTCACGCGGGGCGGTCCAGGATGGGGGCAAGGGGTGGGTTCGGCGCCTGGCGCCGGCCGTCTCTAAATCGAGATGGTTTCTGGTGGCTTGCGAAGCAATCCGCCAAAGCTCTTGGGGCAAGCCATGGAATTGATCAAAACAATAAATCCCAAAACAATAAATCCAGAGCGTGCTGATTTC
Source organism: Acetobacteraceae bacterium (assembly GCA_035549615.1). Classification (GTDB taxonomy): domain Bacteria; phylum Pseudomonadota; class Alphaproteobacteria; order Acetobacterales; family Acetobacteraceae; genus JAKAWQ01. Next base: position 4,527 of record DASZQO010000300.1, read on the forward strand.
GGATCATCAGGCTCGCTTGGCGAAGGGATCGGGGATCAAGGGGCATGAATATCGAGCGTCGTCACTTGCTGCAGGGCCTCGCCGCGCTTCCGCTCGTTGCTTCTGCCAGTACCGCCCATGCAGCGACGAATGATATCGTTCTGACGTGCGACACCGCACTGGGCCCGGCCATGATGGCCGCGGCAGAGCAATTTCTCCGGACAGCACACATCCGGGTGCACGTCTTTCCAACCGGGCCCGGCCTCATTCTTCCCCAGCTTGCGCGTCACATCCAGAATGATATCGCCTGCACACAACAAGCCGCCATGGCCACCGCTGTCGCCAGAGGCCTCGTCGCGGCCGGAGAACCGCGGGGTGCCTGGCGGAATCGCCTGGTGGTCGCCGCCCGTCCCGGAGCCGGGATGGTCGCGACAACGAAACGCGTCGCCGTTAGCGATCCCACGCCTGGCTCGGACATGGATGGCCCTGCCATCCTCCGCGGGCTCGGGTTGAGCCCCGCCACGGTTCTCGGCGTGATCGACACGGACGAGGTTGCTTTCCTGCTCGGGCGCGGCGAAGCCGATTCCGGGCTCCTCCACATGACGGATATCCATGCCACACGCGGCCTGGAGACCTTGCTTGCCGTGCCCGACGGTGCGGCCCCGCCCATTATCTACACCATTGCCGTGACGAAGCTGGTGAAGCATCGGGATGCGCCCGCTTTCGTCGAATTCTTGACAAGCGCGGCGGGTGGCAAGGTTCTGTCGGAACAAGGCCTGGAGATCGTCTCGTGAGCGCGGGTGGGGTCCAGAAACATGCGCTTGTCGTGCGCATCGCGCACTGGCTTCAGGCGCTCGCGATCTTCATCATGATCGGTAGCGGCTGGCGCATCTACAATGCGAGCCCGATCTTCCCGTTCCGCTTCCCGATATGGGCGACCCTCGGCGGCGATGTGCAGACGTCGCTCGCGTGGCATGGCGATCCGGGCGTCGCGACCGCGATCGCCTGGCACTTCGCAGGCATGTGGCTGCTGCTGGTAAGCTTCCTGTTATTCGTGCTCTGGGGTCTCTTTTCCGGCCATTTCCGGCGTGATTTCCTGCCGCTTTCGCCTCGCAGCTTCTGGCGGGATTTTACTTCGGCGCTCCGCTTC
>DASZQO010000301.1:0-4203 GCA_035549615.1 Acetobacteraceae bacterium
GAGCTTGGCGGGGTCCACCTGAACACGGATCGAAGGTGTCTGCTGGCCGCTGATGAAAACCTCCGCCACCCCCGGAAGCTGCGAAATCTGCTGGGCGAGGACGGCATCGGCGTAATTGTCGACGACGGTGAGCGGAAGCGCCTTGGACTGCACCGCAAGGATGAGGATGGGCGCGTCCGCGGGGTTGATCTTGCGATAAGTGGGCGGGCTGGGGAGGGTCTTCGGCAATTGTCCGGTGGCGGCATTGATCGCGGCCTGGATATCCTGGGCGGCGGAATTGATGTCCCGCTCGAGCGAGAATTGCACGGTGACGGAGGTGCTGCCCTCGACGCTGACCGAGCTCATCTGCGAAACGCCCGGAATCTCGCCGATCTGCCGTTCGAGCGGTGTCGCGACGGTGGAGGCCATGGTCGATGGATCGGCGCCGGGCAGGCTCGCGGAGACGACGATGGTCGGGAAATCGACGTTCGGCAGCGCCGCGATGGGCAGCAGCGGATAGGCGGCGATACCGACCAGCACGATCGCCGCCATGATAAGGGAGGTCGCGATCGGGCGGCGGATGAACGGGGCGGAGATGCTCATGTGCTTCGGCCCAAGGCTTCAGCTCCCCGCCTCAACGCTCACGCGCATGCCGTTATCGAGCCGGGATTGACCGTCGAGAACGACTTCCGCGCCATCCTCGAGCCCGCTGGCGATGACGGCGGTGCCACCCGCCTCCAATGTCTCCGTGACCGTCTTGCGGATGACAGTGCGATCCGGGCGGATGAGATAGACATAGAGTCCGTCCGGCCCATGCTGCACCGCCCGAACGGGCAGGGTGAGAACATTCCGAAGCGTGCGGACCAGAAGCCTGGCATTGACGAATTCATCAGGCCACAGCCCCTCGTCCTTGTTCGGAAAGATCGCCTTCATCTCGATCGTGCCCGTGCTCGGATCGACCATGTTGCTGATGGTGGCGAGGGTGCCGCGATCGAGCAGGCGGGGATTTTCACCCTCGCTTTCGGCAAGCACTGTGAGCGGCCCCTTCGCGGCCGCTTCACGGACCGGCGTGATATCCTTTTCAGGCAGGGTGAAGACGACGCTGATCGGCTTCATCTGCGTGAGCGTGACGATCCCGGTGGGGGCGTTGGCCGCAATCAGGTTGCCAGGATCGACGGCACGCAGGCCGAGCCGGCCGGCGATCGGCGCCGTGATGCGGGTGAATTCGAGATTGAGCCGTGCCTGTTCGATGGCAGCGTCATCGGCGCGCAGCGTCGCGGTGAGGCCAAGGACGAGCGCGCGCTGTGTGTCCACCTGCTGCTGGGAGGCGAAATTGTGCTGAACGAGTGCCATATAGCGGGCAAGATCGGCCTTGGCATTGGCGAGCGCCGCCTGGTCCTCGGCCTGCTTGGCCAGCGCCTGGTCAAGAACCGCCTGGTAGGGGCGGGGGTCGATGATGGCGAGCACATCTCCCGCCTTCACCTCCTGCCCCTCGGTGAAGGGTGTCTCTTCAAGGATGCCGCCCACCTGCGCCTTGATGACGATGGTGTTGAGTGCCTTCACCTGGCCGAGACCGAGGAGATAGACGGGCACGTTCCGGCGCGCGGCATGGGTGGCGGTGACCGGGACGGGCGGCGCCTCGATCGGCGGCTCCTCTGCCCTTGAACCGACGCTTGCGACGAGGAGCACGATCAGGGCAAGGATCATGGCGCCGACAAAGCGCCAGTTCTCCGGAGGCGGGTCTGAAGCCTGGTCCCCGTCTGCCTTGCCGCGGCTCGAGGTTCGGCTGATCATCAAAAACGTTCTTCCCTTGCCGGCGCACTTGAACCGGTGCGCTCGACCTTTCCGCTCTTGCTTCTATCCTTGCTTGGCCGCCTTTCGGAGGCCAACAGCGATTTGTAACGCAATATTGCCGTCGCCGGCCGATCCGCGAGCTTCGGAGCGAAAGGTGCAGGCGTGATCAGGATCGGGCAGGAGAATCGGGATGGACGGGATGACAGGTAGGGCGGCGGAGCATGCGGAGATTCGTGAGGAGGTTGGGAAGCTTTGTGCTCGCTTTCCTGGCGAATATTGGCGGGAGATGGACCGTGCGCGGGCTTATCCGAGTGAATTCGTCCGCGCGTTGACCGAGGCCGGCTATCTCGCCGTGCTGATCCCCGAGGAATATGGCGGGGCGGGGCTGCCGCTCTCGGCCGCCGCGGCGATTCTCGAGACGATCCATGCCTCCGGGTGCAACGGGGCGGCCTGCCATGCCCAGATGTACATCATGGGCACCATCCTGCGGCACGGGTCGGAGGCCCAGAAACGCGCTTATCTGCCGAAGATCGCCTCCGGGGAGCTTCGTCTGCAGGCTTTCGGCGTCACCGAGCCGGGCAGTGGATCGGATACGACGAGCCTTCGCACCTTCGCCCGCCGTGAGGGCGATCATTACGTGGTGAAAGGCCAGAAAGTCTGGACGAGCCGCGCCGAGCACTCGGATCTGATGCTGCTGCTCGCCCGTACGACGCCAAGGGAGCAGGTGAAGCGCCGCACCGAGGGGCTTTCGACCCTTCTCGTCGATATGCGGGCGGCCCTTGGCGCCGGCCTCACCATCCGGCCCATTCGCACCATGATGAACCACAATTCTTGCGAGGTATTCTTCGATGATGTCATCGTCCCGGTTGAGAACCGGGTGGGCGAGGAGGGGCAGGGGTTCCGCTATATCCTGGATGGGATGAATGCGGAGCGGCTGCTGATTGCATCCGAGTCGATCGGCGATGCGAAATGGTTCATTGCCCGGGCGGTTGCTTATGCCAAGGAGCGGCAGGTCTTCGGCCGGCTGATCGGCCAGAATCAGGGGATCCAGTTCCCAATCGCCCGTGCCCATGCCGGGATGCGGGCGGCGGAACTGATGCTGCATGAGGGCCTGCGGCGGTTCGAGGCGGGCGAGGCCTGCGGCGAGGAGGCGAATACCGCGAAGATGCTGGCGGCGGAGGCCGCCTGGGCGGCGGCGGAGGCCTGCCTGCAGACGCACGGGGGTTACGGCTTCGCCGAGGAGTACGATATCGAGCGCAAATATCGGGAGGTTCGGCTCCATCAGGTGGCGCCGATCAGCACCAACCTCATCCTCTCCTATATTGCCGAGCATGTGCTCGGTCTGCCCAGAAGCTACTAAGCGGCCTTGCGGGAAGAGCAGTATCATAGGGTTGGCAAGGTCTTATCGGCATGAGCTGACTGTCGGCGTGAGCGACCATAGAAAATTTTGCCGCGATGCAAAAAACCCTTGCGCTGGGGCATGCAAGCGCTTAATTTCCGCGTTGCAGCAGTACGGCGATGCCGGGCTGCCTGCTTTTCTTGGACGTTTCCTCCCTAAACTTGGCGGCGCCAAAAGCGCCGCCATTTTTTTGTCTCCGACTTCCCCTTCCGGGGAGGACGATCCGCGAGCAGCCAAACCGGAGGCCGGCTCCGGAGGGTGGGGGAGGGGTGACTTCGCCCGCTGACCTCGACAGAGGCGGGCCGAGCGCTGCGGGCCGAGACCCCGGATCACCGACCCATGGCCGTTGCAGTGCCTTGCTTGTCGAACATGCAGGATGGGAGCCGCATGGGGAAAGGATGCCGACACGGTTGCGCGCGGGGGGCTCTGTGATGGGGGTCACTGTCGCGATTGAAGCAATCTGCGCGCCTTGTACCATCTCGGTGCGCATCGCTGCCGTCCCATTCATCTCTGCGCCGAACCCGCGCATGGCCTCGTTGCCGATGCACAGTCCCCGCCAGCCTGAGTCACCACGATGGCACAGAAGCGCTCCGGCCTGCGCAAGCCGCGATCGCAGGCATTGCTGAGCCGCAGCCGGAATCGGTGCTAACCGGTGGTGCGCGGCGATGGCAAAGAGGCTGGGATTTTCGCGGAGATAGACCTTCCGCGCGGCCATGTTCCATGGCGGTGGCAAGCGTGACAATGCCCCGAGAGAGCGACGGGCGAGCCCTCATCGCTTCAGCAGCCACTTTCAAAAGCGCGAGCACGATTGTGGCCACCGGCTCGCGATTATCGCGCGCGTGAGCATCACCCGGCGCCGAAAGCCGATCGCGATCAGACGGGCTCGGCCGATCGCGTGAAGAGAGTCGCAAAAACAAACAGAGAGCGCGCGGTTTGTGTGAGCCAGGGGAATGCGAATGGCTCTAAGGCGGATAGTGTTCCTCTTTGGAGCGGATTGGCCGCGCGCCGATGTCGCGGGAAGGAGAGGCATC